>JAHEEV010000141.1 GCA_024640505.1 Halieaceae bacterium
CGATGCCGACAGATCAACCATCCCGGAAGGTGGCGTTGACGTCCTGCTGCGCGGTGTACTTCCTGAGTTCGTGACGCCCCACCACCATGCGGTGCACCGCATCCGGGCCATCCGCCAGGCGCAGTGTGCGCTGGGCCATGTACATACCCGCCAACGGCGTGTCCTGGGAGACTCCCAGGGCACCGAACATCTGGATCGCCTCGTCGACGATGCGGATGGAGACATTGGGCACCGCGGTCTTGATCATGGAGATCCACACCCTCGCCTCCTTGGGATCCACGTTGTCCATCATCCAGGCGGTCTTGAGCGTGAGCAACCGTGCCTGTTCGATGTCCATGCGCGCGTTGGCGACGATATCCACGTTGCCTCCCAGCCGGGCCAGGGGTTTGCCGAAAGCGGTGCGGGAGACAGCGCGCTCACAGAGCAGTTGCAGGGCCTTTTCCGCGGCGCCGATGGCGCGCATGCAGTGATGAATGCGACCCGGGCCGAGCCGGCCCTGGGAGATTTCAAAACCGCGGCCGGGACCCAGTATGATGTTGTCCCTGGGGACCCGGCAGTCGACGAACTTCTGGTGCATATGTCCGTGGGGGGCGTCGTCCATGGAGAAAACGTTCATCGCCCGGATATTCTCGAACCCGGGAGCGTCCGTGGGTACCAGGATCTGCGACTGCTGCAGGTGCTTGGGCGCGTCAGGATCCGTCTTCACCATCACGATCATGATTTTGCAGCGGGGATCGCCCGCGCCGGATACATAGTGCTTCTCGCCATTGATCACCCACTCATCGCCGTCCAGCACGGCCTGCGTGCAGATATTGGTGGCATCGGAGGAGGCCACACCCGGCTCTGTCATGGCGTAGGCGGAGCGGATCTCGCCATTCATCAGGGGCTCCAGCCACTGCTTCTTCTGGGCCTCGCTGCCGTATTTGTGCAACACCTCCATATTGCCGGTGTCCGGCGCAGAGCAGTTGAACACTTCTGCCGCGATATGCGATTTCCCCATCTCCTCCGCCAGGTAGGCGTACTCCACCGTATTGAGACCTGAGCCGGCGTCACCATCGGTGAGGAAAAAGTTCCACAATCCCCTGGCCCTGGCCTTGTCCTTCAGGCCTTCCAGGATTTCTGTCTGGCGTGCCGTGTGCTGCCAGCGGTCACCCACATCGATTTCGCTCAGGAACTCGCCCTCCACGGGCGCGATTTCCTCGGCCATGAAGCGCTTGACCTCCTCCAGAAGCGGGGCCACATTCTCGCTGATTCCCAGATCCATACTCTGCTCTCCTACTTAACGTTGTGTTCAAAAATACTGGCTGAAACGCGCTGAATAGTGCCCGAAGCACTTCGCACCCCGGCGATCAGGGCCGAGGCGGGGACACGCTGATGCAGTCCCGCACCGCTCTCAGACGAAAACTCACCACAGGGCCGGGCTCATTCAGCCAGGCTCGAGGTCATCCTGCCAGCTCCGCGGTGTAGTCCGCCTTGAGCTGGCGTTTGAAGATCTTGCCGGAGGCAATGCGCGGCAGCTGCTCGGCCCGGAACCACAGGTGTTCCGGGATCTTGAAACCAGCCAGGTGATCCGCGAGGAATTCCCGGAGTTCGTCCGACGTCAGTTCCGCGCCTTCCTTGAGCACGACGGCCGCCCCCACGACCTCCCCCAGGCGCTCGTCCGGCAGGCCGAAGACAGCCGCCTCGAACACGGCGGGGTGGCTGTAGATTGCCGCCTCTACTTCCAGGCAGCTGATGTTTTCGCCGCCGCGGATAATGATCTCCTTGATACGGTCGACAATATAGAGGAAGCCGTCCTGGTCGAGGTAGCCCACGTCGCCCGTGTGAAACCAGCCATCGACAAAGGCTTCGGCAGTGGCCTCGGGTTTGCGCCAATAGCCCAGCACGTTGGCCGGCGACTTGATACAGACCTCGCCACGCTCACCCGTGGCCAGGGCTTTACCGTCCTCACCCATCACCCTGAATTCGGTCACCGCGGGCACTGCGCGGCCGGTACTGCTCGGGTTGGCCGCATAAAAAGTGCCGGCGTTCACCGCACCCAGCGCGTTGGTTTCGGTCAGGCCGTAACCGATACCGGCACTGGAATTCCTGAACGTGCCCGTGATCTTGCGGACCTGATCCGGGGGACGGGCGGCACCGCCGGCCATAATCTCCTTCAGTGAGGAGAGGTCCCGCTCGGAGTTCTCCGCCGCCGCCTGCAGCTCGGCAGACATGGTGGGTACGCCATTGAACCAGGTGACGCGCTCCTGTTCGATCAGCCGCAGCGCCTCCTGGGGATCCCACTTGTGCATGATCACCAGCTTGCGCCCGACGATCAGCGACAGCAGGAAGGCGGAATGACTGGCGGTACAGTGGAACAGGGGGATGGTCAGCAGCCCCACCGGCGGGTTTTTATCCCCCGCCGCATCTTCGCCGGCGATCATTTTGGTGGCGGTACCCATCAGCATCCAGCTGTACAGCGCCGACAGGATGCCGCGGTGCGAGGAGAGAGCCCCCTTGGGATGTCCGGTGGAGCCCGAGGTGTACATAATGGTGGCATAGTCGTCCGGCAGGACCTCCTGGGCGGGCATCTCCGCCCCGGAGAACCGGGTCACGAGTTCCGCAAAGGGCGTGTGCTCCTGATCCAGACCGGAACAGTCGTCAACGGATATGATCCGCAGGCTGTGCCTGGCGGCAATAGGTGCCAGGCGCTCGATCCGCTGCCGATCCGCCACCACCACGGTGGCCCCGCTGTCATCGAAGCCGTAGTCCAGCTCCTCCGCAGTCCACCAGGCGTTCATGGGCACCGCCACCGCGCCAATGGACAGGGTCGCGATGAACGCCATCATCCACTGCGGATTATTGCGGCTGAGAATCGCCACCCGGTCCCCCTTGGCCACACCATAGTGCTCGATCAGGGCCCTGGCGAAGGCCGCACTGTGCGCATAAGCCTCAGCGAAGGTGTAGCGTTGCTCCAGGTAAACGGCGAACTCCTTGGCCGAGTGCTGCTGCATGACCTTGAAGTACTGGCCCAGGTTGGCCGGCATGGCGGCGTAGTTGCGGAAACACGCGCCACCGATCTCGACGGTATCGAGTTCAAACGGCTGGCCCGCGGCAGTCAGGGTGGCTACGGCGTCATCGAATTTTGCAAGTTCGGGATTCATTCTGCCCCTTGTTCTCCCGCCCCCGCCTCGACGGGGGTGTGGAAGTGGGAATGCGCACCGACAGCGATTAAAAGCCGCTCAGTTGCGCGAAACGGTCCAGGTGATAGTTATAGTCGCCAAACGTGTGCTGGGCAACGCGGGCGCGCTTGATGAAAAAGCCGATCTCGTGCTCGTCGGTCATGCCGATGCCACCGTGCATCTGTATGCCCTCATTGGTGGCTCGCTGAGCCACCTCGCACAGCTTGGCCTTGGCGGCGCTGGCCATCAGGGACAGGTCTTCCTGCCCGTCATCGATGGCCTGCAGTGCCTGCAGCACGATAGACCGCGCCAGTTCCAGTTCCGCGAAGAGTTCGGCCGCACGGTGCTGCAGGCCCTGGAAGGAGCCGATGACCCGGCCGAACTGCTTGCGTTCCTTGAGATACCCCACGGTTCGCTCGAAGGCTTCTGCCGACAGGCCCAGCAGTTCCGAGGCCAGGCCGATATTGGCGATGTCCAGGGCACGGTTGAGACCGGACCAGGCATCGCCGGCCGGGCCGAGCAGACTGGCTGCGGGCACCCGCACGCTTTCCAGGGAGAGAACGCCCGCATTGCGCGCATCCACCAGCGAGCGGCGTTCCAACGACACACCCGGCGTACCGGCATCCACAAGGAACGCGCTCAAGCCCGACTCTTCGCCGGCCCGGCCGCCACTGCGCGCAATCACGATGAAGCTGTCCGCTACATGGGCATCCAGCACCAGCACCTTGCATCCACTCAGCACCCAGTCATCGCCCGCGGCCTCCGCGGTCGTGGCCACCTGGGCCGGCGCGTGGTGGGGGCCTTCCTGCAGGGCCAGGGTCACCAGCTTTTCACCGGCGGCGATCGCCGGCAGCAACTGTTCTTTCTGCCCATCGCCGCCCAGTTCGGCAATCACCGTTGCCGCCACCAATACCGATGACTGCAGCGGACTGACGCTGAGATTGCGCCCGGCCTGCTCCAACACCAGGCCCAGGCCGGTGTAGCCATAACCCAAACCGCCAAAAGCCTCCGGTATGGCGATGCCGGCCCAGCCCATCTCCGCCATCTCGCGCCAGACGCTCTCGTCGAAGCCTCGCTCACTCCCGCTGTCGCGCAGTTCCCGCAGTTGGGCCACCGTGGCTTTCTCTGCCAAAAAACCCGCGGCGGAATCCCTGAGCATGACCTGCTCTTCATTCAATACCAGTGCCATATCCGTTTCTCCTTACTCGTCCGGCAGGCCGAGCACCCGCTTGGCGATGATGTTCAACTGCACCTCCGACGTGCCGCCCTCAATGGAGTTGCCCTTGGAGCGAAGCCAGTCGCGACTGACCGCGCCACCCCGGTAGGCATCCCCCTCCCAGCCCAGGGCGGGTTCGCCCAGCGCCGCCAGGTTGAGCTCATTGCGGCGCTTGTTCAGTTCGGTGCCGTAGTACTTGAAGATCGAGGAAGCGGCGCCGAGGCCCTGACCGGCCTTCGCCTCATCCCCGACGCGCGCCATGGTAGCGGCGAACGCAAACGTATCGAGCTGGTACTGGGCGATGTTCTGGCGCAATATCGAATTGGCCAGGCGCCCGGAGGCATCTGCCCCCATCGACTCCATCGCCAGCTGGCCTACGGATTTTTTCGGCGCAGCGCCAAAGCCGGAAATCATCTCCCGCTCATGAGTCAGCAGGTATTTGGCGATGGTCCAGCCATTGCCCTCTGCACCCACCAGGTCCTTTTTCTCCGCCCTGGCGTTGTCGAAAAAGGTCTCACAGAAAGGCGAGGAGCCGCTGATCAGCCTGATCGGGCGCACGGTGACGCCCGGTTGGTCCATATCAAACAGTACGAAACTGATGCCCTCGTGTTTGGAGCCGCTGTTGTCGGTCCGCACCAGGCAGAAGATCCAGTCCGCCTTGTCCGCGTAGGAGGTCCACACTTTCTGGCCGTTGATCAGGTAGTGGTCGCCCTTGTCCTCCGCACGCGTCGCCAGGCTGGCGAGATCGGAGCCCGCGTTGGGCTCTGAGTAGCCCTGGCACCAGCGAATTTCCCCGCGACAGATTTTGGGCAGGTGCTCCAGTTTCTGCTCCTCGTTGCCGAACTTGAGCAGGGCCGGTCCCAGCATGGAAATGCCGAAGCTGTCCAGCGGGCTGCGGGCATTGATCCGGGCCATCTCCTCGCGCAGCACCTTGACCTCGTCACGATCCAGGCCCCCGCCACCATATTCCTTCGGCCACTGGGGGACCGTCCAGCCGCGCTCGGCCATGCGATCGCACCAGACCTTCTGGTCCGGGTGATCAATCTCCGGGTTACGACCACCCGAATACATCTCCAGAAAACTGCGAACCGGGGTGCGCATACTCTCGGGGCAGTTTTCCTCCAGCCAGGCGCGGGTCTCCTGGCGGAACGGGTCAAGGTCACTCATGGCAATACCTCTCGAATCTGTGCTTCACGGGCCGACACGCTTCCAGGTTGCACCCCCGGAAAGCGCATTTGAACTTACAGTATGTTTTTTTATTTTTCAAGTATTGTCGGGATGCCGAACAGAAAAAAGCCGGGCAATGCCCGGCTGGTAGCGTGCAGCGGCCGGGGTCCCGGACCCCGCCCCATTCTCGCAACTAGAAATTCAGCCTGGCGTCGAAGCCGTAAGTGGCCGGGGCGCCATAATAGCTGATCGTCCAGAGCCCGAAGGGAATGGTGTTCTGGCGATACTCCTCGTCGGTGATGTTCTTGCCCCAGATGCCGAACTGCATGGACATGTTGGAACCAATAGCCACCTCGCTGAGAATCAGGCTGGCATTGAGGATATCGTAGCTGTCGATCTGACTCGTCGCGTTCTGGCTGGGCTCGATATAGGGCAGGTACTCGTCGTTGAAGTTCCAGTCGACGTGCAGGTCCAGGTTGCCCCAGCCCCAGTTGCCCACGGCCCAGTCGAGCATGATGCTCGCCGTATTTTCCGGCGCGTAGGGCAGATCTTTGTCATTTTTGACGTTGACGCCATTTTCGATGAACTCGTCGTACTCACCGTCCAGGTACCCATAGTTGGCCGAAAGCCGCAGGGCATCCAGCAGCTGCCACGCGAGCTCGACCTCAAACCCCTGGAACGTGGCCTTACCGGCGTTCTGCACATTGGAGGCCGCACCGCCGGAGCCCTCGAGGAATACCGAAACCTGCATATCGTCGATTTCGTTGTAGAAGGCGGCCACGTTAAGCTGCAGCCTGTCGTCCGCGAAGCGCGACTTCATGCCCGCTTCGTAGGAGATCACCTCCTCCTCGTCGTAGCCCTCGAGGAAGGAGGCCGCGTCGGGCGCCTCGCCGTTGAAACCGCCCGATTTCCACCCCTGGGCCACCCGGCCGTAGAGGTTGATGTCATCCGTCAGGTCCCAGGCAGCCACGAAGGTGCCTGAAATATTGTCCCAGGTATCGTCATCCTGCTCATCGAAAGCACCTACACCGCCCGTGGAGGTGTTGGGGTGGAAAATATACTGGTCGCGGTTCTCCTCCGTATATCTCAGGCCCAGGGAGAGGGTCAGGCGCTCGAGGGAAGCGGGGTTCCAGTCCGCCTGACCAAAGACCGCGATGGAATCGTTGTCCAGCCCGTACTCATTTGCGTCCGTGGGTACGCCGAACAGTCCGAAAAAGGTGATGGGGTTGAGGACATCGGCCTCTTCCTCGAAGTAATACAGGCCAAGCACGTAGTTGAGGTGGTCGGTACTACCCAACAGCTGAAATTCCTGGCTGAACTGGTCGTAATCGATGTCGCGCCCCGAGTGGAATAGATCCATGGGCGATCCGTCGATGTCGACGGCGTCGTTGTAATCCAGCTGCCTGTAGGCGGTGATCGATTTCAGGGTCACATCGCCCATGAAGCCCCAGTCGCCGGCGTTCCAGTCGAGGAACAGGGCGTGCCCGTCCGTTTCTGCATTTTCATACAGCGACCAGTCATTGCTGATCTTGTCGGCATTCTTGCTTTCCGGCACCGTGTACAGATCCAGCAACGGCGCCAGGAATCCCGCACCATTGAGTTCGAACAGGAATTCATTGACGTCAGTGAGCTGTCCCTTGGAGGGCCGTTGCTCCCGGTCACTGTAGTCGTAGGAATAGCGGGCCGAGAAATTGTCGGTCAGCTCCAGCACGGCATCCAGGCGAAAGACTTCGTTGTCCAGGTCGTTGAACTCGTCGCTGGAGCGCGGATTGACGAAGGGGTTCTGGCCCATGGTGGGATCGAGGTCGACGTTGTCATAAAAACCGTCGCGCTCCGCCTTGAGGTAGGCGGCACTGGCACGGAAAGGCCCCAGCTCGCCGGTATCGAGCCGTATCCTGCCCTCCTGGTAGCCCTCGTTGCCCATAGAGAGATCCACCTGGCCCCCGAACTCCCGTTCGGGCTGGCGGGTGATCAGGTTGATCGCGCCGCCCACCGTGTTCTTCCCGTACAGCGTGCCCTGGGGCCCGCGCAGGACCTCAACCCGCTCCAGTTCCGCTATCTCGAAAATACCCCCCAGGTTCTTGCCGAGGAATACGCCATCCAGATACATGCCCACCGCCGGCTCCCAGGTGATCGCCGGGTTGATGGTCTGGGCGCCGCGGATAGAGATGGTAGCGCCACTGGTGCCGGACGGTGACTCGGCTATCTGCATATTCGGGGCAAACAGCGCCAGGTCCTTCACATTGGTGATGCGCTGGGCCTCGATCGCCGCCTGGTCGAAGGCGGTGATGGCGATAGGCGTGTCCTGCAGGGACTGCTCCCGCTTCTGGGCGGTAACAATGACCTCTTCCAGTTGGGCGACAGCGTTGCCGGCGGCCAGGCCAGAGGCCAGCAGCACGGCTGCAGACAGTTGCTTGCGAGGGGACAGGTTGAACATGGCTTGAATCTCCATTTTATTCTGGTCTTCGGTTCCGTACTTCGGCACCGCCTTGCTTGCGCCCGGATACTATACGAATTACGGACCGCGGATAGTTGTGAACTATTTACGTAAACCTGCCGACGAAACAATCAGGCGGTACTGTATCAACAACTTAGACCGCACAGGGTGCGACAACATGCCACAGGCCC
>JAHEEV010000142.1 GCA_024640505.1 Halieaceae bacterium
GGTCCGGGTTCCAGCGCCTCTGCCACCAGGGCGAAGCGCTCCGCGCCGCGGGCCTCGATGATGCTGGCGGTCAGCAAGCGGTCCAGCAGGTATACCTCACGCCCCTGGCGAATGTGCTCGCGAAAGGCCAGCACGTAAGGGTCTTTGCGATCGGCCTCAGTCAGCAGGCCGCGCCGGTGGATCCATTTGACCACCTCGCGATAGTGGGTCAATTCCTCTACCGCCAGGTCCGCCATGGCTGCTACCAGCTCCACCCGGTCCGGGTAGTGGGAGAGCATGGAGATGGCCATGCCGGAAGCCTTTTTTTCTGCCGCCGCATGGTCCAGCAGGAAGCTGTCGAAGTCAGCCAGTACTGTTTTCGTCCAGTCTGCAGGTGTGGCGTAAAGAAGGGGGGAATCGGGCATGGTATGGGATATGGCTGTGGCCGGGCGTGTCGGGGCCGGGCATTGTAAGTCATCGGCGGACACCAGGACACCGCTTGCCGGAGTCCGTTGGCCTTATGCTAAACTTCCCGGTCCGTTGCCGGGCGTCGCCCGCCCCAGTCACCAGAACCAGGATGACCCGAACGATGATCATCAAGCCCCGCGTCCGCGGCTTTCTCTGCACGACGACACACCCGGCCGGCTGCGCAGCCAACGTGAAGCACCAGATAGACTATGTGAAGTCCCACGGCCTTATCGAAAACGGCCCGAAAAGGGTGCTTGTGATCGGCGCATCCACCGGTTACGGACTCGCCTCGCGCATCACCGCCGCCTTCGGGTCCGGCGCCGCCACCCTGGGGATCTTTTTCGAGAAGGAAGGCACGGAGAAGAAAACCGGCACCGCGGGCTGGTACAACTCCGCCGCGTTTCACACCTTCGCCGAGGCGGAAGGGCTGTACGCCAAGAGCATTAATGGCGATGCATTTTCCGATGAGATCAAGCACAAAGCCATCGACACCATCAGGGCTGACCTGGGGCAGGTGGACCTGGTGGTCTACAGCCTGGCGGCCCCCAGGCGTCAGCATCCGGTAACGGGGGTCATCCACAGTTCCACTCTCAAGCCTATCGGCGGTGATACGGTGCAGAAGGGCGTCAACACGGACAAGGAGGAGGTGCAGGACTTCCACCTGGAACAGGCGACCCAGGAAGAGATCGACAACACCGTGGCCGTAATGGGCGGGGAAGACTGGCAGATGTGGATCGAGGCCCTGGATGACGCCGGGGTGCTGGCAGAGGGGGCAAAGACCACGGCCTACACCTACATCGGCGAGAAACTCACCTGGGATATCTACTGGCATGGCACCATCGGTGCCGCCAAGAAAGACCTGGACAAACGGGTTATCGATATCCGTGAACGGCTGGCGAAAAAGGGCGGTGACGCCAGGGTGTCCGTACTCAAGGCCGTGGTAACCCAGGCCAGCGCCGCCATTCCCGCCATGCCCATCTACCTGGCTCTGCTGTTCAAGGTCATGAAGGAACGCGACGTCCACGAGGGCTGTATCGAGCAGATCGACGGACTGTTCCGCGACTCACTCTACGGCGACGCACCCCGGTTTGACGAGGAGGGCCGCCTGAGAGCGGACCGCAAGGAGCTGGATCCCGACGTCCAGGCCGCCGTGGCGGCGTTGTGGGATGGTATCAGTACCGATAACCTGCGACAGCGATCCGACTTCGAGGGTTACAAGCGCGAATTCCTGCAGCTGTTTGGCTTCGAGGTCGATGGAGTGGATTACGAGGCCGACGTGAATCCTGCCGTCCCCATTACCAACCTGGTCTAGGGTACGACAGAGGATGCTCGACCACGGGATTCCCTTTCGTCTCAACAGCCGGGTGCGGCGAATCGTTGCCCCCAACCCCGGGGTCATGACCGGCGCCGGCACGAATACCTATCTGTTGGGCGACGACGAAGTCGCCGTGCTCGATCCCGGGCCGGCGATTCCCGCGCATATCGATGCCATTCTACAAACCGCCGGTGATCGCATTCGCTGGATCGTCTGTACCCACACCCATCCCGATCACTCCCCCGCGTGGCAGGCTGTTGCCGAGGCTACCGGTGCCGAGGTCATCGGCGCTTCACCGGCAGACGACATGTTCCAGGATGACACGTTCCGGCCCGCGCGCGAACTGCAGCACGACGACGTGCTGGCGACGAAAGAGTTCACCCTGCGGGCGGTGCACACGCCCGGCCATGTCAGCAACCATTTCTGTTTCTTCCTGGAAGAGGAGCAGATGCTCTTTGCCGGGGATCACATCATGAATGGATCCACCGTGGTCATTGTTCCCCCCAGCGGTGATATGAAGGCCTACATCGAGTCGCTGCAACTGCTGCTGCGCTACCCCCTGAAATTTATCGCCCCGGGCCATGGCGAGCTGATGGAGGATTCCCGCGCCGTCGTGGAGTGGCTGGTCAACCACCGCCTGCAGCGGGAGAGCAAGGTCATCCGGGGGCTTCGCCAGACCGGCCGTGCGCCCCTGGACCAACTGGTCAAGGTGGTATACGACGACGTCGACGAGGGCCTGCATGAGATGGCCAAGTTGTCTCTCAGTGCGCATCTGATAAAGCTCCGACACGAGAGTCGCGCCATACATCACGAGGCAGATGACACCTGGGAGATGTTCGGGATATGAACCGCAGTAGAGCAGGAGCAGAAATATGAATGGTTTGATGATGGATACGAAGCTGTCGATTACCGCCATCATGGAGCATGCAGAGCGGGTCAACGGCACGGCCGAGATCGTGTCGGTGACACGGGACAATCCGCGGCACCGTTACAACTACCGCGAAGCATTCGCGCGTACCCGGCAGCTGGCCAACGCCATCGCCCGCTGGAGTCTGGCGCAGGGTGATCGTATTGCGACCCTGGCCTGGAACGACTACCGTCACTTCGAAACCTATTACGCAGCCGCCTGCAGTGGCTATGTCTGCCACACTATCAACCCCCGCCTGTTCCCCGAACAGATCACCTACATCATCAACCATGCGCAGGACCGCTACGTATTCCTGGACCCGGATTTTGTGCCGCTGGTGGAGGGTCTTGCCGGTGAGTGCCCTGGTGTTCAGGGTTGGGTTGTCCTGACCACTCAGGAGCATATGCCCCGGAGCAACCTGCCCAACCTGATCTGTTATGAAAGCCTGCTGGCGGGAGAGAGCGACGAGTTCACATGGCCGGAGCTGGACGAAAATGCCGCCTGCGCCCTGTGCTACACCTCGGGTACCACGGGCAACCCCAAGGGCGTGATGTACTCCCACCGTTCCACCATCCTGCATGCCTATGGCAGCATGATGCCCGACGCCATGGGGGTCTCGCACCGGGACACCATTCTGCCCATCGTCCCCATGTTTCACGTCAATGCCTGGGGTGTCCCCTATTCCGCCCCGATGGCCGGGGCCAGGCTGGTATTTCCGGGCAACAAGATGGGGGATGGTGAGACGCTGGCCACGCTGATCAACGAGGAGGGCGTCACGCTTTCGGCCGGCGTGCCCACGGTGTGGCTGAGCCTGCTGGCCTACCTCAAGTCCTCCGGCAACCGGGTGGATTCCTTGCAGCGCGTGATCGTCGGGGGCGCCGCCTGTCCCCTGTCGGTCATGGAGGATTTCGACACCTACGGCGTCGAGACCCGGGTCGGCTGGGGCATGACCGAGATGAGCCCGCTGGGTACGGTGAACACCAGCCCATCCTCCCGCGAACGCTACAGCGACGAGGATTTTGCCAGGATCCGGCTCAAGGCGGGCCGGCCCATCTTCGGGGTGGAGATGAAAATCGTCGACGACCAGGGCAATGAGCAGCCCTGGGATGGCGAGGCCTTCGGGTCCCTCAAGGTGCGTGGCCCGTGGATCTGCTCGAGCTATTTCAAGCTGGAGGATTCCGATGCCCACGCGGAGGCGGGCTGGTTCGAAACCGGGGACGTGGCCACCATCGATCCCGACGGTTTCATGGCCATCACCGACCGGACCAAGGATGTGATCAAGTCCGGTGGCGAGTGGATCTCTTCCATCGAAGTCGAAAACGTGGCAACCGATCATCCGAAAGTGGCTGAAGCGGCGGTGATCGGCCACTACCACCCCAAGTGGAGTGAGCGGCCCCTGCTGATTGTGGTGCGCGGACCCGAGGGGCAGGATCTGACCGCCGAGGAGATGCTGGCCTGGTTCGAGGGCAAGATCGCCCGCTGGTGGACGCCGGAAGCGGTGCAGTTCGTGGATGAGCTGCCCCATACCGCGACGGGCAAGATCCAGAAGGTGACGCTGCGGGAGATGTTCAAGGACTACCAGTTCCCCGAATAGCGGCGAAAAGCGGTCGAAGGAGCATAATTTATTGTGCTATTCGTAAAATATAGATCTATATTTTACGAAAAATGGTTCCAAATGGGCGCGCGGCTATCTATTATTGAGCGCTTCGAATGACCGAAAGCCGGATAGATATGTCCCAGGACCCTTACCAGGCCCGCACCCTGCCCCAGCTCGTCGCGGCGTCGGCAGGGACCTATGCGGAGCGGGTCGCCATCACTGACGGCGACGTGGAGCTGACCTATGCACAGCTCGACGCCGCCCGGCGGGATGCCGGCAGAGCCTTCCTGGCCGCAGGTCTGGAGCGGGGCGACCGGATCGCCATCTGGGCGCCCAATATGTACCAGTGGATTATCGCTGCCATCGGCGCCCAGAGCGTCGGCGCGGTGCTGGTGCCCCTCAATACCCGCCTGAAAGGGGGCGAAGCCGCCTACATCCTGCGCACCAGCGGCGCGCGTCTGCTGTTTTCGGTGGGCGATTTCCTGGGCGTCAACTACCCGCAGCTGCTCGAGGGTGAATCCCTGCCTGCCCTGGAGCAGGTCGTCCTGTTCTCCGGGGAGGCGTCTGGAACCACAAGCTGGGACGCTTTCCTGGCCGGTGGCCATGAGTTGCCGGTGGCGCAGGTGGATGAGCGGGCGGCGGCACTGACGCCGGAAGATACCCTGGATATCCTGTTCACGTCCGGCACCACCGGCAAGCCCAAGGGCGTGGTAACCAGCCACGGGCAGAATATCCGCACTTTCGAGACCTGGAGTGCCACCGTAGGTCTGCGCTCCGACGACAACTACCTTATCATCAACCCCTTTTTCCACTCCTTCGGCTACAAGGCCGGATGGCTGGCGAGCATCATCTGCGGTGCGCGCATGGTGCCGGTGAAGAGTTTCGACCTGGACGCGGTCCTGGGGCTGGTGGCGCGGGAGAAGATCTCCATGATCCCGGGTCCCCCCACAATCTACCAGTCACTCCTGGCCCACCCTCGCCGCCACGAATACGACCTCTCGAGCCTGCGCCTGGCGGTGACCGGCGCGGCACCGGTGCCGGTGGAACTGGTGCGACAGATGCGTGAGGAGCTGGGCTTCGAGGTCGTGGTCACGGCCTACGGCCTCACTGAGACCTGTGGCGTGGTATCCATCTGCCGCGCCGACGACAGCCCCGAACGGATATCCTGCACCTCCGGCCGGGCCATGGATGGCGTGGAGATGCAGTGTGTGGACAGTGCCGGTCACGCCGTACCGGCGGGTACCCCGGGGGAGATATGGTGTCGCGGGTTCAATGTCATGCAGGGCTACCTGGATAACCCGGAGGAGACCGCCCACACCATCACCGCCGACGGCTGGCTGCGCACCGGCGATGTGGGCGTCATGGACGCGGATGGCTATATCCGCATTACCGACCGGATCAAGGACATGTTCATTGTCGGCGGCTTCAACTGTTATCCGGCGGAGATCGAAAACACCCTCTGCAGTATGCCCGGCGTGGCCAGGGCTGCGGTCATCGGCGTACCGGATGAGCGCATGGGGGAGGTGGCCCGGGCCTATATCGTGGCGATGCCCGGTACCGCCCCGGATGAGGAGGCCGTCATTGCCTGGTGCCGGGACAATATGGCCAATTACAAAGTGCCGCGCTCCGTGCGCTTCATGGAGGAGTTCCCCATGAATGCCGGCGGCAAGGTGTTGAAAACCGAACTGCGCCGTCTGGCGGAGGGGGACGCCGGGTGAACCAGCCTGTTCCCGTGCCCTCGCGATCCCAGATCGAACTGGACGAGACCGACCTGTCCATTATCGCCCTCCTGCGGGAGGATGGCCGCCTGCCCTGTCGCTCCATTGCGCGGGAGCTGGATTTGACCGAGAGCACGGTTCGTGCCCGGATACGCCGCCTGGAAGAGTCGGGCACCATGCGGGTCGTGGCGGTCACCGACATCGAGGCGGCGGGTTATGGCATGCTCCTGGCTATTGGCGTGCAGGTCGAGGGCCGTTCCCCGGAAGCCGTGGCACGGCAATTGGCTGAGCTGCCCGAGGTGTTTTCGGTCAACGTGGTGGTCGGCGCCCACGATGTGGAGATCCTGGTGGTCGCCGAGGACCAGGCCGCACTGGACCGGCTGGTCAATGACCAGCTGGCGACTATTCCCGGCGTGCGCCGCCTGACGCCGGCACTGGCTCTCGATGTGCTGAAGAACCAGCCTGACTGGGTGCCGTTCCATGATTGAGGTGTTGCATGCAGGCCCGGCGTAAGCTCGACGACGTCGACAAGGCCATCGTGGCGTGGCTGTCGAAGGACGCTCGTATCAGCAACCGGCAGGTGGCAGAGGATCTGGGCGTCACCGAGGGAACGGTGCGCGCCCGCATCAAGCGCATGGAAGAGGAAAAACAGATCCGCATCACGGCGGTTACCAATATCGACCGTTTCCGGGATGCGGCCCTGGCCTATATCTGGATAGAGGTGGAGCGCAGCGGTCAGACCCGGGCAGTGGCGCGGTCCCTGGCGCAGATACCCGAGCTGGGTTTCGTGGGAGTGATGCTGGGACGCTCGGATATCCTGGCGATTACCATGGTGCGCAATGCGGAACACCTGGCGGAGTTCGTGCACCGGCGTATCAGCAGTATCGACGGGGTGCGACGTACCGACAGCACCCTCGGGGTGAATTTTGTGAAACACGATTACCGCATGGCGCGGATCGTCAGCTAAGCGAAAACAGGAGTCCTGGATGGACAAGCAAATGACCGCCGCCGAGGTTGTGGCGCAACTTGAAGATGGCATGACCATCGGCATTGGCGGCTGGGGTCCGCGGCGCAAACCCATGGCCCTGGTGCGGGAGATCCTGCGTTCCGACCTGAAGGATCTTACCCTTGTCTCTTATGGCGGCGCCGACGTGGGCATGCTGTGTGCCGCGGGCAAGGTGAAGAAAGTGGTGTTCGCTTTCGTTTCACTGGACTTCATTCCCCTGGAACCCTATTTCCGCCAGGCCCGGCAGTCCGGCGCCATCGAAGTGATGGAGATCGACGAGGGCATGATGCTGCTGGGCCTGCGGGCTGCCGCCTGGGGCCTGCCCTTCATTCCCACCCAGGTGGGCCTTGGCACCGACATCGTTACCGTAAACCCGGGAATCAAGGTGATCGACAGCCCCTACGATGACAAGGAGTGGGTCGCTATGCCCGCACTCACCCTGGACGCCTCCCTGATCCATGTGGATCGCGCCGATAACCGCGGCGTATGCCAGATCGCCGGCCCCGACCACTACATGGACGACTGGTTCGCCCGCGCGGCGGACAAGACCTTCGTCAGCTGCGATGAACTGGTGGATACCGGCTTTTTTGCCGATCCTGAGCAGGCGCGGCTGGTTCACTGGGAGCGGGCCGCGACCACCGGGGTGGTCCATAGTCCCGGCGGCGCCCACCCCAGTTCCTGCAATCCCCTGTACGGTTTCGACGTGCCTCACTTCAAGGCGTATGCCGCCTCGGCGGGGGAGGGAGGATTCCAGTCCTACCTGGATACGTACCTGGGGGCCTCCGAAGCGGAGTACCAGGAAAACGTCGGCGGTCTGGAAGCCATCCGCGCCATCGAACTGCCGACCTACTGAGCGCCCCCGGAGAGTAGCGAAATGAGTAATGCAGCAACTGAATACTCCCTGGCCGAACTCTGCATCGTGGCGGCGGCCGAGGCGTTCCGTGATGATGGTGAGGTGCTCGCCACCGGCATCGGCGTGATCCCGCGGCTGGCGGCCAGCCTGGCCATGAAGACTTTCAACCCGGACCTGATGATGACCGATTCCGAGGCCTGGTTGCTCAGCGAGCCCAACCCGCTGGGTGCGCGCGGCAAGGATTTCCGGCAGGCCAACGAGGCCTGGATGGGTTTTTCCAGGATCTTCGACAACGTCTGGAGCGGC
>JAHEEV010000143.1 GCA_024640505.1 Halieaceae bacterium
CTGCAGTGGCTCTGGCAGCTCAGCGAGGCGTCGGAATTCGCGTTCACCGTTCATAGCCTGGGTGACCTCCTCGGCGGACAGGCGGATCATGCTGATGTTGTCCATGCCGTTGGCCAGGATATTCTCGCGCGCCGCGCGAATGGAGGTCTTGGACAGTTCCGTGGCGATTACCTGCCGGAAACGCCTGGACAGGGGCAGGGTGAAATTACCGTTGCCACAATAGAGTTCCAGCAGGTCGCCCTGCAGGTACTGGGCCTGCTCGCAGGCCCATTCGATCATGCGGATATTGAGTTCACCGTTGGGCTGGGTGAAGGCCTGTTCGTACTGCCGATAACTGAACGCCTCGCCGGCGACCTGCAGTTTTTCCAATACGTAGTCCCGGCCAATCACCACCTTCTGCTTGCGGCTGCGTCCTACAATGGAAATGTCCAGCTGACGGGCGAGCTGTTCAGCCGCTTCCCGCCAGCTGTCGTCCAGCCGGCGGTGGTAGATGAGTGACACCAGTGTATCGCCCGCGAGGGTGGAGAGAAACTCCACCTGAAACAACTTGCGGCGCAAGGTGACGTCCGGTTTCAGTTGCTCGATCAGTGCCGGCATGATCGCCTGAATGCGTTCGCAGGCGACGGGAAAGTCCGTGATCGGTATTGGCGAGGTCGGGTCGTGTCGGCGGAACATGACGTAGTCGAGGTCATCCCCGTCATGCCAGATTCGAAACTCGGCGCGCATCCGGTACCCGGTGGGGCGGGAAGGAAATACTCGCGGCGCAGGTGGCCGGTAGGGCGCCAGCAGCGCGCTCACCGCCGCGGCTTTTTTCTCCAGCAGTTCATCGTAAGCGTCGGGCTTTATGTCAGACAGGGGCATCAGGCAAGTCTTCCCGGGTTGCGCCGCGACCAGAGCTCGATGGCTTCTGTTCTTGCATCCTGAATCCCGAACTCCGGGTGGAGCAGAAGCAGTGCCGCGGCTGTGGTAGACAGAACTGCCTCCAACCCCTGCGGATGAGCCTGCTCACCGGTCCACAAGTAGCGCAGAGGGCTGACCGAGGGGTTCTCCACGGACGAGACGCGTTGGTCGATGGTTCGAGGCAGGGTCATTTCGCGAAACGTCCCATCCCGCAGTAACTGCAGCCGGGTATCGGCCTGGGGTTTGATCTCTATCTCGCCGCTTTCGCCCTTGAAGACCAGGGCCTGAGGTTGGCCCAGAAGACGGTCTGCCTCCTGGTGCAGTTTGCCGTAGGCCGGGTGAAAAATGCTCTGTACGCTGCGGGGCGCCCCAAGGGGGTTCAACAGGCGCGCGAGGGTATTAACGGGCGAACGCAGGCCGAGCAGCGGACGCAGCTGCATCATGTCGTGGAGCGGGAAACAGAAATGGCGCAGTGGCAGGTAGCTCAAACCGGATAGGGAGAGCTGTGCTTCCACCTCCTCCCAGTTCCCGGCCACGGGCAGGTTCAACTGACGCATGGCCGACTCGGTGTACAGGCGCCCCCGGGTGTGGCCGTCGCAGCCGTGTACGAAGATCCGGTGTCCCGCCTGTGTGAGCAGCAGCAGGCTTAATAAGAACCAGGGATGCTGCTGGCGTTTGCCGGCATAGCTGGACCAATCCAGGTCCGCCTGTAAATCGGCCGGGGGTTGCACCATGACTTCCCGGCAGGCGCGAACGAAGCCTGCCAGTTCGGCAGGGGTCTCCTCCTTGACCCGCAGCAACATCAGGAAAGCGCCCAGTTGCAGCGGTTCGACCTCCCCGCGCAGTATCATCGAGAAGGCGTCCCGGGCCTCGGCTTCGGTGAGGGACCGGCTGCCTGATTTGCCCTTGCCGAGTGTCCTCACGTAGGGAGCGAAGGGATGCTCATCCCGCGGTTCCTGGTAGTCCGGGCGATCGGTCATGGCGTTACAGGCAGTTGTCGGGTTTCGGCAGTCCCGCGATCTTACTGCCCAGTTTGGCGGGGGAGCCGGGAAACAGAGACATCAGGTAGATGCTCCGGCCCTTGTCTGTCCCCAGCTTAAGGGCGCAGTATTTCACCAGTGGTCGCATCGCGGGCGAGGCATCAAATTCATCGTAATACGCGCGCAACAGCTCGATGATCTCCCAGTGCTCAGGTGTCATGGAGATTCCTTCTGCGGCGGCAATCTGCTCCGCGACCCCGGGGTTCCAGTCTGACAGCTTGCGCAGGAAACCCTCCTTGTCGAAGGCTGTGGCGGGGAGCATTGCGTTAATACCAGGCCAGCTGGCGCTCAAAGCGTTCGGTGAGCGCCACAAAGCCCTCGATGTCAACGACCCGGACGAAATCCGTATCGGGCAGCACCCCGGCGGCTGCGGCGTCCGGCTGCAGCAGGTAGAGCTCGGCACCACTGGATTGCAGCCTCGCGGCGGCCTGCGTTCCACCCAGTGCCGCATAGACCCCGTCGCCCATCAGTACGAGGGCATCTCCGGGAGCCAGGACGTGCAGACAGTCGGCAAAAGCACTGCTGGAAGGCGGCGCGTTGAGCGTATGCAGCAGCATCTCAGAATCCCACCAGGTGATGACAGTTTGACATCAGCTCGCGGATGGCGTCGTTGTCGACGGCCCTGGCCGGAACGGGTGACAACTGCAGGTCGAGGCCGTAGCGCTGTGCCGAGGCTTCATCGACAAAGACCGATTCGATGTCATACAGGGGCAGCGATCCCAGCAGGCGAGCGATGTTCCGGAGGCCCACCGCTGCTGCATCCTGCTCTGGCAGCAGGTGCAATACGCCATCGCCGAGGAACAGCAGGTGTACCGTCTGGTCGAAAGCGGCGGCAGCCAGGGCGGTGTCCAGCGCGGCGCGCCCCAGGCTGGAACCGTAGGGGCTGTGTCGTACGATAACCATCAGCTCCTGGCCGGCATCCGTCATCTCATCCCCCGAAGGTGACGAGCCGGTCAGAGCACGCAGAGGCGTCCACCAGCTGTCCCAATCCTGCGATAGTGAAGGCGGGGTGCACCGTCGCTGACCTCTTCTCGTATCGCGCGGCTTCGGAGTCATCCAGCATGCCCCGCCGCAGGGCAGACGAAATACAGAGAACCAGTTCCACCCCATCGTCCTCGGCGAGTTCCACCCAGTGCTGCAGTCGATCGCTTTCATCCTGCGGAAAAACGGCGTTGCTAGAGCCGGTATCGGTGCCTGCGTCCAGGAAAAATACCCGGTGTATGGTATGGCCCGCCGAGATCACGGCGCGGGCAAATCGCGCAGCCGTGTCAGCCGTATAGCCGGATGCGGGCGAGGACATGACCAGGAGCGAATAGATCACGGGAAACTTACCTTGGAATAAAAAAACCCCGGTAAATACCGGGGTTTTTGGGCGCTTCCGGGAACTCAGTCATCGCCGCCGAGCGCGGTCAGCAGATGCAGCAGATGGATGAACAGGTTGTAAATGTCCAGGTAGAGTGCGACGGTGGCGCGGATGTAGTTGGTCTCACCCCCGTTGATGATACGGCTGGTGTCGAACAGTATCAGACCGGACATGATCATCACCACAGCAGCGGAGATGGTCAGTGACAGGGCAGGGATGTGCAGAAAGATATTGGCGATCATGGCGACCACTGCGACGAGCAGTCCGACCATAAGAAAACCGCCCATGTAGGAGAAGTCCTTGCGGGTTGTCAGGGCATAGGCCGAGAGACCGAAAAATACCAGGGCTGTACCTCCCAGAGCCTGCATCACCAGGGCCGGGCCACCCGGCATGGCCAGGTAGTAGTTGAGCATGGGTCCGATCGCGGCACCCATCACGCCAGTGAAGGCGAAAATCGCAAGCAGGCCCTTGCTGGAATCGGCCATGCGGTTAACGACGAATAGCAGGCCGAAACCCACCAGTGTCAGGACAAGCCCTGCGCCGTGACTCAGGCCGGCTGCCATGGAAACCCCAGCAGCAGCCGCGCTGGCTAACAGGGTCATACCCAGCAACATGTAGGTGTTCTTCAGAACCTTGTTGGTACTAAGGACGCTGTCCAGGTTAGCGCCCTGGCTGGTGTACACACTCTGGTCTTGCATCAGTGACTCCATTAGTGGGTTGATTCGATGACTATGACAGATAATAAGGGCGAAGGTTGCAAATTTAAAGGGTAGTGTTGCCTCATTCTCTGCGCGGAAACAGGACAAACGCCGGTATGGGCCTGCGCCCGCTCAAGCAACCGGCCTGAAGTGCCGTTCCAGGCGTCGCCAGTGCTGTTGTTGTCCCGCGCTCCAAGTGCCAGGGAGGGGTATCCACACCGCGGATAAACCTAATAATATAGATTAGAAAACAACTATAACTAACTGAATATAAATAATAATAGTTCTATGTAAGGGCGGGTTTATGAAGTGCCCCAAGCAACTGGCGACCTCGTAGTGGCACGCCTTCTAGATACCTTTACATCGCGTATAATCCACGCAACCAATTATGATACGGAATCGTCGTCTGTCAGCCATGGAAGACCGGAACAGCCCCACTCACCCTGCAGCCGTCTGTAATCTACCCCTGCGCGAAATACCGAATGCGTCTCTGGGGGGATTTTTCTCATCCTCTCAAGTGGCACGACTTTCCATTTGACGCTCATGATTTCAAGATTCCCGTGCTGGTCCTGAGTCACGATGGCGGGGCTGTCGAATTACTTCCCGACCCTGCATATGCATCTTTCCTGGCCTCAGAGTTGTCCGTTGCTGACTGGCGGATAACGCACTGGTCTGCTAACGCACCGGAGATAGAGATCACCCGGGGGGAAACTGGCGAGGGGTTTGTGGGCAGGTTACGACGGGCTCGTTGGCTGGATGGGGCGTGCCGCCTGCTGTTTCCCGTCGCTTACGTGTGTATCGCGGCAGGGACATTGGGTATACCGGATCCGGTGACAGAACGTGCCGGGCCATTCAACGGCATAAAAACAAAGCTTCTATGCGTCTGACGATCATTTTGCTCACGCTGGTATGGTCCTGTGCCGGATTTGGCACTGAGTCAAAATGCCGTGAAGGCACATCACCACCGATGGTGCATGATGCCCGCTCACTGCTGGTGGCGACGCTCAATATCGCCCATGGCCGGGGGCGTTCCCTCAACCAGATGCTGATAGGAACAGGCCAGATAAGACGCAACCTCGATGCTGCGGGGCGCCTGCTGGTAAGTCAGGGCGTCAACGTGGTGGCATTGCAGGAACTGGATGTCGATTCTCTCTGGGCCGGCAGCTTTGACCATGCCGCCCGGTTGATGGACTCGACAGAACTCCATTGCGCCGTCCTGGGATTGCATGCTCAAACCTGGTTGTACCGATTTGGTACCGGGTTATTATCTGATGTTCAGCTATCGGACCCCAGGGTAACCAGTTTCGAGCCGACACCGCCCACGACAACGAAAGGATTCGTGTCTGCGACGTTGAATTGGCGTCACGGTAATGAGATCAGGCCGGTACGCGTGGTTTCTGTCCATCTGGATTTTTCCCGCAAGGGCGCACGCAGGCGGCAACTCGCTGATATCATCGAGGCAATCAAACGATCGCCGATACCGATTATTCTGATGGGCGACTTCAATGAACAGTGGCGCCCGGACGATTCCGTCGTGCGTCGCCTGGCAGAGGAGACCGGTATGATCGCCTACCAGCCACAGTCAGATCAGCTGGCCAGCTATAAAACCAGTCGCCTGGACTGGATCCTGATCTCCAGAGAGCTGGAGTTCGTCACCTATCGGACGTTGCAGGATGAGGTGTCCGATCATCGCCTGGTCGTGGCGGAGCTGCGCTGGAGTCGTGAGCCTTGAATTTGCCAGTACGCTTGCGCTTTCTCCTGCTGGTGCTGTTGGGGACTATTTCCGCCTGTGCCACCACCACGATTCCCGCCGACAAGTGTCCCGCAGACCGGCTGCCGCTGGAAAACTGTCCGCCCCTCGAGGCTGTCGAGGATCCCGAACTCAACAAGTGGTACCAGACTCGAACGCAATTACGGGCGAGGGATTCGGGTTCCAATCCAATTGACCTGGGCGTTGAGGCACAGATTCCCGTGCAGGGTGCCCGGGCCAAACTGCTGGGCAGCAGTGAAGTGGAGGCGATCCAGTCCCTTACCGCAAAAATCCATATGATCGAGAACGCAGAGCACAGCGTGGATGCGGTCTACTACATCTTCAAGGACGACCTGGCGGGCAAGGCCATGCTGGGAGCACTGTGCGACGCGGTGCAGCGGGGCGTCGATGTTCGCCTGATGGTTGATTCAGTGGGCTCCATCGGGCTCAACAAGACCTGGCTGCGGGCCCTGCACAGCTGTCAGGTGGGAGGAGGCTTCGTCCACAACTCCGCCGGGCAGGTCACCACTCGCCGCGCCCGGGTACAGATTTTCATTTTCAATGCGGTGAGCAAATCTCCCTTTACAGCCAACCGGCGCTCCCACGACAAATTGATGGTGGTGGACGGATTTGTACCGGACAAGACTGTCGTGATCACGGGTGGCCGCAACATTTCCCTGGCCTACTACGGTATTCTTGAGGACGGATCTCCCAATCCCGATACCTATAACGATGCGGAGATCCTCTTGCGCCCTGGTCTGGATCGGGAGGATGAACACACGGTGGGTGAAGTGGCGGAAGTCTATTTCACCCTGCTATCCCTCTACGAGAAAAACAAGCGCCTGCGCTCGAAGCAATTTGTGACCGGCACCGATCTGTATCGCGAGCGCCGGGAGGCGCTGGCTGGCGCTCTGGCGCAGTTGAAATCCCTGCCCGCGCTGCAACCGCATTTCGCCGCCATGGACGCATTCCTCGCCGGTGGCTGGCACCAGGCGGATGTTCGCCTGGCCCACGAATTCAGTAATCTCACCAATCGCACCGTGGTGACCGACGCCGTCGCCAATCTCGCCAACAACCCCAATTCCATCATGAATCTGCTGGAGCAGGCCCGGGGCCACGAACGGTCCCACGCACGGATCGTTTCCCCCTACCTTTTCCTGGCCCGCTACTACGACAATGAGGGCAATCTGTTGCTCGACGAAGCCCAACGGGTGCTGGACTGGCTGGAAGAGGATCCGGATTATCGCTACGAGATGATTACCAATTCGGTGCTCACCTCGGACAATTTCCCCGCCCAGTCGATCGTGGACATGGATATGGCGCCCCGCATGCTGCTGGATGCCAAGCACAAGCAAGCCTGGCAGGCAGACCTGGCCGAGAGCGAACTCAATCCGGAACTGGTGGAGAGCGAGACCTGGCTGAAACTGGTCAACCATCCCCAGCTGAGCATTTACGAGACCGGTCGCCTGGACGACGCCTACTTTGGGGGCGACAAGCACTACGGCAAGCTGCACTCGAAATATCTGTTGGGTGACGAGGCCGGATTTATCGGCACCGCCAACTTCGACTACCGCTCCCGATTATTCAACAATGAGATGGGCTTCTTTTTTGCCAGCCCGGGCTTACGGGAAGATGTCATCGCGGACTTCGAGCGCCTCAAGAGCCAATCTTACCTCTGGGGTTCCGCGGAATGGCTGGAGATGCGGCGCCGGATCATGGAAGGCGACGGCATCAAGGCGTCCGCGGTGCGCAATCAGCGCAAGATCTTCAGGACCCTGCGCAAGACGGGGCTGGAGTACTTGTTCTAGCGGCCAACAGGCCCTCTGCGCAGATGGCTGCCCCGAGGCGGTGCTGGCCGTGCTTCCCCCTTCAATGCAGTTGCACGTCAACCTTTCTCAGGGTCAGGCCTTCCAGCGCGTAGCCCAGGGGTGCCTCCACCGGGTAGGCCCCGGCCGGTGAGCCGGTGTCAACGCCGATGTCGAAGGTTTCATCGATGGAGAAGAATGCCGGCGGGCTCGCGGCGATCATTCCCCGGGCGACGCTTTCGCCGTTCACTTGCAGGCTGATCCGGGCCCCCTTGGCGTACCCGGGCCCCTGGTAATCGAATTTTACTGCCACGGCTTGCGCGCCCGGGGCCAGGGGGATTACACCTTGCAGGCGCAGGTGGTCGACCTCGAAAGCGCGGTATTCGAAGACCGGCCTGCGGGCGTCATCGAGGTACAGTGACCAGCCGGCGGCGGTGCCGCCAACCGTGGCAATCACGCCCCTGCCGGAGCCGTCAGCCGCCAGTTCGAGTTCCGCATGGAGTGTCCAGCTGCGGTTGGCCATGGCGGGTGCCTGTGTCTCGGGTATGCCCACGGCGCCCGGATAGTAGGTGAAGTGCTCACGGCCGCG
>JAHEEV010000144.1 GCA_024640505.1 Halieaceae bacterium
TCTCCGGAAGACCATGCTTCTCGGCCAGTTCCCTGATATGCGGCGTCATGGATTCCCGCATTTTCCGTGTATAGGCGATCGGGTCTACCAGGTCGAGATCAGACAACAGGGTGGGAATCTCTACCGCCGTAATGATCTCCAACTCAACGCCGAGGGCGTCCGCCAGTTGCAGCGCGCTCTGCAAAACCTTGTGGTTCAATTTCCGCTTCACGGCGACCGTGGTACCGAGGTCCAGGGTGACCAGGACCGGCCGGGTCCGGTGCCATTTTCGGGCAGCCACGATTAACACGGGTGCGGGGCACTCCCGCAAGAGCTGCCAGTCGGTGGAGGTATGAACCAGCGAATCCGTACGGCGACCGGTCTTGATGACCGCGAGGTATTTGTCGTCGGCACAGGCCTTGTTGATCCACTTATGGATATCCTTTTCCCAGACCACTGTCAGGTCGACCTTCTGTTCGCTCCCGCGATACTCATCGATCCGCTTCTGTACGATGCGCCGGCGCTCGTCCAGCAGCTGCTTCCTGACGCCGGCCTGCTCGCTCTTCCCGATATCCAACCGATCCAGTGCAGCATAAGCAAACGCAACCACCTCCACGCCCACACCCAATTTGAGGGCCAGTTTCAGGCCCCGGGGTATGGCATGTCCCTTGCCCTCCAGATCGGCAATTATCAGTAATTTGGCCATGCGGTTTACCCCGGTTCGATCTCAAGTCGTTGGGCGATTATAGGGGCTGTGAGGAATGGGAGAAATGGCCGTAGCCAGAAACAGGGAAATTCCCGGGTCCTGGGACCCGGGATACATACCAAAAGCGCGATCCTAGGCCACAGCGCCAGCGGGGTACCAGCGCGCGCCCGCCCGATCCACCTTGCCATCCAGCTGCAGTTCCTGCAGCACCCGCTCGACGACCCCCTCGTGATAGAAGCCTTCACCGGCGGGTACCCAATCGTTCAGGAAGCCGGATATCTCTGCGGCCGTTGCGCCGCGCCGGTAGTAGACCCGCATCGAGAGATAAACCATCGACTTGATCCCCTGCATGACTTTGTCGGTAAATACAGTAACGGGATTCTGCATGACACTTACTCCTTGTTGGCTTGTGTCTACAATATGACGGCCTGGCCATAGCTGGCATGGCCACGGGCGACAATCAGATGGCAAGGGGCGCCAACGCCCCATGTTCGAGAGGAATCAGAGGTTGCGAGAGGAGTCCCGGTATTCTCCCGGGGCCTGTCCGGTCCAGCGCTTGAACGCCCTGGAAAAGGTACTCGGTTCCGAGAAGCCCAGGAGGTAGGCGGTTTCCACGACTGAGCGATTGGGTTGACGCAGGTACTTGCGGGCCAGTTGCAGCCGCGTGTCCTGGAGCAACTCCGTGAAACTGGTACCCTCCTCCTTCAGTTTCCGCTGCAGCGTGCGACTGCTGATGAACAGGGCATCGGCGATCTGCTGCTGGCTGGGTGGCCCGTCGGGCAGGTGCTCCACGATCTTGTCCGCCACGCTCCGTGAGGTGGTATGGACCAGGAAGCTGTCCAGGTAGGCCTGGGTCTGCTCATCATTCACCCGGGCCAGGGCAGGATCCCCGGTAACCAGCGGCTCCATGATATCCGAACTGGCCCAGGTCATCCTGTTCATCCCCGCGTCGAACTCGACCCGGCTGGCGAGCGCGTACTCCCAGCGGTCAGGTTCCGTGGGCCTTGGCCTCTCGATCCTCACGGAGACGGGCGCCAGAAATTCCCCGAGGGTGAGCTGGCACATGCGCGCGATCATGCCGACCGCATAATCCCGTGTGGACCAGGCGGTATTCTCCAGTTCCAGCGGACGCACCAGGACGTGGGTAAAACTGCCCTCCTCTACCAGGTCCAGTTCAAGCCCCGTACTGATCAGCTTGCCAAAACGCACCATGCGCTTCAGGCCGTCGTAAACGGTATCACTCGCCAGCCAGCCAAGCCCCAGGCCATGCAAAACCTGTGGTTGCAGTCTTTCTGCCGCCAGCAGACCGAATGCCTCGTCACCGGTGAGTTGTTCACAGTGAAACATCAACGCGTTGAAATCCACGGGCGAGATGCGCCATTCCGGGTTAGCTACCCGAGCGAGGTCGAGACCGACGGAGGCCAGTTCGTCTACCGGATCGAAGCCGCTTACCCGCAGCGCCTGTGCCACGGGCAGTATGAACGTGCCTAGCATTGAATGTTCGATCGAGGATGGCCTGGTCATGTCTGCAACAGTTTCCGCTTGTCCCCGTTCAATATACCACTGACGGACATCAGGCGTAGAACCAGTAGGCAACCGCAATGGCGGCGGTAATACCCGCCGCATCCGCGGCCAGGCCGCAGGCCACGGCGTGGCGTGCATGGCGGATGCCGACTGCGCCAAAATAGACCGCCAGTACATAGAAGGTTGTCTCCGTGGAGCCCTGCATGGTGGCGGCGAGCCGGCCCTGGAATGAGTCCACGCCATAGGTGTTCATGGTCTCGATCATCATGGCCCGTGCGCCGGAACCGGAAAGGGGTTTCATCAGCGCCGTGGGCATGGCATCGACCCAGCGCGCGTCAAAACCTCCCGCCATCACCAGATCCCGCACCAGACCGAGCAGCAGTTCGAGCGCGCCGCTGGCCCGGAAAACACCGATTGCCACCAGCATGGCCACGAGGTAGGGAATGATGCCTATGGCCGTCTCGAAGCCCTGTTTAGCCCCCTCGATGAAGATCTCGTAGGTATTCAACGACCGCCGGTGAGCGGCAAGCAGGAACAGCAGGATCAAGGCGATGATGAGAAAATTGCTGACCAGGCTCGACTGCCGCTGCAGCGCTTCCGCGCCAAGCATCGAGAACCAGCCTATCACCGCCAGGAGCACGGCGAAGGCACCGCCCAGGAAGCCCAGCACCACAGTGTCCCATAACCGGATTCGCTGCACGAGCGCCGTTACCAGCAGGCCGGCCAGGGTAGAACAGCTCGTGGCAATCAGAATCGGTATGAAAACCGCCGCGGGGTCATCGGCTCCCATCTGGGCGCGGTAGAGCAGGATGGTCACAGGAAACAGGGTGACCGCGGAGGTATTGAGGACCAGGAACAGGATCTGGGCGTTGCTGGCGACACCGGGGTCCGGGTTGAGTGTCTGAAGATCCTTCATGGCCTTGATACCCAGCGGCGTGGCGGCGTTATCGAGGCCGAGAATATTTGCCGACAGGTTGAGCGTAATGGAACCGATCGCGGGGTGGCCGGCTGGCACTTCCGGCATCAGGCGTGTGAACAGAGGCGACAGCCCCCGCGCCAGTTTGTCCACCAGACCGCTGGCCTCCCCCACCGCAACGATACCCAACCACAGTGCCATCAGCCCGACCAGGCCAATGGCCAGGTCCACCGACAGGCCCGCCATGTCGAACAGGGCACTCACCATGCGCTGGAAGACTTCGGCATCGCCCAGGCCCAGCCACTGATAGAGTGCGCTGACAAAGGCGACCAGGAAAAAACCCAGCCAGATTCGGTGCAGCATCCGTTTCCCTGGTCCGTTTGTTATGGGGGCCAGACTAATGCAAAACCTTGCCTGGGCCAAAGCGGCTGTGATACTGTTTTTTTATACAGTAGTTGGTGAGCAGGATGACTGAAGCGCACAATGTGGTAGATAAGCAGCGATGCGTTCGCAGAGGGCGCGGCGCGCTCAGCAACCGCGGCAGTCGTTACCAGCCCACCTGCGTGGAATGGGATGACGGGATCACCGGGTCCAGCCCGGTGACCGAGTGTCGCCCGGTAAGGGCCCGGAGCATCATCGCCCGCAACAGTTCCCCGGATATCCCCTTTGACCAGTCCATCAACCCCTACCAGGGATGTGAACACGGCTGTGTCTACTGCTATGCACGCCCGACCCACGCCTACCTGGACCTTTCGCCGGGGGTGGATTTCGAAACCCGCCTGACCTACAAGGCCAATGCCGCCGAACAGCTGGAAAGGGAGCTGTCACGTCCCGGCTATCGCTGCAGCAGCATCACGCTGGGCGCCAATACCGACCCCTACCAGCCGGTTGAAAAGAAGTACCGGATTACCCGCCAGGTGCTCGAGGTCCTGCATCGCTGCCGACATCCGGTAACCATTATCACCAAGGGCGCGCTGGTCACCCGGGACCTCGATCTGATCGCCGACATGGCCGCCGAGGGTCTCTGTTCCGTGGCGATCAGCATCACGTCGCTGGACGCCGAACTGAAGCGACTCATGGAACCGCGCGCTGCCTCCTCCCGGGCCAGGCTCGCGGCCATGGAGTCACTGAGCCATGCGGGCGTGCCCGTTTCAGTCCTGTTCGCGCCAGTGATTCCAGCACTGAACGACGTCCACATGGAATCGATTCTGGAACAAGCGAAAAGTGCGGGTGCATGCAGGGCTGCTTATATTCTGCTGCGACTGCCGCTGGAAATCCGCGACCTGTTTTTCGAGTGGCTGCAGCAGCATTACCCCTTGCGAGCGAATCACGTTGTCAGCCTGTTGCGACAGAGCCGGGGTGGGGACGATTACGACCGGCGCTTCGGACACCGCATGCGGGGGACCGGCACGTTCGCCGACCTGCTGGAGCAGCGCTTTAGTGTCACCTGTCGCAGGCTGGGGCTGGCAACCGGTGAAGCCGGTCCGGCCCGCACTGATCTCTTCACGCCACCCGCAACGCCCGATACAGATGGCCGGGAAACCTCGGAGCAGGGACAGTTCGATCTGTTTACCAGCGCCGGTGGTGGGGCACCAACCGCTCAGGGGGCTGAACGGGGATAGAACAGGTTGCGCCAGCTGCGCTGCTCGAAGGGGCGCCACTCGCCTGGCGGGATTGCCAGGCGCTCCGCCACCAGAAACCAGATCAGCGGGTTCAGGGTCATGCCACAGTGACTGCCGAAGACGCGAATGCTCTGGGTCCTCGGGTGGGTATCTTCATGTAGCGTGGTTTTCCAATGGACGATCCCGTCACCCTTGGAGTAGATCGCCGTGGTGGGCACCGGAGGCGGGACATGGATGATGTCCTGGTCGATCGGCAGCTCCTCGGGGGGGTTGAGTGCTGAGAACAGGCGCGCCGGTATCGAAGCCGTCATCCTGCCGCGGCCGAAGGGGCTGCCCAGGGAGATAACCTGCCGGACCCGGTCGGGGTATTCCCGCGCCAGTTCCCGGGCGAAAATACCGCCAAGGCTGTGGCCGACCATTGAGACAGGGCCGCGATAACGATCGGACAGGTAGAAAAGCCTTTCCTCCAGCCCCTCCAGCACACCATCGCGGGGACCTAGATTGCGACCCATACCCCAGCCATGCACCGAGTAATCCAGGCGCGACAGAAAACGCCGGAGTGCACTGTTATACCCGTCATCGCCCATGAAGCCGGGCAACACCATCACCGGGTGGCCATCCCCCCGTGGGGCCAGCTTGAAGAGATACCTCCGGGTGAAACCCAGTGTCAGCATTTCCACGGCGGCACGATGCGCTTCGGTCAGCGCCAGCAATGCCCGGGGAGGCGGTACATAGGGTTCGGGTTCAACCGGGTATATCGATTCGCTCACGGACACACCTTGCTTGCATTAATAGATCTTATTGGCAAAGCATAGCGAAGATTAACTTCAGGTGAAAGCGCCTCCCTCTCGGCAACAATCCCCGTATCGTTCCCGCAGCAGGTTCTTCTGGACCTTGCCCATGGCATTTCGAGGCAACTCTGGGACAAAGAATACCCGCTTGGGCACCTTGAAATTGGCGATCTGCTCCCGGGCAAAGCTGATCACGGTCGCCTCATTCAGTGCGTGCCCGGGCTGGGCGACGACGACCGCCACGACCGCCTCACCAAAATCGGGATGTGGCACCCCGATAACCGCTGACTCTTTTATCTCTCCCATCCCGTCCAGCAGCTGCTCGATCTCTTTCGGATAGACATTGAGTCCGCCACTGATGATCATATCCTTGGCGCGCCCCACAATGGCGATATAGCCATCGGCAGACCTGACGGCCATATCGCCGGTATTGAAAAACCCGTCCGGCGTGAAGTCTTCCCGGGTCTTCTCCGGCTGCCGCCAGTAGCCGCGGAACACATTGGGGCCTTTCACCTGCAAACTGCCGGCTTCACCTGCCGGCAGCACACTGCCCTGGTCGTCGACCACCCTCACCTCCACCCCGGGCAAGGGAGGTCCGACCGTGCCGGCACGGCGCTCACCGTGCAGCGGATTGGATGTATTCATTCCGGTCTCGGACATGCCGTAACGTTCCAGAATGACGTGCCCGGTGCGACGCCGGAATGCCTCGAAGGTTTCGGTCAACAGGGGGGCAGAGCCGGATATGAACAGGCGCATGTTCCGGCAGCAGTCCCTGCCGAAAGCGGGCTCAGCCAGAAGGCGGGTATAGTAGGTGGGAACCCCCATCATCACGGTAGATTCCGGCAGGTTGCGTATAACGGCGCCCGCGTCGAATCGTTCCAGCCAGCGCATGGCCGCACCACTCATCAACACACAGTGTGTGGCAATAAACAGGCCATGGACATGGAAAACCGGCAGTGTGTGTAGCAGGATGTCCCCGGGTCCGAACCCCCACAACTCCACCAGGGCACGCCCGTTGGCGGCAAGGTTTTCGTGGCTGAGCATGATGCCCTTGGGGCGCCCGGTCGTCCCGGATGAGTACAACAGTGCCGCCATATCCTCCGCCTGCCTGGGAACAGTCGCAAATTCCCCCGGACAGCCGGCGGCACCCTGAGGCAGACTCCCCGAACCATCGGGGTCCAGGGTCAAAACGTGGGAGACGCCCGCCGACTCGGCCAGCGGTTCCAGCAGCGAACTGGCTCGATCGGGGCAGACCAGGATGCGCGGCTGCGCATCGGCCAGAAAATACTCCAGCTCCGAGGCCTGGTAGGCGATATTCAGCGGATGGTAGACCAGCCCGGCCCGCAGGCAGGCAAGATACAGCCAGAGCACGGCGGGCGTCTTGTCCAACTGTGCGGTAATACGATCACCCGGCTGCGCGCCCAGCGCGACCAGATAGTTGGCCATGCGGGCGGACTCACGCTCCGCGTCGGCATAGGAGAATCGCTCACCCTCTTCCGTCTGCAACAGCAGGCGAGAAGGCTCTCCTGCAGACGCGGACAGCAATTCATCGTACAGGTTCACCGGGCCCACACCCTAGAGTTTCGAAAACTCCTTGTTGAGATTGTATCGCCGTGAGGTGACGTAGGACTCCATATCCTCCACCCGGCGCAGGGCCGAATCGAGTCGCTCCCTGGCCCGCTGCAGCCTGACACTGCTGCTGTCACTGTAGCGAAATACCTTGCGCGGGCGGTAATCGTGATAGCGCTCGTCATACTCCATCTCCACCTCGGGGTCCTCGTACTCCGGCTCGGAATAGTAGGCGCCATCCTCCTGGTGTCGCGCGGGTCGCGGAGCCAGCATGATCCACGCGGCCAGGTAGGCCCAGAGCGCCAGACTGCCGGTAAACAGGAAGCCAGCGACCCACATCAGGCGCACCACCCAGGGGGCAATGTCCCAGTGATCCGCCAGGCCGGCTGCCACACCGGCGATCTTGCCTTCGCGGGTATTGCGATACAGGTTCATACCCCAACCAGCCCGCCTGCGGGACCGGAATTGGTGCGTATGGCTGCGAGAATTATCACGGTAGTGCCGCCGGTTCCCGTCATATGAATTGGCCATGATCTATTCCTCCTTCCACTCGTGGCGGTTTGCCTGCTGGCGCCAATCGGGGTGATCGATATCCAGTATGGATTCAAGCGCTCCGATACGGTCGGTTAACCTGTCGACCGTCTCGAGCATCTGCTCGATAGATTCCCTGTCTTCCTGGTTCAGGCTGCGGGATGAACGGCTTACACTGCGGTAGTGCATGGTGATCCAGATCGGCGCCACGACCACCATGAACAGGATGGTGGGAACAAACATGAATTTCCAGAATTCCATCGACTCTTTCCTTGGGCAGCGCGGCCAGTCTCCGCTATGCTGCCATCATTGTTGGTGATAACCAAACCGCGACCTACGACTGCTGCGCGTCACGCATTGCAAGCTCGGAACGCAGGCGCTCCAACTCCTCGCTGATACG
>JAHEEV010000037.1 GCA_024640505.1 Halieaceae bacterium
ATCTTCCGGGATCTCGTTACCCAGCTCCTCGATATGGGCGACGTAGTTGCGCCCCACACAGACTATTTTGGACGGGGTGATCATCTCACCCTTGACTTTGATCGTGTGCATAGTGGTTGCAATACCCTGCTCGAGAAGGATGTTCTAGTATAGTACCGAGGTCCGCCGCGGCGTGTTGATCGTACACGTAAACCGGCAGGGCATCTGCCACGCTGGCAGCGCCCTGGGAGCATAAAGCATAACATCCGGAGGTTCACTCGATATGAATACCGTCACCAGAGTCATGGTTTTACCCCTACTGGCATGCAGCCTGCTGCTGGGCTGCAGTGATGGTTCTGATCATGTCTACGTAGACGTCCCGGAGGGCGACAGCTGCACCGTGGTTGCTCCCCGGGCACTGCAGCAGTGCCTGGGCGCCGTTAACAGTGCCTCAGGTAGCTGTTACTTCGACGACGATGCGGCTTGCCGGGAAGGCCACCCTGATGTAGTTGCTGCTCTGGATGCCTTGCAGGATGATATCGAGCAGTCATGCACCGATGATGAGCTGCTGTCCCTGTCGGTGGATGCGGTTGTAGGTCGCTTCCGGAATGCCTGTCAGTCCCAGGCAGATTCAATTGCCTGGCGCACATTTGGAGGACCCCAGGGAGCCGTCTGGCCGGACGCGGGGGAGGAGGGGCAGGTCTGTCTGCAGGCGGCCCACGGGATTGTGTCGCAGTATGTGGATGACACTCTGGTCGCCATCAATCGCTGTCTGGCGGAGGAAGATTGTGACGGCGAAACCCTGGCGACGGAACGGCAGGCGTCGAAGGAAGCGGCGGTCTCCGCTGTCAGTGATGCCTGTCCGGCATTGGCAGACCTGATCGCCGTGGATCCGGAGACGTATGTGGCGCGAGCCGGGGAGCAGGTGGACTGCACGGTGGCGACTGCCCACCAAAGCCCCGGGCCTTTGGGCTTGTCCTGCGGTCCTGCCAACGTCGAAACTCTGCCGCCTCGGGGAGAGTGGACCAGGATCGTGCTCGATCGCGACAAGTGGGGAACCGTCTGTGGCGATGGTACAGACTATGCCATTCATATCCGCCTCGCACCCGAGGGCAGTCCCCTGGACCGCGTTGTGATCGGCCTACAGGGGGGCGGTGTGTGCCTGTTCGAGAGTGACTGCAAAAGCCGGATGGAATCGAATCCAGGCTTGTTCAGTGCGCTGGACGATACGCCCCTGGGTGACGGCATTGCCTCGAGTGACCCCATGAATCCCTTCGCGGACTGGACCAGGGTTTACCTGCCCTACTGCAATCAGGATGTATTTGCCGGGGGTGGCGTGGTCGAGGACTTTGGCGAGTTGCAGCTGCCGCGCTATGGCGCGATCAATGCCCGGGCGGGTATGCGCGTCGCGCGGGATATCCTGTGGCAGCAGATGGACGCAGAGGGAGGGGCGGGTTTCCGCCCCGACCGGCTGGTCGCGCTGTTCGGAGGATTTTCTGCCGGGGCCTATGGCACCCTCTACAACTATCACTGGGTACTGGATGACCTGCAGTGGCCACGTACGGCAGCGTTTCCCGACGCGGGTGGTGCACTGGACAATGGCGGTGTCGGCGTGCGAACGCTGGGTTTCACCAAGATACCGGAGTGGGGTGCCCTGCCCTTCCTGGCCCCCTATTGCTTTTCAGGCGACTGCGCGGTGGGGCCTGACCTCTATCGGGCCATGTCCCCCCGGCTGAAACAGGTGCCGGAGCAGCAGTATCTCATTGTTTCCAACCAGAAGGACGAGACCCAGCAGCGCGATGCCTTCTTTTTCGACGAGGCGCAGTGGATCGACGCCATGCGAACCGCGTTCTGCGAAACCAGGGACCTGCCGGGAATCCAGTGGTACCTGACCAGCGATTCGGTGAACAGCGTCCACGTGGTGTCCATTCGCGACGAGTTCTACTACGGTGAGGTAGCGGGTGAGAAAATGGTGGACTGGTTCTGGCGTGCGATAACGGACCCTGAATCGCTGACCGACCGTGCGGAAGAGGGTGATTTCACCGTGGACATTCCCGGTTCCAACCCGTTCCCGTGTGAGTTACCCCAATGATCCCGTGTTTAATGTCGCAGGTTGTCCGACCAGGGGTTATATGCCCGGCTTCCCGGCTTCCCGGCTTATTGGTTATCCGGGCCGGAGTCGCATGCAGGCCTCACCATAATCCTTGTTGAGCTCGCTGCCAGAGGGCGCTTGCGTTTTCTTCAGAGTCCATCCCGACCCTGAAATTGAGTTCTTCTCCCGACAGCGGTTCGCGCTGCGCCAACTGACGCTCCATGATGGCTATCCCGGCCTCAGAGGCATCCTGGCGGTGGGTGGCGCGTTCGGCCAGGCGTTCCCGCAGGATTTCGGGCGCGGCAATGCAGTCGAGAATTATGAACGGTACCCCCAGCCTGGCGGCCAGATTGCGAAAGGTGACGCGAACCGCGCGGTGCAGGAAGGTGGCGTCGACGATGACCGGGAAGCCGGCCGTCACGATCAGGTTTGCCAGTTCTTCCAGTCGTTCGAATGTCCTGCGTGTCATGTCGTGCGAATAGAGTGAGGTCTCATCGTCCGGCCGGCTGCGCTCTTCGGGTGCCAGCCCGAACAGGCGCTTGCGCTCCACGTCCGAGCGAATGCGTACCGCGCCGCTCTCCGCAACCAGCTTACCCGCCACAGTTGACTTGCCGCTCCCTGACACGCCGTGGGTGATGGCCAGGAAGCCGCGTCGGGGCTGACAGTAACCGCGGGCCAGGTGGAGGTAGCGGCATAGTTCCCGATAGGCGTCGGTGTCGGTGAGGTTCTCTCTCTCCGGAGATTCCCGCAGCAGGTTAACTTTTGCCCTGACGATGGCGTAATAGCTGCGGTACAGGTCCAGCAATGTCAGGCCGTCATAGTCGCCGCGGTACTCCAGATAGTCAGTGAGCAGGCGCCGGGATTCAGCCGGGTGGTCGCGGGCGTCGAGATCCATGGTCAGCAGGGCGATCTCACCGATGCTGTCGATGATGCGGAAATCGGCATTGAATTCGATACAGTCGAACAGTCGCACCCGGCCATCTATCAGGGCGATATTGCCCAAATGGTCGTCGCCATGGCCATCGATGACCCAGCCGTCTGCCACCCGCATCTTCATGGCCGGAAGCAGCTCCGTATAGCGCCGTCGGGTCCACGCCTCCACCGCCTCCAGTTGGCGCAGCTCGCTGCCGGCCAGTGGATAGTCCCGTATCTGGCGGAAGTTTTGCTCCATCGCCTCACGCAGCGCCGCCGGGGTTCCCGCCTGGGTGGACTCAGGGTCCGGGTAGCAACGCGGCAGCTCCCCGTGCAGACGGGCCAGCTCCCGGGCCAGGTCGCGAATGATATGCCGGTCCAGCCCTCCCCGCTCGGCGATAGTATCCAGCAACTGGTTCTCGTCGAAACGCCGCATCCTGACCGCGTAGTCCACAACGGGGCCTTCGCCGGCAATTTTCAGACCCCCGGCGCCCCCGGTTATCGGTACGACATCGAGATAGAGCTCGGGTGAGAAACGCCGGTTGAGTCGCAGCTCCTCCTCGCAGAAGTGACGGCGCAACTCGAGAGTGGAGAAATCCAGAAAGCCGAGATCAAGCGGTTTCTTGATCTTGTAGGCGTACTCGCCGCTGAGAATGACCCAGGAGATATGCGTTTCGCGCAGGGTGATATCCCCGGTGGGGTGGGAAAAGGCTTCCGGCCTGCACAGTTGCTGAAGGGTGGTGGCGTCCAAGGGTGGCCTGCATCGATCCCTGGCTGGGTCTGCGCATTATGACATCAAGGCGCCCCTCGTCGCGAACCGCTGGCCCTGGCCATGGCTTTGGGGGAGAATCGTGCAGGTCTGTGATTGAAGAAGAGGCCGATGAGGAATCCGACGCTGCACCGCCTCATGGATGATCATGAGCTCTATGATTACCTGGTCCGCCGGGTGGGGAAGGTGCACCTGAGGCGGCGTCTCGGGGTGGAGATCGGGCACGAGGCGGACCGGTTCGGGCAAGGACAGACCTTCTTCAATATCGAGAACTGGAAGCTTCCCCGCACGCTGATCCGTTTTTTCCTGAAGATTTCCGGCTCGGCGGCCCGCGGCCGGGCCAACGTGCTGGATTTCCGGGTGCGCCGCAACCCGGTGGTATTGCCACATCTGCCCCGGGCCTTCGATGGCTTCACCGTGCTCCAGCTGAGTGACCTGCACTTCGATTCCCTGGAGGAGTTCCCGGAGCGGCTGGCAGCGGCCGTTGACGGGCTGGAGTACGATCTTTGCGTTCTGACGGGCGACTACCGGTTCCTGACCCACGGCCCCCATGAGGCGGCGATGCAGGGTCTGGAAATTCTCTGTCGAAGCGTGGAGAGGGATATGTATGCGGTGCTGGGCAACCACGACAGTATCGTCATGGCCAGGCCGATGGAGGCCCTGGGTGTGCGCCTCCTGATGAACGAGCATGTCCGGATCGAGCGTGGGAGCGAGTCAATCTATGTCGCTGGTATCGACGACCCCCACTATTTCGCTGCCGACAACCTGGAGAAGGCCCACCAGGGTGTACCGGACGATTCCGTATCACTGCTGCTCTCCCATTCGCCGGAAATCTATCGCCATGCAGCCTACACCGGCTTCGATGTCATGCTCTGCGGCCACACTCACGGTGGCCAGATCTGTCTCCCCGGCGGTCTGCCCCTGACCTTCAACTCATCCGCGCCACGCTTTACCGGGGTGGGCGCGTGGGCCTTCGAGGAGATGCAGGGCTATACCTCGGCCGGTACCGGCAGTTCCATCGTGCCCGCGCGCTTCAACTGCCCGCCCGAGATCACGTTGCATTGTCTGAGTCGGGAGATACGCGATACCTAGTCATTGGTCTTTCCTCGCCCCGGGATGGATGAATGCAGCCCTACCGTTGAACCCTGCCGACCAGTTGTTCTGATTGATGAAATCCCCTGCGTACCGCTCAGTACGGCCGCTTGCGGATATGCAATTTGTAAAGCGGCCTGGAGACCACAATCTCGAGCACCATAAATGCGGCCGGTAACAGGGCCAGATACCACCAGGAGAGATCCAGAACCCAGACTGCATAGAGGGAAGGAAGAAAAGATTCCGGCACCTGGTCCAGCCCCGTGCTTTTGGCACTGCTCTCCTTGCCCAGGCGGCGTTTGGTGAAGCTCGATGCCAGGTCGCCGATCATGGCCGCTGCACCAAATACCAGTCCGAACCGCATGCCGTAACCCAACCACCACGACAGAAGAGATGTCGCCAGCAGGGCTGCCAGCAAGCCACGCCAGGTTTTGGAACTGCCGAACAGGGGCCGCCCGTCCGGCAGTCGCAGTCCCCTGTCAACCGGAGTCGCGCCTCGCGATCCCAGGAAAAATTCGGCCAGCACCGGGGCGCTATTCGCGGCCACCAGCAATAGCAGGAGTTGCAACGATGTGCCTGTCATGTCATCCGGGTTAAACTGTTACCGTTATCCAACCGTAGTCATCTTACACCCTGCATGAAGCGGCCACAGCTGGCAGTGCCACGCAATGCCGCGAGGAGTACTGAATGATCAAGATCAAAAGCAAGCCCGGTGTCGGCATTGTTAGCGGCCTGTTCACTATGGCGCTGCTGGCCGGATGCACGGGGGTGCCGGAGGGCATCGCACCGGTCCGGGGCTTTGAGCTCGAGCGCTACCTTGGCACCTGGTACGAAATTGCCCGGCTTGATCACTCGTTCGAACGCGGGCTCTCCAGCGTGACTGCCAATTATTCGATGCGCGACGATGGCGGGGTTCGTGTGCTTAACCGGGGTTACTCGGCTGAAAATGACAGCTGGGACGAGGCTGAGGGCAAGGCCTTTTTTGTGGGCGACGAGGACAGGGGTCACCTCAAGGTCTCGTTCTTCGGGCCTTTTTATGGCGCCTATGTGGTTTTCGGTCTCGACCAGGACGACTACCAGTATTCCTTCGTCGCGGGTCCCGACAGGTCCTATCTCTGGCTGCTGGCCCGGGAGCCCGAGGTGAGCGACGAGCTGATGGAGCGTTTCATTTCGCGGGCAAGCGAGCTGGGATTTGCTACCGATGACCTGATTTACGTTGAACACGCCGGAAAGGCAGCGGATTGAGATCGGCGCCGGGTGGCAAAAGGTGGCATTCCGGGCGACCAGGATAAACGGGCGGGCCGCCTGCGACCCGCCCCTTGGCCATCAGTTGAAGTTGTAGCCCACCGCGATCCCATAGGTGCGCGGTTCGATAGTGAACACGTTGGTGTAGATGCCTGATGTGGGGTCAGTCACATACATGCCGACGATATTGTCATCGTCCATGATGTTCTTGACGTAGGCACGCACATACCAGGCGTTATCGGGCGACATCAGGTTGGCCTGTGCGTTCCAGATATCCCAGCTATCGATCTTGTCGATCGGGCGGTTGAAGAGACGACCGTACATCTCGTCCTGCCAGTAGTAGTCGACCCGCGTCGAAAGCGAATAATTCCGGGGCAGGGTGAAGGTGTACTGGGCGCCCAGGCTCAGCGACCACTCCGGCGCGTTCTGGAGCTGGTTGCCGTCCAGGTCCACCGAAATACCGTCAGTCACCGGCAGGCCGGCAGCGGAAAGCGCCGCACAGTCGCTGAACTGGGAGCCGGCTATTGCGCCGAAGGTTTCCGGGTCGACCATGACGACGCAGTTGGCCGCGTTGGTGAGGTCCTTGATCAGCGTCACGTCATCGCGGCCCGCCGTAGGATCGCGGGTGTCGATACTGGTGAAATCCTTGGCTTCAGAGTGCAGGTACGCGAGGTTGCCATTGAGCAGCCAGTGCTGGTCAGGCGCAAACACCAGCTCGGCCTCCAGGCCATAGATCTCGGCATCCGTGTTCTCGTTGAAGGAGGTGCGGTTGACGATCTTGGAGATCTGCATGTCCTGGTAATCGTAGTAGAACGCGGTGAAGTTGGCCTGCAGCGTGTTGTCGAACAGGGTGTTCTTCACGCCAATCTCGTAGGCATCCACAAATTCCGGCTCGAACTCCGCCTGCTGGCTAGGGAAGAGCAGCGGATCGAAGGGGGGGTTGAAGCCGCCGCCCTTGTACCCTCGGGAATAGGAGGCGTAAGCCAGGGTACCGTCCGTCACCGCCCAGTCCACAACGACCCTGCCCGTATATTCCTCCCACTTCTTTTGCGCATCACGCTGCGGGATGGGGATCGGCAGATCGGCGCCCACCAATTGCAGCATCGGCTCAGTTGTCGCGGCGTCACGATTGAATAGATACTGGCGGTCCTTGATATCCTTCTGGTCCTCCGTGTAGCGAAGGCCCATGGTGAGCTTGAGCGTTTCGGTGAAGTCCCAGTATATTTCGCCGAACAATGCCTTCGACTCGATACCGTAGTCATCGGTACTGTTGTTGTACTGGGGCGCCACCCAGCCGTACCCGTCGAGGCCCAGGGCAGCAGGGGCATAGACCGCCGCGAGATAATCAAAGCCCGTATTGAATACCCAGTACTGGTTATCCAGGTCCACATCCATCCAGAATGCGCCCGCCAGGAAATTGAAGGGCCCCTCGTAGTTGGACTGCAGCCGCAGTTCCACCGAGTACTGCTCGGAGTTCTGGTTGGACTGGTCGTAGGTCTCGATACCCTCGTTGTACTCCGCGATATAGCCGCCAATGCTGCCCGTCGAGTTTTTGGAGGGCCCGGAAATAGGCAGCAGTCCGTCACTGTAGAAAGTCGCGTAATTCAGCGGCGCGACCAGGGGTAACAGCGGTGAAAGTTCGGCCGGGGGACCGACCGCCCAGGTATAATCCATCTGTGATACCACAGAGGTGTCCTGATAGCCGGCCACCATTGCCAGGGTATGCTTTTCGAGCTCATGGGTTACGTGCAGCGTGAAGAGAGTTTCGTCCGCCTCGTAGGTCGGGTCGCGATCGGAGTAGACCTCGCGATAATCCCTGGGGGTGAACGGGCGCTCGTTGGTACCGAACTGGAAGATGCCGAGCGGCCCGAGCACGATATCCGAGGCGAGAATATAGCCCAGGGTCGCCGAGGGGTTTGGCTGGTCGAAGTCGAGCCTGTCGGGCAGGCAGCCGAGCAGCCCGCTCGGGTCGTTGTGGCACAAGGTTTTCTGGCTGCGGCTGCGGCTGCTGTCCTCGTCGAAGTAGGAGGCCATGAAATCGATGGTGGTGCTATCACCCGGCGTCCAGCGCAGGGAACCGCGCAGTGAGTACTGGTCCCGGCCATCGACATCATTGCCGGTGTACTTGTTCTCCGTGTAGCCCTCGCGATCGAGCCAGAGGCCGGCGAAGCGCACCGCGAACTGGTCTCCCAGGGGTATGTTGATAGATCCCGTGACCTTCTTGTGATCGTAGTTGCCGTACTGGCCCTCAATATTCCCGTATATATCTTCGGTATTTGCGGTGTTGGTGATCATATTGACCGCACCCCCGGTCGAATTGCGACCATACAGGGTGCCCTGGGGGCCACGCAGGACAACCACCTGCTCCACGTCGAAGTATTCGGTCTCGAACAGGCGCGGGTAGATCAGCGGCACTTCATTGACGTGTACTCCCACCCCGTGGTCCGAGGAGGCGGCCACCAGGTTGGTTCCCACGCCGCGGATCTGGAAGTTGGTGTCAGCGAAGTTCTGCTTTGAGTAGGTCACGTTCGGCGCAGTAAACCGCATGTCCGCGAAGCCGGTGATCTGTTTGGCCTTCATCGCCTCCTCGTCGAAGGCGGTGATCGCAATCGGTACGTCCTGGGCCGACTCGGAGCGCTTCTGGGCGGTGACAATCACTTCTTCGAGTTGGGCGCCGGCGGTGTTGCTCAGCAGGACTCCTGAAGCCAGGCTGACTGCCAGGGCGATGGTTCTGGTGTTGCCGTTACGTTGTGCAGGCATGATGCCTCCTTTAATTATAAGTATCGGGAGTTTTTAACCTGGGAAATCGCAGAGCACGGACCGCGCAGAATTGTCGGGGTCCGGTCGGTTATTGCCGCTGCAAATGCGCGACGTTTGAACGAGTAAGCTGCCGTCATTATTGTAAGAATGGCTGTTGTTACCCTCCGTCTGCCTGACTGTAGAGACAATAGCGGACGGAGTCAATGACCCCGCACCGGATATGGGTATGGCTTGCGGCAGGGGGCGATACTATGTCCTTTTCGCTGCGAGCAGTTCTTTCTGCAGCGACATGACCCGGCGCGTGGCGGCCATGACCGATATGGAGGGATCGGCATGTCCCTTCCGCCCCAGCTCGTCGATCTGTGCGTAGAACCAGTACTGCACGCCGAAGGTCGCCATGGTCTTGATGGTCTTGATCCGTTTCAGGAAGGATAGCCACTGTGGCAGCAGCTCAAGTTCCGATTCGTAACGTGGCAATTCATCCAGGCCACCGAGCAACTGGGCCGGTGCATCGGTAACCACGCACATGGGGCGGCCCAGGCCGATCAAATCGGCGCCGCCGCTCGCCAGGGCCTGTTCCATGGCCTCCCGTCGCCGGAAGCCGCCGGTGACCATCAGCGGGATTGATACCTGCTTCTGCATGGCCAGGGCAAAATCGACGAAATAGGCCTCCCGCATCAGTGTCGATCGGGCAACATTCTGCTGCTCCTCCTCTTCCACACCCTCCACGCCCAGCAGTTTGGGCTGTTCATAGGTGCCGCCGGAAATCTCGATCAGGTCAACCCCCGCCTGCTCCAGCCACTGCGCCACCTGCAGGCTGTCCTCGAAGGCAAATCCGCCCTTCTGGAAGTCCGCGCTGTTCAGCTTGACCGCCACCGGGAAGTCCCGGCCGACCGCAGCGCGCACCGCTGCAACCGCCTCGAGTAGCGCTCTGGCCCTGTTGGCCAGCTCCCCCCCGTACTGGTCGTGGCGCTGGTTGCTCCGCGGGCTGAGAAATTCGGACAGCAGGTAGCCGTGCGCGGCGTGCACCTGGACCCCGGTGAAACCAGCCTCCTTCAACGCCGCGGCGCACACGCCGAAGCGGCGCACGATCTCCTCGATCTCCGGGACTGTGAGTGCCACCGGCTCACCGAACTGTCCGCCGGGCAGGCCCAGCTTGACCGCGGAGGGGGCTTTTGGATGTGGATTGACGATCTTCTGGGTCTGGCGTCCGGCGTGGCTGATCTGCCCCCAGAAGTGGTTGCCGTTGCGGGTGCCAGCCGCGGCCCAAGCTGCGAGGGCCGCGCGCATGGCGGCATCGGGCTCCCGGTCGATGACGACGTTGCCCGGCCGCTCGAGATGTCCGGCATCCACCTGAATGTTGCCGGAAAGTAGCATGCCGGCCCCGCCATCGCTCCACAGGCCATAGAGCCGCTCCAGCTCAGGTGTGGGTACACCCCGCGCACTGGCCAGACCCTCGGTCATGGCCGCCTTCGCCAGGCGGTTGGGGATGGTTACCCCACAGGGCAGTTGGAGTGTGTCAGCGAGAGGGTTGGACATATCGATTCTCATAGGGTTTGGCGAAGGTCGTCGCCGTGTTGTCGTCCCTGGTGTGCATTGGGACGTTGGAGGACCCTATACTAGCGTATTATTCAGGAGTACTTCAGGGGGCTGTTGCTTGTGCAGGGAGGTACAGATCACCATCCAGCAGGGAAAAGTCCAGCCAGAAGATTTGGCAAGAACAGAACCGGGCTGCGCCCCGGCTTCCGGCTGGCCTGGGGCATGCCTGACCAGGGGGAGCGATACCGGGAGGTGTTTCCCTTCAGGCGTTCGTGGATCGCCATCGCGGTGCTGCTGGTTTTCGATGTCATTTTCCTCATTCCGACTGTCACGACTTTTCGGGAGGCGGTCAGTTTGTGGAGCAAGCCGGACGATCTGTTCAACCTGGTCGCTGCGCTCTTCATCACTTTCTGGCTCCTCGGCTGGTCCATTGCCCCGTTATTGATGACGGCGCTACTGATGATCCTCCTGTTCGGTCGGGAGATCGTCAGTGCCCGTCCCGGCATGCTGGAAGTTTTTGTGGGGCTGCCGTTCATCGGCCTGGCCATGAGCTATCAGGCCGCGGCCATGCGCAACCTGCGCCTTGAGCGCCCGCCGGCAAAATCCGGGAAATCCTGGCGGGGCCCCCACGCGGTCTTCGATTACGGTGCCAATACCGGTGAGTTCGGTTCTGACCTCGGCGATATGGATCTTGCCGCGATAAAGAGCCGGATAGAGATGAGCACGGGTGTGAGCCTGCGCAGCGGTGAGGCGCGGCCGGAGGAACTCGAGGGGGCATGGGAGCGAGACAGCGTGCGAGGCCTGCGATCCGCGCTGAATGAGGTCTCTGCACCTGCCCCGCCAGAACCGGCGGCGGATGAACCGCCCGTCTCCCTGGGCTCGCCCTCGACCCTGATGCTGATACTCGCCAATATGGTGCCGCTCGCAGGCGCCGCTTTCTGGGGTTGGAGCCTGGGACTGGTGATGGTGCTCTACTGGGCCGAGAGCGCGATCATCGGCTTTTTCAATCTCGGCAAGATCATTGTCGTCGGCCGCTGGATGGCGCTGTTTGCCGGGCCCTTTTTTCTGGGGCATTTCGGCGGCTTCATGGCAGTGCATTTCCTGTTTCTCTACACGATATTTGTCGAGGGCGCCTTCAGCGACACGGCGGCTTCCGGCAGTCTCGGCGCAGTGGCGAGGCTGTTCCTGGATGTGTGGCCGGCCCTGGTAGCCCTGTTCCTGAGTCATGGCTATTCGTTTGTCAGGAATTTTATCGGGCGTCGGGAATACCTGGGGCGGACCGTGCAGGAACAGATGTCGGAGCCCTACAGCCGGATCATCTTCATGCACCTGGTGTTGATTTTTGGCGGAGGACTGACGCTGGTGCTGGGCGAGCCGACGCCGGTGCTCGTGATTGTCATCGCTCTGAAGATTGTCTTCGATGTGAGGGCGCACCTGAAACAGCGCGAACCCCGGGGCAATCCGCCACCCGTCGAGACCTAGCCCCCCTGAACCGCAAGTGCCGCGGACAGCAGCAGCGCGATATCGGCGACTGCGGTGAGTTCCAGCCGCAGCCGTGCATAGTAGGGGGGCTGCGGCCTGAACAGGGTGTGGGATCGTTCCACGACCAGGGTGATGCTGAGAATGACCGCGGCGACCACGAGGAACAGCGGATCTGGCAGCAGCGAGCGGCTGGCAAAGGCGGCAAGGAAGATCGCATTGCTCATGATCAGGGCCGCAGCGTTGCGGCGAATCAGGCCCAGCCCCCACCAGATGCCCAGCAGGAATGCGACGATGCCGAGGGCATAATGCGCCAGGACCTGGCAGATCAGCTCGCGGTGGTCGGGAAGCGCGGCAAGCAGTAGCGGTGCCGCAATAAAGGGCAGTAAGCCGGCACGTCCCAGTCCCCTGGCAGTGGCCGGGACGTGGTTCACGCGGGCCTACCTGGCGGCGTCTGCCGCCGCGAGCGGGGCCGGGATAACCCGGGGCTGCAGATCAGGCTTGGCATAGGCCATTCTCTTGAAGGTAGAGGGCCTATAGTAGGTGTCCAGTCCGCTCAGGGCTACCGTGTCGGCTTCTTCCAGGTCTACCGCCCCGTCGGCCCGCAGGCAGTGATCGGGAACCTCTGCCAGGATGATCTCGCCGATCACCAGGTGGGTATCGTTGATGCGCAGGTGCTGGTGTTCCCGCAACGCCATGCCCAGCCGGATATCAGCTTCCGCCACCAGGGGTGCGTCAAAGCCCTGACGCCACGCCGCAGTCAGTCCCGCCGCGTCGAACTCGGAAACGTTCCTGTGGTAGCGTGCAGCTGTCTGGTGCGCCGCCTCGACCAGGGGGGCGGTGACGTGATTGAAACTGTAGTGACCGGTTGCCAGAATATTGGCCAGGGTATGCCGCTCCTCACCGCCCGGTCTGACGATCAGGGCCAGCAGCGGCGGATCCGATCCGAGGTGTACGGCGGAGCTCATGATGGCCAGATTGGTCTGACCGTTGGCGTCGGCCGTGCCCACCAGGTTGGCGGGTTTGAAGCCTGACAGGGAATTGATAAAAGCGGCGCGCCGTCGCGTGTCCATGCTCTGTATGTCGCCGGATGTGAAATGCATAGTGGAGTCCTCGATTACCGGGCTTGGTACGCAGTCAGGGTATGACCGGACCATTGGCGGTTGAACCGGCCGGCCCTGAACGCCGTAGTAAGAAAGGCTGCTGATTGCCGGGTGCCACCATGACAGAACTGTACTGGTTTCGAAACGACCTCAGGATTGATGACAATCCCGGTCTGGCAGCCCATGCGGAGGCGTCCCGCCTGCTGTGTGTCTACTTTTGGCCCCGGCAGATACCCTGGTGCAATCTCACCGGCATGGGTGAACAACGCAAACGGTTCCTCCTGGAGACACTTGCCGCGCTGCAGTCGGATCTGCGGGAGCGTGGTCAGGAGCTGATGGTCCTGCACGGCTCACCGGCGCGGTGGCTGCCCGAGCTGGTCGCGCGCTTCTCGGTGAGGCGTGTCGGGGTGTCCCGTACACCCGGTGTCTATGAAGGATGGGAAGTTGATAGGGTTGCGCGCCTGCTCGAAATTCCCTTTCTCGTTCACGAGGGGAACACCCTGTTTTCGGCCGCGCAACTGCCCCGGACAAACGCTGGCTTGCCGTCCCAGTTTGCACCTTTCCGCCGGCTGGTAGAGGAACTCGGGTCTGCCAGCCCGTCGGGTGAGCCGCTGCTGCCGCCCAGGCCCGACCGGGTCAGCGCGGAAACGGTGTCGCAGCAGGAGACTCGACCCCACCCGGCTTTTGTCGTGCGCGGCGGAGCCGCGGCCGGGAAGGAACGACTCCACGCGTGGATGTTGCGAGAGCGTGCCGTTGACACCTACAAGGCGACGCGAAACCAGCTGGAGGGCCTGTTCTTCTCCAGCTTTCTCTCCCCGTGGCTGGCCACCGGCAGCCTGTCGATACGGCGGGTCGCCGAGTTGTTGCGGGAGTATGAACGTACCCATGGGTCCAATGAGTCGACGAGGCATCTCTACAGCGAGTTCCTGTGGCGCGAATTTTTTCACTGGCGCGCTTACGAAGATGGCTCGACGCTGTTCCGGGCGAGCGGCCGGGGGCGGCGACGCCACTTGAGAACCTTCGAACCCCGCAGCTTTGCCCGCTGGTGCGCCGGGGCAACCGACTTCCCGCTGGTGAACGCTCTCATGCACCAGCTGGTTGCAACGGGCTGGATGAGCAACCGCGGGCGCCAGATTGCGGCCAGTTGCCTGGTCAATGAGCTCAACCTTGACTGGCGTTATGGGGCTGCGTTCTTCGAGAAGCACCTGATTGACTACGACGTGGCCAGCAATTATGGCAACTGGCAGTACATCGCCGGTGTAGGTGCAGACCCGCGTGGCGGGAGGCACTTCAATATCGATAAGCAGACCTCCCTGTACGATCCCGAAGGCGAGTTCGTGCAGCGCTGGCAGGGCGTTTGCGCGCCACAGCCAGAGTTCAGCGTTGATGCGGCGGATTGGCCGATTGCCTGAGTTCCGGGGGAATCGCCGTAAGTTTGCCTTACCAGGGAACAGGTTTGCCCTGCCAGTCATAGAACGACCCGGATCGGTCCGGGCACAGGGAGTCTATGACCTTGAGCAAGGCCTCGGCACTCTCCCCCGGGGTGAGCACCTTGTTGCGGTAGCTGCTGGACACGAAGGGGCGCGACAGCCGCGAGTCCACGGTACCGGGGTGCAGCGCGACCACGGACACGTTGCGATGGCTCACGCGCCACTCCCTGGCCAGTGTGCGCAGAAGCATGTTGTGTGCCGCTTTGGAGGCGCGATAGCTGTACCAGCCCCCCAGCCCATTGTCCTCTATGCTGCCCACCCTGGCGGACAGGGAGGCGAGGACAGCTGGCTCATCATGGCGGAGCAGGGAACCGAAAGACTGCGCCAGTAAGGGCAACAGGACGGCATTGATGGCGAACGAGTGCAGCAGCGCCTCCGGACGGACATCGCGGACTCTTTTTTCCGGTTGTTGCCGGGGACCATGCAGCATGCCCACAGTGTTGATGAGCAGGTGAACGCGCCCCAGGCTCGACGTCGCCTCTTCGGCCGCCGCCGCCACAGACGCCGGATCCTCTGCGTCGAATGGCAGCGGGATGACGCGCTGGTCGTCCGGCAGGGGCATGGTGCCGCGCCGGAGCAGGGCCACACCCGCCAGGCCCGGATGCTGCAGCAGGGCATCCAGCAGGGCGGTGCCGATCGCGCCGTCACCCACGATGACAGCGTTCATCCGGTCGAGTTCCAAGGGGCCTGATGTCATAGGGTTTATTCCTCCGGCGCCAGCCGCTGCAGTTCCCTATCCGCCCATTGCAGAATGGTCGCCTGCTCCCCGGGCTCCTTGCGCGCCCAGTTTCTCACCGTGAGTCCCATGCGCGGATTGGTCTCGAGCCCCTCCCGGTGGCGATGGATGAAATGCCAGTAGAGGCTGTTGTACGGGCAGGCCCCTTCCCCGGTAACCCGGGCAGGGTCGTAGCGGCACGCTTTGCAGTGGTTGCCCTGCCGCTGGATGTATTTTCCGCTGGCGGCGTAGGGCTTGCTGGCCATGAGCCCCCCATCGGCGTGCAGCGCCATACCCAGCGTATTGGGCAGCTCCACCCATTCGAAAGCATCGACGTATACCGCCAGGTACCAGGCACAGACCTGCTCCACGTCCAGCCCGGCCAGCAGGGCGAAATTGCCGATCACCATGAGCCGCTGAATGTGGTGGGCGTAGCCCAGGTCCAGCGTCTGGCGCAGCGCGGCTTCCAGGCAGCGCATCCCGGTTTCCCCGGTCCAGAACCACTCCGGTAGCGGGCGCTGCGCACCCAGGCTGTTTCGGCTCGCATATTCCGGCATCGTCAGCCAGTAGATGCCGCGCACGTACTCCCGCCAGCCGAGAACCTGGCGTATGAAGCCTTCCGCCGCGGCAAGCTCACACGCTCCCTCCCGCCAGGCCTGCTCTACCCGGCGGCAGACCTGCAGGGGGTCCAGCAGGCCGATATTGATGTACATGGAAACCAGGCTGTGAAACAGCCAGGGGGATTCCTCGGCCAATGCGTCCTGGTAGGTGCCGAAGCGGGGCAGGGCGTGTTCCAGGAACCACTGGAAATGTGTCTCTGCCTGCGTTGGCGTTACCCCCAGGTAGAAGCGCGACAGGTCGCCGGGATGGTCCGGAAATTCCCGCTCAACCAGGTCCAGCACTTCCGCGGTCGTTGCATCGATGTCTGCGCCGGGCCGCTCGGGCAGTTCTTCGCTGTTGCGCCAGCCCTTCCGGTTGCGGGCATCGTAATTCCATGCCCCGCCTTCTGGGGCGCCGTCCTCATCCAGCAGCAGGTCGTATTTCTTGCGCATGTTGCGGTAGAAGTATTCCATGCGCAGCTGCTTGCGTCCCTGTGCCCAGTCGGAAAAGTCTTCCGGTGAAACCAGGAAGCGGTCATCGCCCACCAACTGCAGAGGCACGGGCAGCTGCCAGCGGCGGAGCTGGGACGACAGTCTCCATTCCCCCGGCTCGCAGCAGCGCACTACGTCTGCTTCGCAGGACTCGAGAGCCGCCTGGACCGCTTCCAACAGCGATGCCTTGCCGTCCTCGTACTGGAAGTAGATGACGGAAAAACCGTGTTCATGCAGGGCATCCCTGAAGTGTCGCATCGCGGCGAAAATCAGCGCGATCTTGTGACGGTTATGGCGCACATAGGAAGCCTCTTCCATGACCTCAGCCATGATGATGGTGTCGCGACCGGGTCGGGCACCCTTCAGGGCACCCTTTTCCAGGGTGAGCTGGTCTCCCAGCACCAGTATGAGGGCTTTTTCGTCCATGGGGGTGTTACGAGCCGGGAGGGGAACCGGATTGAACGACAGAATTTTCCGCAAGAGTGCCTTTCTCGGTCATAATCCGGAATCACGTCGGATCGCCGCATTTCCGGGTGATGGATTAACGGGGTTGCAAGGCGCGAATGATGACAGAGATGAAGCACTCTGCCCTGGTGTTCGGCGCCAGCGGTTACATCGGCAGCAACCTGGTACCACATCTCGTGGCGTCAGGCTGGCGAGTGCGTGCTGCTGCCCGCAACCGGGCGGTGCTGGAAGCGCGGTGCTGGAACTCTGTGGAGCTTGTGCAGGCAGATGCCCTGCAACCTGATACGTTGGTGGCGGCACTCGCAGGTATCGAGGTGGCCTTTTACCTGGTCCATTCCATGGGTGCGGGTCGCGATTTCGGTCGCGTCGATCTGCAGGCCGCGGAGAACTTTGCCCGGGCAGCTGCCCAGGCAGGTGTCGGGCGGATCGTTTACCTTGGCGGTCTGGTGCCCGGCGCCGCGGCCGGCGAGCACATTGATTCCCGACGTGAAACCGGCGAAGTTCTGCGGGAGGGCCATGTGCCTGTCACTGAACTCCGCGCGGGCATCATCGTGGGCCCGGGATCCGCAGCCTTCGAGGTAATGCGCGACCTGGTGCTGAACCTGCCGATCATGATCACGCCCCGCTGGGTGCGGGCCAAGTCGCCGCCCATCGCCCTGGAAAACCTGCTTGTCTATCTGGAGCAGGTGGCGCTGCTGCCGGAAGCGGCGGACCAGATCTATGATGCCGGCGGGCCCGAGCTGTGCACCTACGAGGAGATGATGCGCCAGCTGGCGGCCGCGGTGGGCAAGCGCGCGCCTTTCATTGTACCCGTGCCGGTGCTGACGCCTGGGCTGTCAGCTTACTGGCTCGGCCTCACCACGGCGGTGCCTGCCCGTATTGCTAGAGCGCTGATTGGTGGTCTGAAGCATGATTTCAGCGCAGACGACGCGGCGCTGCGTCGGCTCGTTCCCCAGCACCTGCTGGGCGTGCGCGCGGCGATCGATGCGGCCTTTGCCGCGGAGCGGCGACAGGCCGTTGCGGCGCGCTGGACCGAAGGCGCTTTTGCCATGCGTGGTTTCAGTCATGAGGTGGCTTACTACGCCAAACGAGCCGGGGGCAGTGCGGTAGCTCAGGCCCCACCTTCAGCCGTGTGGCAGCAGGTGACCGCCATCGGGGGCAGCAATCGCTACTATTACATGAATTTTCTCTGGTTGATCCGCGAGTGGATGGACTGGTGCGTCGGCGGTCCCGGTCTTACCCGCGGTCGTCGTCACCCGACCGATCTGCGCCTCGGAGATGTCGTCGATTACTGGACCGTGGTGGGCCTGGAGGCGGAGCGCCGACTCACACTGCACTTCGGCATGCGCGCCCCCGGCTCCGGTGTGCTGGAGTTTGAGCTGGAACCGCTGGAGGGCGGGGCGCGCACCCGGGTGACGGCCACTGCCTACTGGCATCCGCGGGGAGCCTGGGGGCTGGCCTACTGGTATGCGCTGGTGCCTGCGCACCTGTTTATCTTCAAGGGTTTTACGCGTGCCATAGCGCGGCGGGCGGAGCAGTCCGGGAGGATTCGATAGCAGTTTGGCCACCTGAACCTGGACAGGATTCCGGACAGAATCATGACAAATGCCATTTATCCTGAACCGTGAACACCGGATCGGCGTAACGAAGGTGTAACGTCTTCAGGAGGGAAGAATCATGAAAGAGTTTATTCTCAACAGCTGGGATGCAGTAATGGATAATCGCCGCAATCCCCTGCGGCATCTCGATCTGGCGTCTCAGCACTATTTTATGCAGGTCCTGGGATGGATGTGGAGCATGGTGTTCAGTCTCTCCTTCCTCTCGATTTTCCAGTTCGGCCTGACCTGGCTCGCTCATCTGCTGGTGATCGGCGGTGTCACCATGACGGTGGCTATCTTCAGGGAGGCAGAAAAGCAGGTCGCAGTGGTACCGAATCCTCCCAGGGAGTTCAGCGGCGCCTCCCGCTGTGTCTGGGAGTTGAACAGCGAGGCCTGAAAGGCTGCGCCACGCGATAAGCTTGCATTGTGACCGGTCAGGGAGATTCTCATGCAGTACCAGGTACCTTTAAACGATTTGCAATTTCTGTTGTTCGATGTGCTCGGCCTGGAGTCGCTGCAGGCGCAGGAAAAGTATGCTGAAGCAACGCCTGATCTCATTTCGGCGATTCTCGAGGAGATGGGGAAGTTCGCAGCCGAGGTGATCCAGCCAACCAACAAAACAGGCGATGAGCAGGCCTGCAGCTATGATGCAAGCACGCATGCGGTTACGACGCCGGACGGCTTCAAGGAGGCGTATCGCCTGTTCGCGGAAGCGGGCTGGACCGCCCTCGACGCGCCCGTGGATTTCGGGGGGCAGGGCCTGCCCCATGTGCTGAAATTCATCGTCGACGAGATGGTCTGCTCCACCAATCTCTCGTTCGGCATGTATCCGGGCCTGACCCACGGCGCGATCAGCGCACTCCATGCCCATGGCTCGGAGGCATTGCAACAAACCTACCTGGAGAAACTGGTCAGCGGGGCATGGACCGGCACCATGTGCCTCACTGAACCCCATTGCGGTACAGACCTGGGTATGATCCGCACGCGGGCTCAGCCGAATGACGACGGTAGCTACCGCATCGAGGGGACGAAGATCTGGATTACGGGCGGCGAACACGACCTGGTGGATAACATCGTCCACCTGGTGCTGGCGAAGCTGCCCGGAGCGCCCGATTCGACCAAAGGCATTTCGCTGTTTGTCGTGCCCAAGGTGTTACCGGATAGCGGCGAACGCAACCCGGTGTTCTGTGGCGGGCTGGAGCACAAGATGGGCATCAAGGGTTCCGCTACCTGTGTAATGAATTTCGAGGGTGCCAGGGGCTGGTTGGTCGGCGAGCCCAATGATGGGATGCGCGCGATGTTCACGATGATGAACGAGGCCCGCCTGATGGTGGGGATGCAGGGGTTGGGTCTGGCCGAAATGGCGTACCAGGAAAGCCTGGCCTTCGCCCGTGAACGTCTTCAGGGTCGCTCACTGGCCGGCCCGCAGAATCCCGACGGCCCCGCGGACCCGATCATCGTGCACCCGGATGTCCGGCGCATGTTGATGCGCCAGAAAGTGTTGAATGAGGGCATGCGTGCCCTGGCACTGTTTACCGGCCATCAGCTGGACCTGTCTGTAGCGCTGCCCGACGAGGACGAGCGGCAGAGGGCGGACGACCTGGTGCAGTTGTTGACGCCGGTCGTCAAGGCATTTCTTACGGACGAAGGGTTCAACAACGCCAACGCCGGGCTGCAGGTACTCGGTGGGGCTGGTTTCACTTCGGATTGGCCCCTCGAGCAGCTGGTGCGCGATGGGCGGATAGCGCGAATCTACGAGGGTACCAACGGGATTCAGGCACTGGACCTGGTGGGCCGCAAGCTCGGTCTGGGCGGTGGTCGCCTGGTCGCGGGCCTGTTTGACCTGCTTGACGCTTTTATCCGCGAACACCCCGATGCTCCCCACGTGGCGCAACTGACCGGCAGCATGGAAAAGCTGCGGGAGGCGACCACCTGGATTGCCAGTAATGGCCTGGAGGACCCCGAACAGGCGGGAGCTGCCGCGTCTCCTTACCTGCGCCTGATGGCGCTCACCGTGATTGCCTATCTCTGGTCGCGGATGGCGGCTGTGGCTCAGGCGAAGCTCGACCAGGGGGAGGGGAACGCGTCATGGCTGCAGGGTAAGCTGGTTTGCGCGCAATACTATTTCGACAAGCTGCTCCCGGAACAAGAGTGGTTGCTGCGTGACATCATCAGCGGCAAGGGAAGCGTGATGGGTCTGGATGACGATCAATGGGCCGCCTGACGGGAGCGGGAAGGACAGGCCGATGAAGGTCGCAATCGCGGAATTCGCGCAATTCAGGGAGCGGGTCCCCGTGGTCATCTACTCGCTGGACCCGGCCCTGTACCAGGTGATGGTGGTCGTCGATGGTCGGGAGAGGCTGTTAGTCGAGGACAATGGTCGCACCTTTCGCCGGCACAGCCTCCAGCAGGTGCGTGAGGTGCTCCGGTTGCTGCCGGTGGAAACCCTGGTGCTCAGGCAATTTTCTGCCTACGATGAAATGGTGGGCCAGCCGCCGCGTATCCAGGACAACCGGTTGGAGATACCGCTATCGGTCGGAGACGACCCTGCCGGGACCGTGCACTGATAATCTGCAGCAGAGCGTCCCGACCCGCCAGGAAAGTTTAGCCATGGCATCCAGGAAGAAAATTGTCACAGTCACCGGTGCCACGGGATTTGTGGGACGCGCCCTTGTGCAGCGACTGATGAGTGAGCCGGACGTCGCTATCCGCTGCCTGGTTCGCCCCGGGAGCGATGTATCCGCTCTGCGTCGGTTGGATGGCGAAGTGAGCCTGGTCTACGGCGACATCACGCAGCCGGAAACGCTCAACGAGGCCTTCGAGGGGGCTTGGGGGGTGGTCAACCTGGCTGGTCACCGGGAGTTCTGGAGCCGTTCCCGGAAGGATTTCTACACCCTCAACGAGGGAGGCGCGAAAAATGTGTTCAGAGCCTCCCTGGCGTCCGGGGTCAGTAAAGTGGTTCAGGTCAGCACCCCCCTGGCATTCGGCGTGCCGGACAGGATCCCCTTCGATGAGAACACGCCTCCCGGCGGACATCCCAGTGATTATGCCAGGAGCAAGTACCTGGGAGACGCTGCGGGCTGGCGGATGTACGAGGAGGAAGGTCTGCCCCTGACGATTGTTTACCTGGCGGCGGTGATCGGCGCCGGCGATGACAAGTCGACCATGGAGGTCAGGCGCGCGGTGGATAGGAAACTGCCTGCCCTTGTTGGCGCGGATACCACCTACACCTACGTCTATGTCGGGGATGCCGCAGAGGCTATCACCCGGGCCCTGCTCAAGGCCGATGCAGTCGGTCGACGCTACCTGATCGGGGATCAGCGCGCGACCACCCGGGAGTACTTCAAGCTGATCGGTGAGATTGCCAACGTCCCGATTCCCTCCTGGAATATCCCTGAAACCTGCCTGCTGCCAGTGGCCCGGGGTATGGAGTGGCTGTCGCGCAGGACCGGTGTACGGCCCGCCATTCCTCTCGATGTCATCAAGACCACGGCCGCGGGGTCCCTGCTGTTCGACAGCAGCCGTGCCGTCGAGGAGCTGGGTATGAGCTACACTCCCCTGAAGGCAGCGCTGGAAGAGGCTGTGGCAGAGATCCGCGCAACCTGATCAGGCTCGCGTCAGTCCCCTTCGCGGGTTAGGCAGGAGGAAAACTGTGGAAACTGTATTGTTGATAACCGGTGCATCCAGTGGCATTGGCGAGGCAACCGCCCGGCGGGCGGCAGCCGCAGGGTACCGGGTCGCGCTGGCTGCACGATCCAGGGACAAACTGGAGCACCTGGTGAAAGAACTCGGGGGTGAAAAACGCGCCATGGCCGTGTCCTGCGATGTCCGCAGTGACGATGACCAGGCGGCCATGGTGGAGGCCGTCATGGGGAACTTCGGTCGCCTCGATGCGGTGTTTGCCAATGCGGGGCGGGGTGGCAGCCCCGGTGGTTTTTCAGGTGCAGACCCGGCCGATTGGAAAGATATGCTGCTGACCAATGTGTACGGTGTGGGGCTGACCCTGCAGCACTGTATTCCCCACCTGCGGGAGTCCAGGGGCCACCTCCTGATCAACGGTTCCGCGGCCGGCCGCTTTACCATTCCGGGCTCCATGTACAGCGCCACCAAATGGGCTGTCACCGCCATTGGCCACGGCGTGCGGGAGGAACTGCGCGGCAGTGGCATCCGCGTGACACTGATCGAGCCGGGCATGGTCGACACCCCCTTTTTCGATCAACCGCCGGAGGCGGCCCTCAAGCCGGGGGATATCGCCGAAGCGGTTCTCTATGCCCTGTCACAGCCGCCCCACGTCGATGTGAACGAGATCCTGGTCAGGCCCACACCGCCGATGGCTTAGCCGGGTGATGTCTCCTGGCCGGTCGATCTGTGATCGCCGGGCGCATCGGGTTTATTCTGACTTAAGGGATACGGGCTTGATGCTCAGTGAGCGCTCTCCGTCACTGGCCAGCACCTCACCATCGGACACGGTGCACTGTAAGGTCATCCGCGGTGCCGCAAACGCTGCCAGCGCCTTGCAGTCGCTGTCGCTCACCTGGAAGATATCCAGGTTGTCGAAGCGTGCCAGGGTATCCCGGTGTTTGTCCCACCACACCGGCGTTGCGCGATCCCCGTAGGCATAAAGGATGACCCGGCTGGCCCGGGAGCAGGCCTTGCGCAGGCGGTCCGGCTCCGGGGTGCCGAGTTCTATCCACAGCTGGATATTACCGGCCAGATCCTTTTGCCACAGATCGGGCTCGTCATCGGTACTGATGCCCCGGCCAAGTGCCAGCCGCTCATCCGCATGGAGCGCGAACACCAGTATCCGCAGCATCATGCGCTGTCCCGTTTCGGACGGATGGCAGGCCAGCGTCAGGGGGAAATCACCGTAGACCTGCCGGTCCATGTCGGCCACGTTGAGTTCGGCCTTGAAAATGGTCGATTTAAGGGCCATGGGTCTCTAGCCTAAAGCCAGCGAATACGGCGGAACAAGGTGATCATCACCACCGCGACAAATGCCATCAGGCCCAGGACGAAAAAGTAGCCATAGCGGAAATGCAGCTCGGGCATGTTTTCGAAATTCATACCGTAAAGGCCCGCGAGAAAGCTGAGCGGTACGAAGATCGCCGTGATGATGGTAAGTACTTTCATGGTGTTATTGAGTCGGTGTGAACTCAGCGAGATGTAACCCTCCACCAGGTCGCCACAGATCTCGTAGTACATATTGCACAGGCTGTAGAGACGTTCGCAACGGTCGAAAAAGTCGCGTCGCTGGTGATAGTGCTCGCCGTCGTCTCCCCCGGGATCGAGATGCCGCCCCGTTCCGTTAAGGACATGTTCTGCCAGGCGCTGGTGGTAATTGAAAATGCGGCGCAGGATCCGCAGCCTGGAGCGGTACGCAACCAGCTCCTTCATGGCCTTTTCTGCCTCCCCTGACAGAAGAATATCCTCCAGTTCGCCCAGGCGGTCCTCGAAGTCCAGTATGGCCTCGAGATAGCGCCCTCCGGCGAAGTGCAGTATCTGGAGGCAGAGCAGCCCTGTGTCTTCGAGGTGGTCACGCTCCTCGTCCAACAGCCGCCAGAAATGATTGATGCTGACGGACTGGCCGCGGTGCAGTGTGATCAGAAAATTGTCGCCCACGAAGAGCGCCAGCTGCTGTGGGTTCAGTTGCAGGTCTTCCCCCAGGGAAGAGATTCCCCGAAACAGCACGAAGGTGTTGTTGTTGAACTCCTCGACCTTGGGTGGGTGGCGGACCCGGGACGCATCGAGAATGGCCAGCTCATCGCAACCCAATCCGCGTAACAGGGTATCGATATCCGGGGTTAATTCCCCCTCGACATCGAGCCAGAGGCGGCTCCCCGGCTGCTCGCGCCAGCGTTCGATCAGTTCACCACCGCCGGAAATAATTTCTTCTGTAATCAGTAACTTTGCCCGTATCATAAGTCCTGCGCCTGCAATCAGGTGAAAGTGATTAGATGCCGATGAAGTCGGGAAGCGGGGGTCTGTGCATCCGCTGAATGCTACGGCAAAAAGGTGTATATGCAAGAGCTTAATCGATTTCTGGACACGTCGCTGATCATGTTTTCTGATCGCCAGATCACGGTGGGTCAGATTCTCGAAATACTGGTCCTGGTACTACTGGGCATCTTTTTCATCGTCTGGAGTACACGGTTCCTGCGTCACCGCCTGACGGGACGTGCAGTGAACCCCGACCTGGTGCAGATGGTCTCCCGGGCCTACCTGATCCTTGCTTTCATCATTCTCGCTTTCATCACACTCGACCTGTTGCAGGTACCCCTGACCGCCTTTGCCTTTGTCTCGGGTGCGGTAGCTATCGGGTTCGGCTTCGGCGCCCAGAATATCATCAACAATTTCATCAGCGGCTGGATACTGATGTGGGAGCGCCCGATCAAGATCGGCGATTTCCTCGAGATGGGCGACGTGCGCGGCACGGTGGAGGCGATCAATACCCGCTCTACGCGCATACGTCGTGTCGATGGCGTGCATCTGCTGGTACCCAACAGCTACCTGCTGGAGAATACCGTCACCAACTGGACCCTGATGGATAAACTGGTCCGCACCTCGGTGGTGGTGGGTGTTGCTTACGGGTCCGATGTGAGTCTGGTTACGCGGCTTATCGAGCAGGCGGCGGACGAGCACCCCGATGTGCTCAAGGAGCCGCTGCGGGCGGTGATCTTCGATGACTTCGGTGACAGCGCACTGGTTTTTGAATTGAATGTCTGGCTGTTTGCTACGGCGGAGCGGGGTCTGCGGATGATCCGCAGCGATCTGCGCTATCGCATCGATGAGCTTTTCCGCCAGAACGGGGTGGTGATCAGCTTCCCCCAGCGCGATGTCCATCTGGACGGCGAAATACGAGTGCTAAAGGGCGAGCTCTGAACGGGCGGCAGTCAGCCGTCAATAGAAGATAAAAAGCCGTGACTCGATGCTCTCGCGTGCGGGGGCGTCCGGCGGGGCCAGTGGATTAGAAAAGGCCGTGTGTATAGAGCGCGTGGCGCCCGCCTGCGCGTCGGAGTCGAAGGTCTTGATCAGCAGGACTTCATTCCGCGTCATTTCCGGATAGTAGTACCACTGGTGCGCAGGATTCCAGGTGACGAGTTCCAGTTCCCCGATGCGCTCCCGTGCGCGCCGTTCACTCGCCACGAGGTCGGCGGCGGCGAGGGTTGCCGCGTCGCAGCAGGCCAGCGGGCTGGCAATGACGGGCCTGTCGATGGATCGCCAGACATTGATGATCGCGAAGCGGCGTTGCAAGCGCCGCTCTGCCGCCTCCGGAGCCAGTACGTCGCTCAGCCGCTTCCTGGCGGAGGCATTGGTGTAGTCATTGTGGATAACGGTGGCCGGCTCCCGGGTGGAGCGCTGTCCGCGAACGTCGCGGGAATCCGAGCGCAGGGTATGGTCGAATACCCTGGCATCCGCTGCGCCGGTGGCTGACAACACCAACTCGACAATCTCCGCATCGTAGCGGGCCCGGACCGTCTCCAGCGCATAGAAATCGACGACCGAGGTTATCTGTGGCAGCAGGGTGAAGCCCTGTCGAGCGAGTGCGGCCGGCGGATCGAGCTGCCGGGCGTCACGGACCAGTACCTCGCGGTCCTCGAAGCGGGCGCCTATTTTCAATGCGGCATCCGCCCCTCCACGGGAGGCAAAATAGATGGGTCTCTCTGCCCCTGGCACCAGGTAGCGCAGAGGGGTGATTACATTCTTGTTCGACATCAATGAAGAATAGCTGCCGGTGGATTCCAGTGCCACAGGCCATCTCCGGTGCGCTGAATGGCCGGGCCGGTCTTACCTGACGTAACCGATGACGGCGATAAAGTGGCAGACCGATCCGACCAGGACGAAGAAGTGCCAGATACCGTGGGCATGGTTGAGCCAGTCCAGCTTGTCCAGGATATAGAACAGGACGCCGGCGGTGTAGGCGATGCCTCCGGCTGCCAGCCACCAGAAGCCCGCTGTCGGCAGGGCAGCCCTGAGGCCGTCGAAGTACACGGAACAGGCCCAACCCATACCGAGATAAATGACCAGCTGGCAGACCTTTACCAGTCGCCCGGACAGCAGTATTTCAGACAGGATGCCGATCACCGCCAGGGTCCAGACCGTGGCCAGGATCACCGTGCCGGTCTGGTCTTTCACGCTGACCAGCATGAAAGGCGTGTAAGTGCCCGCGATCAGCAGGTAGATGGAGATGTGATCCAGTACTTTGAAAACCCGTTTCAACTCAGGTGCCTGGAAGCTGTGGTAAAGCGTAGACATGGTGTAGAGCAGCACCAGGGTCAGCCCGAAGGTACTGAAGCCGACGATCAGCCAGGGATCGCCGTCCTGGATGCTGAGGGCCAGCAAGGCGCCGAGTGCGATCAGCGCAAATACCGAACCCACCAGATGACTGATGCTGTTGAGCCGCTCGCCGTAGTACATGGTGTGAAACCCGTTAATCCCTACCCCGGAAATAGTGCGGGAATTGCGGGCAGAGGGCAATTATCCGTGGCGAGGTTTGATGGCCGGGTCGTATGTTAATGACCCGGGAGCCTTGCCTGACAGGCCGGGCTCCCGGGTTGAGTTGGCGGTACTCTGGCGCGCTTTACCGCCTGCGCGCGAAACAGAGGCCGGCCATGCCGATCAGGAGCAGCGCCGGTACGCCGGGTACGGGGACATCGGCGCTATCCGGAGCCAGAGTCTGCACGGCGAGACCGTCGGTGAATGCGTAACAGTTCGATTCGTCACCCGGGGCGCAGGTCACCAGGGGCGACGCAAAACCACCCAGGCTATTGACGAAGCCGGAGCGGATCGAGCTGTCCAGCAACAGATCCTGCTGCCTGACATTTTTGAAGGTGATTTCGAACACCCAGCTGAAATCTTCGTCAGAGGCCGTCGACAGACCCGCCTCGCTGCCCGTGTATTCCGTGCAGATGGCATTGGCCCCGCCGTTCTTCTCGCACCCCACCGAATCGCCGACACTGATCTGGTAGAAAGCCTGGGTCAGCCAGTCGTTGGTGCTTCCCGGTGCGTCGAGCAGGGAAACGGAGCTGATGCCCGCGCCTTCCCATTTCCAGTCGATGGCCTTCAGAAACGATTGCTCACCGGTGCCCTCGAAGTCGGCGAAATTAGCCCAGTAGGTCATGCTATAGGTGCTGGGATCAGTCCATTCGCCCTCGGTGGTGAACAGGGCCCCGTTGTAATCAACCGTGCTGGAGTTAATGGGAATAGCCTGGGACACGACCCCCTGACTGCATAGCGCAAACAGCGCAATCGCCCTAAGGTACTTGAGTTTTGAATGTTTCATAACACGTCACTCTTGCTGTGCAATTTATTTATTAAGACCCTCGTCCAGGTAACGGAAACCGCCCTGCGAGGTGCTTTGACCTGAAACAGCAGTAACCATGCCATCCCAGGGTGTACGGGGAGTTCACTCCCGGCGGCATGTGGCTGTTTGTGAAACGCATCACAATAAGCTCCCCCTTCGCCCCCACCGGTCACCCGATACCCGCTGATTTATCAGTCGAAATCAGTGGTCTGTAATAAATGCTGACATGGTGGGTCTGAAGTATCGAGCGGCATGCAAGCAGACTGTGACCGGGGTCACGGGCCTGACAGGCCTTTGGGCTGGGACGGGTTGATCGAGTAGCGATGAACCGGGTGAAACGTGCAAAAATGTAAAAATTCTCGACAATCTTTACGTTGCCAGTCGCGATCGCGACAAAAATTGAACATTCAGGAATCTGTACTAGGCTGTTTTAGTACCTGCAGCCATCTGACGGCCTGCGGGCCACTTCCAAAAAAGGTGAGGAATAATGAAAGCACAACGACACGTAATGACAGCTCTGATGTTGATGGTGGCGGTAACCTTTGGTAACGCGCAGGCACAGGATGCGGGGTCATCTCCGGTGGAGGCTTACTACTGCAGCCTGCGGGACGGCAAGAGTATGGACGACCTGATGCAGGTAGCCAGCCGCTTCAGCACGTGGGCGGACAAGAACTCTTCCGATTATTCCGCCTGGATCCTGACCCGTGCGTTTGTCCAGGGCGACCAGTTGCCGCAGATGATCTGGCTGGGTTCCAACCCGACGGGCGCCTCGATGGGTAAATTATTCGACGCCTACCAGAAATCCGGGGGCGATATTGCCGACGCGTTTGATAAGGTCGTCGACTGCAGTGCGGGCCATGGACTGGCGACTTCCGTCGAGATCAATGCGCCGGACGGCCCTCCCGGTGACGGCGTGGTGATGTTCAGCCAGTGCAGCATCGCCGATGGCAGCGACTGGATGAAGGCGG
>JAHEEV010000145.1 GCA_024640505.1 Halieaceae bacterium
TCGACGAACGACCAGCTGCGGTTGAAATCTGCACACACCGCATGGATCTCAAGCCAGGGATACTCCCGACCGAGCTGCACCGCCGATTCGCGCAGAAAATCCGCCGAAATATCGACCGGCACGTAGGCGGAAGGGCGCAGATCCTCCAGCAGCAGCCGGACTTTTTCGCAGCTGCCGCTGCCGGGCTCGATGAACAGGCAACCCGCTTCGCAATACTCGCTTATCTCCTGCCGGTTCTCCGTCAGGATGCGGATTTCCGTGCGAGTGGGATAGTACTCCGGCAGCCGCGTTATCCGATCGAACAGCTGGGACCCCTCCTCATCGTAGAACCATTTCGGATCGATGGTTTTCCGGGCCTGTTGCAGACCCCGCAAAATCTCACTCCGACTGTCCCCCGGTGCCGGGTGCTCGTCGTGGAAAGTCACATTGGATGCTCGTTCAAGCGTTTGTGCCATGCATTTACGTCCTTCAGCTGTTAATCACGGTTTCAGGTACAGCGTGCCAGCCTGATTCCGCTGAACTGCCAACGATCTCGCGGGTAGAAAAAATTCCGGTAACTGGGTCGAACCTGGGCGGCATTGGTCACGCAGGAGCCACCCCGCAACACCCACTGGTTGCTCATGAACTTGCCATTGTACTCACCGATCGCGCCTGGGGATGGCCGGTAGCCCGGATAGGGGCTGTAAGCACTCTGTGTCCACTGCCAGCAATCACCGTACAACTGCTGCGGGCCCCCTGCGCCGGCGGCCGGCCGCGGATGATAGACACCGTCATCGACCCCGCGGCGAGGGGGCGGCTCGCCGGCAGCCGCGAGTTCCCACTCCTGTTCCGTCGGCAGGCGTGCACCGGCCCATCGGGCATAGGCATCGGCCTCGTAGCCGCTGATATGGCAGACGGGGTTCTGCGGGAGGCGGGGTTGCAGACCGTGCAGGGTGTACTCCATGGCCTGCCCATCCCGCTCCAGCCAGTAGAGCGGAGATTGCCGTTCCTGCAACTGCAGCGTGTCCCAGCCATCCGCCAGCCACAGCTCCGGGCGGCGATACCCGTCGTCCTGAATGAATGCCAGGTACTCCGCATTGGTGACCAACCGACTGGCCAGCTCGAAGGGCTCCACAAAGCACTTGTGGCGGGGAAGCTCATTATCAAAGCAGAATCCGTCACCGTCGAACCCGTTCTCCACCAGCCCGCCCTGGTATTGGTACCAGGCCATTGCCGCAGCATCATCCGGTTGGTCACCGCACTCCCTTACCACGTAGGTTGGCAACAGGGGGTTGATACCCAGAGAGTACTTCAGATCGGTAAAAAACAGCTCCTGGTGCTGCCGTTCATGTTCCACCCCCAGGATAACGCGCTCGACAATCTCCTCCCTGTCTGTGTGATCCACCTGCGCCAGCAACTGGAGCATGGCAGCATCCACCGTGGCGCGATAATCCAGGACCTCAGCCACCGTGGGACGCGACAACAGCCCCCGCTGCGGGCGCGGAAACTGCCTGCCGATCCCGTTGTAGTAGGAATTGAACAGCACCTCGTAGAGTGGCTCGGGCGAGACGTAATCCGGCAACATCGGCTTGAGGATAAACGTTTCGAAAAACCAGGTAGTGTGAGCCAGGTGCCATTTGGGCGGACTGACGAACGCTTCCGCCTGCAAGCCGTAGTCCTCGATGGTGAGCGGCTCGCAGAACGCCACGGAATGGCTCCGGGTCGACTGGTAGAGCCCGTCGATGCCTTCACTCCCTGACCGTGATCTCACCGGGTAACCGTGTTTTCAGTGCAGTTCACGATCAATAGCCTAGCAGTTATTTGTGAAAGAAACATAACAGGGTGCTCATTCCCGCAAATGCGCCGGCACTGCGGCGCGCTCGATCAACTCAAAAACGGCCTCCGCAGTCAGCGCCAGGAGAGCCGCAGGCACGGCTCCCTCAAGTATCAACCGGTGATCGTTGAGATTAAGGCCCGTGATGATGGGCTCTCCCAACCCTCCCGCGCCGACAAAGGCGGCCAGGGTGGCAGTACCGATACTGATAATGGCAGCCGTCTTGATTCCGGCAAGCACCGTGGGCATAGCCAGGGGAAGCTCCACGCGGAGCAGTTGCTGGGCTGATGTCAGGCCCATACCGGTCGCCACCTGCCTGAGCAGTGGATCGACATTGAAGAGGCCGGTGAGCGTGTTGCGGACGATCGGCAGCAGGGAGTAGAGAAACAGCGCAAGTATGGCCGGCACCTGCCCCAGCCCGACCAGTGGAATCAGCAGGGCAAGCAGTGCCAGTGCCGGGATCGTCTGGATCAGTCCGGTCAGGTAGAGCAGGCCCCTGGCGATGCGCGGGAACCGCGACAGCAGCAGCGCCAGTGGAATAGCCACCACGCAGGCCAACAACAGTGCAATACCGGTCAGCTTCAGGTGAACCGCAGTGTTGGCCAGAATGCGCCGCGCGACCGACGGGGATGCAGCGGTCGCCCGGGAGGCCAGTCCGCTGTCCCGCAGGAAAGCTGCAGCCACCACGGACGGGGTTTCGCCATCGTTGGCCACCCGGTGGTTCAGGGCGCGCATGGTGGCAGCATCAATGCGCCGGGACAGCTGCAGCAGCGCTTCGGTTGCAGGTCCCGAAAGATCCGAGCGTGCCAGCAGGGCTGCATCATAGCGCGGGAAAAATGTCCGGTCGTCCTGCAACAGGCGCAGGTCGTGGACACCCAGCTCTCCGTCGGTGGTATAGGCATCCGTGATATCCAACTGGCCGCTGGCTATCGCCGCATAGGCCAGGGCGTGCTCGATACCGACCGGCTGCTGCGGCAGTTGGTAAGACGCACGCAAGGCCGGCCAGCCATCATTGCGGTTGAGAAACTCATGGGAAAAGCCAATACGAAACTCCGGGTGCACGGCAAGGTCGCTTATGCGTTCGATAGCGTTGGCGTCGGCGATTTCCCGATCGATAGCAATCGCATAGCTGTTATTAAATCCCAGCGGCGGCAGTAAACGAAGGCCGCGCTCACTGAGCGCGAGTTCCAGCCCCGATTGAGTCAGGTCAGGCGTTTTGAGCACTGCCTGGGTGAGTGTTCCGGTATATTCCGGGTACAGATCGATCGACCCCTTCCGCAGCGCTTCAAAGGCTATGAGAGTGCCCCCGAGACCGGGCTGCCTCTCGACCGCGATACCTTTGCTTTCCAGCAGCTGCGCGGCTATTTCCGCGAGAATATAGCTTTCCGTAAAGGTCTTGGAGCCGACCCTGACCGGTTCCCCCGAAGTGACGGCAGCCACCGCAACCACCGGCATGATAAACAACAGGCAGGTCGCAACCAATACCCGGGGCAACAGGTAAGGACAAGGCCTCACTCGCCCTCACCCGCCATCAGCGATTGCAGCAGCAATTCCGGGTCCCTCCCGGCACGGTGTTCAAGCAGAGTCGACTTGCTGTCGCTGCATACCACCCGACCACTTATCATAACCACGATGTGCTCCGCCAGTTGCAGCGCTTCACGGATATCGTGAGTCACCAGTAGGGCCGTCGAAGGTTCTGCCTCGTGCAGTTTCAGCAACTGCTGGTGTATATCCATCCGGGTAATGCTGTCGATAGCGGCAAAGGGCTCATCGAGCAGCAGAACCTCCGGACGCATCATCATGGTCCGGCACAATCCGACCCGCTGTTGCTGGCCACCGCTGAGTTGGTGGGGATATCGAGTCAGCTGGTCTTCACGCAGGTGGGTAAGCTCGAGCAACTCGCCGAGTCGCTGTTCGATTGCGGCCTGCGGCCAGTGCTCCAGCGACGCGAGCAGGGTAATGTTCTCCCCGGCGGTCAGGTGAGGAAAGAGGCCAATGCCCTGCACCGCATAACCAAGGCGGCGGCGCAAAGGCGGCAGATTGCCATAGTCCAGGGGGCGGCCAAACACAGTGACCTTGCCGACATCGGGCTTTACCAGCCCGTTACACAGCTTGAGCAGCGTCGATTTGCCACATCCGCTGGGTCCGATGATCGCAGTGATGCATCCCTGCGGAAAGTTGAGACTGACATCGTCCAGGGCCAGTACGTCGCCATAGCGTTTGCTGACGGATTCCACAGAAAGCATGGTCATGCACGCTATCTAACCACGCCCGCACGTGATTTGTCAGGTTTACACGACGTGGCCGAACGGGTCAGGCGGCCCGCAGGGCGCGTCCCAGGGTCTGGCTGCCGAGGGCCGGCGTGAAATCATTCTGTTCCCAGGCCAAGGTGCCGTTGATCAACACCCGGGTTACGACGCCGTCCGAGCGATTCACCATCTGTTCATGCCCGAACAGGTCCCGGTAGATCAGCTTCCGGTTGGGGTCACACTCATACTTGGCGAGCGTCTCCGGGTTGATCATGGCGATGTCCGCCTGGGCACCGATATCCAGCGTTCCCACGTCGAGCCCGAAAAACTCTGCCGGTTCACTGGTGAGGCGCTGCACCATGCGCCCGACCGTATCCAGGCCTTTTTCGCTCGCCAGTTTCAGGGACATCAGGTTTGCATCGAAGAATGCCATATTGGTGATATGCGCCCCGGAGTCGTTGAAACCGGGCATCGTGTTCTCATGAAGGAGCAGGCCAAGGGTGGCCTTGTTGTCCACGTTGCCCACGTCGACCCAGAAACGGAAATTCCGGTCGTATTCGCGCAACATGTGCAACATGAAGTTGGCGTCATCCCCTATGGGGCGCGGGAATTTGTCGAACGCGGAGCGCTCGTCGTCACTGCGCGCCTGGGTCGTGACGCCGGCTTGATAGGCCACCAGCCGGTCCAGCACCTGCTGGAAGGTTTCGCCCTCCCAGTCACTGACCGGCGCTCCATCAAACACCATACGCTCGAAATCACGGATCACCAGGGAATCCGGTGCGCCCAGCCTGGCCTTCAGGTGTGCCAGGTTGTACCCAAGTCGGCCACGGTGCCAGTCCGCTCGAAATTCCTCGATGAAGGCCGGGTCGTCGAGGAGGGCGCGGCGCCCCTCCACGTCTTCGTACTCCTTGGCAATGAGCTTGCAGGTGGAATCCAGTTCCTCATAGAGAGGACTGATGATCCCGTCGGACCAGATCCGGAAATTGGTGCCCAGGGCCTGGAAGTGCATGTTCCCCTTGAAGATACTCCCGTTCATCAGTCGGGCGAACCCCAGGAACAACCGGGTTGCCCTTGGCATCAGGGCGAACTCTATGGCGCTCAGGGCGGATGTTTTCAACGTTTTGCCAAACAGCCGTCCACTGGTGAAGGCGAAATACAGGAACGCCTTCAGACGATTCTCGATGATGGGGGTGGTCTGCCACACCCGGTCACGGTCGCGCAGCACCTGCAACAGGCGTTTCATCTCGCGGCGCGGCGCGAACTGTGTCGGGATACGCTTGTCCGTATGCGGCGCGTTGGCCATGTAATGGAAGGGCAGGCCATCGGTACTCATGCCCAGATAGCCCTGGTCCATCGCCTCACTGAGCAGCGACGCCATCTGCTGGAGCTCTGCCTCTGTCGGCTCGCGGCTGATACTGTCCTCCAGGCCCATCACCTCGACCCGCAGCATCGAGTGCGGCAGAAACGCAGCGACGTTGGGTCCAAGGGGAATGTCCTTGAAGTGGTCCATGTAGTCGCCCGTATTGTCCCAGGTCACCGCCTCCACACACTTTGCGAGTACCGGCTTGGGGATATTCTCGACCCGGGTAAAGCAGTCGACGATCGGGTTGCTCTCGCCGACGATCTGCTTGCCGAAGCTGGTCCCCAGGCTACAGTTGCCGACCAGTACCGTGGTGGTTCCATGACGCACGACCTCCGGCAGACCGGGATCCAGGTCCACCTCGAGATCCAGGTGGGTATGGATATCCAACAGGCCCGGCATCAACCACTGACCGCTGCCGTCGATGGTTTGCGCCGCCTGGTCCCTGGGCAGGTCAGAGCCTTTCGCGGCAACCCTGCCATTCCTGATGGCAATGTCGATGCGTTGCGGAGCACCGCCGTGGCCGTCAAAGACCAGCGCGTCATGGATCAGGGTATCCCAGGCTGTTGCAGGCATGGAGGAAATCTCGCGATGTGACTGGACCGACCATTCTGCCGTCGGGCTCAGCCGGGGGTCAAGCGCCCCATCCAAAGCGGTCTACACTAAGGGGTTCAAGAGACGGACATCGAGGAAAAACGCCATGGATACCCATGTGACGGACCAGGATTTACAACAGGCGTTGTCGCAGCTTGGCATGACGACCGACTCGCCGGAGCTCTACCGCGCCATGATTGAGGCAAATCTGGAAGTGACCGCGCTGGTCGATGCGGTGGATCCTCCGGAAACGGGAGTAGACATTGCCAGTCGCGACTGGAGCCGACCCAAGCCGACCGACAACGCGCTTGGAGCGTGGTATGTGAAAACCCAAATCCCGGGATCGGGCCGGGGAAAACTGGCCGGAAGGACGGTTGCCCTGAAAGACACGGTCCTTCTGGCGGGCGTGCCCCTGATGGGTGGCAGCAACATACTGGAAGGGTATGTGCCTGACCGGGATGCAGAAATCGTTACGCGCATGCTCGCTGCCGGAGCCACCATCACCGGCAAAAGCGTCTGCGAGGCCTACTGCTTTTCCGGGGGCAGCCATACCAGCGACACGGGGCCCGTGCGCAATCCCCACAATCCTGAACATACCAGCGGCGGCAGCTCATCCGGGTCCGGTGCGCTGGTGGCGGCTGGCGCCGTGGATATGGCCATCGGCTGCGATCAGGGAGGCTCCGTTCGTATCCCCTCATCCTACTGCGGTCTGGTGGGGCTGAAACCGACCTACGGTCTGATTCCCTATACGGGAATTCTGGGGATGAATCCCAATATTGATCACACCGGACCAATGACACGCACCGTAGCCGATAATGCCTGCCTGCTGGACGTGCTGGCGGGACCGGATGGCGTGGACAGCCGGCAATCGGGCGTAACGGTGACGGACTACACCGGGGCGCTCGAAGAGGGGCCGTCGGGCCTCAGGATCGGGCTGGTGAGCGAGGGCTTCGGCCGGGAAGGTGGAGACCCGCGGGTGGATGAGAAAGTGCGCTCCGCCTGCCAGGGACTGACACAGCTGGGGGTGAGCGTTGAAGAGCTATCCATACCCCTGCACCTCCAGGGCGCGGGCGTCACGTTCGCCGGTATCCAGTCGATGATGACTTCCATGTTCCACCTGGACGGTTGCCTGCTCGAGCGGCCGGACGTGACCCCGGAAGGCTATCTCCAGGCCCAGGCGAAGTGGCGCTCCCGGGCCGATGAATTACCCCACAACGTCAGGATAGGCCTCCTGAGTGCCAGAATCCTGCAGAATCGCTACGGTTTCACCTATGTAGCCCGGGCCATGCAACGACTACCGGCGCTGCGAGCGGCCTACGACAGGGCACTGGAAAAATTCGATATCCTCGTGATGCCGACCACGGCAACCACCGCCCCACCGCTGCCGCCGCAAAACGCTGATGCAGCGGAAGTCGTCGCAGCGGCCTTTGGTCCACTGGGCAACACCGCGCCCTTCAATTCCACGCACCATCCTGCCCTGTCGATTCCCTGTGGCATGCTGGATGGGTTACCGGTTGGCATGATGCTGATTGGCAGGCACTGGGAGGAAGCCACGCTCTACCGGCTGGCCCAGGCTTTCGAGCAGCAGCAAGACTGGAGGCAGAGTTAAGCACCGGTGTATACAGTGAGTCGCCTCGTCCGGTATCGTTCCGAGTCATGAAGCGACATGTATTCCTGATCCCCGGTTTCTTTGGCTTCGCCAATCTCGGGGACTTCACCTACTGGGGCCCGGTCCACCGCAAGCTTGGTGAACTGCTCGACCAGGCAGGGAAACCGGCCGTGATCCACTGTGTGAAATCGCTGCCCACCGCCAGTCTC
>JAHEEV010000146.1 GCA_024640505.1 Halieaceae bacterium
TCGATACGGCTGTCGATATTGGGGTTGTCGTTGACTTCGATCACGCAGCCCCGGCCGTCGCGCTCCTTCACATCCACACCATAGAATCCGTTGCCGATCGGTCGCGTTGCGGCCAGTGATGCCTGCAGCACCGCTTCGGACACCTCCTCCACTGGCACCGTATCAAAGCCCCCTGAATCGGTGCGGCTGCCGTGGCGATAGATCTGCCAGTGCCGCTTGACCATGTAGTAGCGGCAGGCGTACAGCGGCTTGTTATCCAGTATGCCGATCCGCCAGTCGAAGTCGGTGTACAGGAACTCCTGGGCCAGCAGCAACGTCGACTCCCTGAACAGCTTTTTGGTAATGGCCTCGAGTTCTGACCTGTCACGGGCCTTTTCCACCCCCCGGGAAAAGGATCCGTCGGGAATCTTGATCACCATGGGAAAGCCCAGCCTGTTTTCCAGTTCGCGCAGCTGTTCGGGACGGTCCTTGTAGAGTACAACGGTGTGCGGCGAAGGCACATCGTGAATCCGGAACAGGTCAGCCAGGTAGATCTTGTTGGTGCAGCGGAGTATGGAATTACTGTCGTCGATCACCACCAGCCCCTCGTTCTCCGCCTTCTTGGCGAAGCGGTAGGTGTAGTGGTCGATGTTCGTCGTGGTGCGAATGAAGAGACCGTCAAATTCAGGCAGGCGCAGGTAATCCCGCTGGGTGATCAGTTCGCAGTCGATGCCCAGTTCACGGCCGGCGCGGATGAATCGCTTCAATGCCCCCTTATTCGATGGCGGCAGTTTTTCCGACGGGTCGCAGAGTATCGCCAGGTCATAGCGGGAGATTTTTTTCTTCTGCTTGCTGCGCCAGACCTTGCGGCTGAATTCGTCGAGGGCCTCGGCGAACCGGGTTTCCTCGCTATCGCTGAGATCCTTCGGCGACTGGGGTCGCAGGGCGGCGATCTCCCAGCGTTTGCGGTGCTTTAGCGTGATCTCGAGAATGGGGCAGGGGAATACCTCGAAGAGCCTGCGCGCCAGGTCGTCGTAGCGCTCCTCCAGGGTGCGCCCGAAAAAGCTGCGCAGTACCACGCGCTCACCCTTGTCGGCGTGCTCCAGGAACTTGTATACCGACTCGCTGAAGTCATCGAGGGGTATGCGGTAGAGTGCGCGACGGCTTAGGTCGCTCAGGCTCTGTACCGAGGGGATGACCTTGTGCCCCCGGGCCTCTGCCAGTAGCGAGCAGTAGTAGCCCTCGGACAGGTAACCGAAGCTGCGGCAGAGGTTGATGATCCGCATGCGGGCGGAAGTCTGCGGATACGTCCCCGTGACATAATCGGCGAAGGAGATGACCTGCTCGCTCGGGTAGTAGGGCGCCCAGTCCCCGGCGTTGTGGACGACGATCAGGGTGTTTGACACGAAAGGAGTTCCATATTGGGCTGATACCGATGCAGCAGCATTGGCGTGGAGCGGAAGTATTTGTCATCGATCGCTGGTAGTCAATTCCTCCCGGGGCTATATTCCACAGGATCTGAACCCGGTAAGACCGATGCCCAACCTGCAAAGACAATGTGCCCCCTGCCTGTCGAACATGGGCCTGTGGGCCCTGTAACGATCATGCCTGCCACCAGGGTTGCGACAACCATCAGAAGGGCGGGACCTTCCGACCTTCAGGAACTGCTGCGTCTTGAAGCCCTCTGCTTCCGGACCGACAGGCTGAGCCGTCGCAGTTTTCGTCGTTGGTTGCGCCACGACGACTGCGTATTTCTCGTTTGCAGCAGTGACGCCGGGACACTCTGCGGCTATATCCTGGTGATTTTACGTCGCGGTACCCGCCTGGCGCGGCTGTATTCCCTCGCGGTGGATCCGTCTTTCCGTGGCCGCGGACTGGCGGGAGAGCTGACCCGGCAGGCGGAAAGCGCGTCGTGTGCAGCTGGCGCGCTCTATATGCGCCTGGAAGTCGCCACCGATAATGCCGCGGGCATCGCACTCTATCGCAAGGCCGGCTACAGGCCGTTCGGGCTGTACCGTGATTACTATGATGACCATGGCGACGCGGTCCGTATGGAAAAGTGTATTCATGCCTTTAAGCCGGCCGGCAAGGGGCGGGTCATCCCCTGGATTGCCCAGAGCACTGGATTTACCTGTGGACCCGCGTCCCTCATGATGGCGATGGCGGCGTTGGATGACGCGTATGTACCAAGCCCGGCGGAGGAGATTCGCATATGGCGAGAGGCGACCACTATTTTCATGACCTCCGGCCACGGGGGCTGCCACCCGATCGGCCTGGCGCTCTCCGCTGCGCGAAGGGGCTTCGCCGCCGAGGTCTGGGTCAACCAGCGCGGGCCTCTGTTCCTCGAGAGCGTGCGTGATCCCAACAAGAAGCGGGTATTGCAGCTCGTACACCAGACTTTTGTGGAGGAAGCCGAGGCGTGGCATATCCCCATCCACTATTCCAACCTCGATCAGCAGGATCTGGTCGATAGCTTCGACGCCGGAGCGAACCTGCTCGTGCTCATCTCCACCTACCGCCTCGACAGAAAAAAGGCTCCGCACTGGGTGGTGCTGAGCGGCGTGGACGAAAGCTGCCTCTATGTCCAGGATCCGGACCTGTCAACGCAGAGCAGCTCGGATATTGCCGGCGAAGCACGCAATGCCATGGACTGCCAGCACCTGCCTATCGCCCGGGAGGATTTTACTGCCATGACCCGCTTTGGCGGCAACCGCCTGCAGACGGCAGTCATTCTGCGCCGCAAAGAAGCAAAGCCGGACAAGGTCGCTCGGAGGAGCCTGCCGATATGACCGAAAGCCACAGCCGATACCTCGCGGTGGTGCGGGAGCTGTCGGATCGCCTCGTCGAGGCCCAACGCCCGATTCGCATTCTGGATTCGATCAAATGGGATCCGCAAACACGGGAGGACTTTTTCGCCAGCCGATTTCGCGAAATGCCACGGATCGACGCGGAATATTATCAGCGCAATAACCCGCTGGAATTCGATCCCGCGGAAAAGTGCGGTGAGCTCCACGAAATCGAGCGGGACATATCCCGCAGGCTGGGCCAGCTCAACCCCCTGTCGACCCTGATGCGAAGGATCTGCCGGGAGTATCGCACCGTGGTCCAGTTGCTGGAGTCCCGGGGCACCGGGCAGTTCGGCATGTTGTCCGAGGACCTCTACGGCTCCGCATCGGATGTATTCCACGCCGGCGACCCCACGCTCGCAGACCTCGGTACGGTCATGGAAGCCACCCTCATAAACCTGCTCAAAGATGACTCGATGGTGGAGGAGGCCAAGGAGATTCCGGCTGCGCAAGCGGTGGAGATGCTCAACGAGCGGTTGCTGGCGGTTTTCCCGGACGCGGGTATCCGGGTTCTACTGAATGACCAGATGACGGCGGATGCCGCCGCCGGTTCGGATTACCTGAAGATCCGCAGTGACGCTTGTTTCAACGCGCTGGATATCGACGTGCTGGAGGTTCACGAGGGGTGGGTGCACCTGGGGACCACCCTGAATGGCATGGGGCAGCCCTGGTGCACCTTTCTCGGCAAGGGGCCGCCGTCATCCACCACGACCCAGGAAGGTCTTGCTGTACTGACCGAGATTCTCACCCTGCGTTCCAGTCCGTCGCGGCTCTACCGCCTGATCAATCGGGTGCGGGCCGTGACCCTTGCCGAAGAGGGCGCGGATTTCATCCAGGTATTCGACTACCTTCGGGACAACGGCCTGTCCGAGGGGGACTGCTACTCCATTGCGGTCCGGATCTTTCGCGGTAGCACGCCGACGGGCAGGCCGTTCACCAAGGACCTGGCCTACATGCGTGGGTTTGTGCAGACCTATAACTTTCTCCGCCTTGCCATGAGCGAGGGAAAGCTGGAGAGCCTGCCGGTACTCTTTTGCGGCAAGGTGACCCTGGAGGATGTGAAGACCTATCGCCTGCTGATGGAGGAGGAAGTGGTGGTTGCGCCGGCGTTTATTCCGCCGCACTTCAAGGACCTCAAGGGCCTGGCCACCTGGATGAGTTTTTCACGCTTTATATCGAGTCTCAGCTTTGACCAGCTGCAGGCGGACTACGGCGCACTGCTATAGATCCCGGTAAGGCAGGAAGGCGTGTGCAGGCTTGATCCGTGTTGCCAGCGGGGGATCGGGGCAGGCAGGCGCCTGCCCCGAAGCGAGGTCAGACGATCCGCTTCATGGCGGTCATGTGGCCGCGGAGTATCTTGCCGACCCGCTCTACGGGATGAGAGCGGATAGCCTCGTTGACGGCGATCAGTTCCTGGTTGTCCACGCCATTGTCACCCCCGATGCCCTTGCCGATCACATCGGTGTCGATCTTGCTCATGAAGTCCGCGAGCAAGGGGCGGCAGGCATGGTCGAACAGGTAGCAGCCGTATTCAGCGGTGTCAGATATCACCACGTTCATCTCGTACAGCTTCTTCCGCGCGATGGTATTGGCAATCAGCGGCGTCTCGTGCAACGACTCGTAGTAGGCTGACTCGTCGATGATGCCGGCGGAAACCATGGTTTCGAAGGCCAGCTCGACACCCGCCTTGACCATGGCGATCATGAGTACGCCGTGATCGTAGTACGCCTGCTCCGTGATCTCCGCACTCGTGTTGGCGGACTTCTCGAAGGCAGTCTCCGCCGTAGCGGCGCGCCACTTCAGCAGGTTGGCGTCGTCGTTGGCCCAGTCTTCCATCATGGTGCTGGAAAAATGGCCCGTCATGATATCGTCCTGGTGCTTCTCGTAGAGCGGGCGCATGATCGCTTTCAACTCTTCTGCCAGGTGGAAGGCGCGGATCTTGGCCGGGTTGGACAGCCGGTCCATCATGTTGGTGATACCGCCGTGCTTGAGACCCTCGGTGACGGTTTCCCAGCCGTACTGGATCAGCTTTGAGGCGTAGCCCGGATCGATTCCCTTCTCCACCATCTTGTCGTAGCAGAGGATAGATCCGGTCTGGAGCATGCCGCAGAGAATGGTCTGTTCGCCCATCAGGTCGGACTTCACCTCGGCGATAAAGGAGGACTCCAGCACACCGGCACGGTGGCCACCGGTGCCTGCTGCGTACGCCTTGGCGAGTTCCAGGCCCTCGCCGTTGGGATCGTTTTCCGTGTGTACGGCGATCAGGGTGGGAACGCCAAACCCGCGCTTGTACTCCTCGCGCACTTCAGTACCGGGACATTTGGGGGCCACCATGATGACGGTGAGGTCATCGCGGATTTTCATGCCCTCTTCCACGATATTGAAGCCGTGGGAGTAGGCCAGGCAGGCATCCTGCTTCATCAGCGGCATCACCTGGTTGACGACACTGGTGTGCTGCTTGTCCGGGGTCAGGTTGAGCACCATGTCAGCCTGGGGAATCAATTCCTCATAGGTGCCAACCGTGAAGCCGTTTTCGGTGGCGTTTTTCCAGGACTGGCGCTGTTCGATGATGGCCGCTTCGCGCAGGGCGTAGGAGACATCCAGGCCGCTGTCGCGCAGGTTGAGCCCCTGATTGAGTCCCTGGGCGCCACAGCCCACGATGACCATTTTCTTGCCGCGGATCTTCTCCACGCCATCGGCGAATTCGGAGCGGTTCATGAAGCGGCACTTGCCGAGTTGTTGCAGCTGCAGGCGCAGCGGCAGGGTGTTGAAGTAGTTCTGTCCCATGATGGTTTACCTCGAAGCGGGGCTGGTCAAAGAGTGGGCACCATACGGCAATACTTTACTTGCGTAAAACGCTATATAAGTAATATTGTGTTGCTCTAATTGCAACAATGGAGGTGTGTATGGATACCCGCGCCCTGTCCGTGTTCCTGTCTGTCGCCGATACGCTCAATTTCAGTCGTTCCGGCGAGATGCTGCATTTGAGTGTCTCCGCAGTCAGTCGCACGGTGCAACGGCTGGAGGACGAACTGGGCCAGCCGCTGCTCGAGCGCGACAACCGGAGCGTCCGCCTTACGAGTGCCGGCCGCGAATTTCGCGAGTATGCCCGGCGTTCGTTGGCCGAGTGGCAGCAGTTGCGTCGCAAGCTGGGTACCGACGCGGAACTGGCCGGGGAGGTCAGCCTCTACTGTTCCGTGACCGCCAGCTACAGGGTGCTGGCCCCGATACTGGAGTCATTCCGCCAGTCTCACCCGGCCGTCGAGATCATGATGCATACCGGGGACCAGGCGGATGGCATCGGCAGGATTCTCGGGGGCCAGGATGATATCGCGGTCAGCGGCCACCCGGCGCAATTGGCCCGTCGCCTGGACTTCCTGCCATTGCTGGAGTCGCCCCTCGAATTCTGCGCCCCCACGGCGGATTGCGCCGTGCGGGACGTGATTGAGGGTAAGAATACCGCAGCGCCGGACTTTGATTGGGAGGCAGTGCCCTTCATTGTCCCGGAGCGTGGCGTGACCAAGGACATACTCGACGCCTGGTTCCGGGAACGCGGTATCCGACCGCGAATCTATGCGCAGGTGGCGGGTCACGAGGCGATCGTGGCGATGGTGAGCCTGGGTTTGGGCGTCGGTATCGCGCCGCAACTGGTTATCGATGCCAGTGGTCTATCGGGCAGCGTCAGTAACATCGAGGTTTCCGAGCGGCTTCCACCCCTGTCGATCGGCCTATGCAGTCTGAGGCGCCGCCTGGCCAGCCCCCTGGTTAAATCCCTGTGGGACGTGGCCGGGCAGACCTACGGGGTCCCGGTTTGATACGATAGGGGTCTCGCAACAGGACAGTAGGCATCATGGATAAACAAGACGAGCAGGTTCCGGCAGAGCAGTCCACTGAGGAAGGGTATTCCGCGGTGCCGACAGGCCTGGATCGACTGGTGAGCGAACATGAGGAAGAGGTATCAGAGAACGGTCGCACGGTGCGCCGCCAGGGGGTGTATCTCCTGCCGAACCTCTTCACGACGGGGGCCCTGTTTGCCGGTTTCTACGCCGTAATTGCCGCCCTGAGGGGTGATTTCGAGAGTGCACCCATCGCAATTTTCTTCGCCATGGTCTTTGACGGGCTGGATGGTCGCATCGCCCGCATGACCAACACCTCCAGCAAGTTCGGGGCCGAATACGACAGTATGTCGGACCTGGTTTCCTTTGGCGTAGCGCCCGCCCTGGTGGTCTTCAGTTGGGCCCTGGGGGACCTGGGCAAATTCGGCTGGAGCGTGGCATTCATCTATCTCGCCTGTGCCGCCCTGCGCCTGGCCCGCTTCAATACGCAGATCGAGACCACGGACTCACACTACTTTACCGGCCTGCCAAGCCCGTCAGCGGCGGCCATCATTGCGAGTACCGTCTGGGTCTGCAACGACCTGGGCTGGGTGGGTAGTGAACTGCCCTACGAATTGTCAGTCCTGGTGGGCCTGCTTACGGCCACCGTGGGTTTCCTGATGATTGCTAACTTCCCCTATTACAGCTTCAAGGATCTCGATTTCCGCGGTCGCGTTCCCTTCGTGGTGATCATTCTGGTCGTGCTGGCGTTCGGGTTGGTCACCCTCGATCCGCCGAGCGTGTTCCTGGTGGTCTTCCTTGTTTACGCGGCTTCCGGGCCCTTTATGAAGCTGGTAAGGCAAAGCGGGGAGCGTCAGGGCTGAAAGGCCCACACCCTGTTTTACCGCGTCGCCAGGACATTTTTTGACCAGTCCCGTCAGGGCGCAAAAATCCATAAATATTTCTGTAAAAAGCCTTGCAGGGTCAGGGCCGATCCGTATAATGCGCATCCTCGGTCGGGGGGAGCCCTCCCGACTTTGATCCACACCCTGGCGGTCGTGGATGTTATTTAACAGTCAGATGAAGACAATTGTGTGGGCACTTGTTGGAGTAGTTGTCACAACTATTCAGACACAACAAGTGACTCATTGATTCATAGTAATTTTTGATTTCGAATTG
>JAHEEV010000147.1:0-2315 GCA_024640505.1 Halieaceae bacterium
TGGCCCTCTTGGTAATGTTGGCACTGTATTTCGGTTTGCACGAATTGATCGACGTAATAGGAGTAGTTGGCCCTGTGTTGATCGTGGTGATCCTCTATCTGACCATCTCGACGGTGATAAATAATCCAGCTGGCATCAATGAGGGTGCGAAAATTGTTACCTCATTAGAGGTATTCAAGGCCTCAGGTAGCTGGTGGCTGTCAGGCGTACTCTACGTAACGCTGCAGGCAGTTGGGCTGTTCAGTGTGCTGCCGGCCCTTGGCGCAACGATCGAGAGCCGAAAAGATCTTATTTGTGCCGGCCTTCTGGGACCGGTCCTGTATTCCCTCGCGCTCTGCCTGACTATTATGGCCATGCTGTGCAACATGCCTGGCATCAGCGGCAAAATGATTCCTATGCTGTACCTGGCCGTTGAAGTAATGCCCGCTATCGCATCAGTGTTTGCCTTTATTGTCCTGGCGGGCATTTTCACCACGACCGCTCCGCTATTGTGGATCGTGTTGGTGAAATTTACACCCGATGGCAGCCGGCAGTACAAGGTCCTTGGGATCATTCTCAGTCTGGTGGGTTACGTGAGCGGAATGTTCCTGCCCTTCGACCGCCTGGTAAATCTAATCTATCCTACGATTGGTTACTCCGGCCTGATCCTGATCGGATGCATGCTGGCCAAACAGTTAAAAAACCGATCCCTGGCATAACCCGGCATAAACGCTGTGGCGCGCTGGATCGCTCAGGCTCAAGCACCACAGGGTTTTTGGATCTACTCAAATTCATCAGCAGAAACATAATGGGAGAACAGTTATGAATGGAGCACAAGCACTTTTCAAGGCTTTGACCGATGCGGGTCTGGATACCTGCTTCGCCAACCCAGGCACCTCGGAGATGCAACTGGTGTATGAGATGGGTAAATCTGACGCGGTACGCCCGGTACTCTGCCTGCAGGAGAATGTGGTAACAGGCGCCGCCGACGGCTATGCCCGAATGGCGGACAAGCCGGCTTTTACCTTGCTTCATGTCGGATCGGGTTTCGCCAACGGCATCGCCAACCTGCACAACGCCGGGCGCGGCAACAGCCCGGTAGTCAATATAGTGGGCGCCAATGCCAGCTATCACCAGCCCAACTTCCCGGAGCACGAGTTGATCGGTGGCAAGATCACCGATCTCGCGCGTACGGTCTCCCACTGGACCCGGGAGGCCAGGTCCGCCAGCGATCTGGGCCTGCTGGGAGCCGAGGCGGCCCGCATCGCCATGACTGGTTCCGGCAAAATCTGTACCCTGGTGGCCCCGACCAACTGCCACTGGGATCCCGCCCCGGGTGCCCCCGTTATCGATGCAACCATCTCCACACCCCGGGTGTCGACCGACACGGTCAAGGCGGCGGCCGAGCGGCTGACGAGTGGCCGCAAGACTGGCTTACTGCTGGGTGCCCACGCGCTGCGTCATGACAATCTGGAACGGGCCGGGCGCATCGCCGCCAGCTCCGGTGTGACGCTATTAGCCGAAACCTTCCCCTCCCGCCTGGCGCGAGGCGAAGGCAGAGTACAGGTGCAACTGGTTCCCTATTTCCTGGAGATGGCCCAGCAGTTTTTTGCCGAGTACGAACAGATCTTGCTGGTTGGCGCGCTGCCACCCGTATCGACCTTCGCCTACCAGGACATGCCCATGTTCAAAACGCCCGCCGGTTGTGAGGTGTGGAGCTATGCCTCGCCCGATCACAACGTGGTCGCTGCGCTCAGTGATCTTGTGGAGGCGCTGGATGCCGCAAAGTCGAGCCCGGCCAGAAACGAACGGGTCGAGCCGGCGATCCCCGAGGGCGAGTTAACCCCGCGAGCGATCGGCCAGAGCGTCAGTCTGCTGATGCCGGAAGACGCCATCCTGGTTGATGAGGGTGCGACCGCGGGCCTGGATCTCTTTACGGAGACCGCCGGTGCGCGACCGCACGACTACCTGTACACCATCTGCGGTGGCGCAATCGGCGGCGGACTGCCGGTCGCCCTGGGCGCGGCGGTTGCCTGCCCAGGGCGCAAGGTTATCGACCTGCAGGCGGACGGCAGCGCAATGTACACCAACCAGGCACTGTGGAGCATTGCCCATGAACGCTGCGATATTACGGTCGTGATCCTGAAGAACGATGCCTACGCGGTGCTCAATGTCGAACTCGCCCGTGTCCGCGAGGGCGAGGCCACCCCGAAGATGCAGTCCATGCTGGAGCTGGACGGGCCTTCAATCGATTGGGTACAGATCGCAGAGGGCATGGGTGTACCGGCGGTGGCGGTGGGGACTGCCGAGGATTTTCACGTCGCCTTCGAGCAGGC
>JAHEEV010000147.1:2415-7789 GCA_024640505.1 Halieaceae bacterium
CAAATGAACTTACTGAATCCCCTATGTTTCGATGCGCGTCATGCCGACGCGTCAACTTCAGAACTGCTGCAGGACGTTATCGACTGGTTCGAAGCCAGGGGGCTAAAGCGCCTCAAGCAGGACTGGCACGATCGCGTCTGGAACTACGATTTCGTGGATTTCATGAAGAAGCACCAAACCCTGGCCACGCTGATGACGCCGGCCGGCTATGGCGACGGTGCCCACTGGGACAGTCTGCGCAACGTTCAGTTCGCGGAGATCACCGGTTTTTACGGCATCGCCTACTGGTATACCTTCCAGGTGTCCATGCTGGGCCTGGGGCCGATATTCAACGGTGACAACGAGGCCGCGAAACACCGGGCCGCCAAATTGCTCAGGCAGGGAGGCGTGTTTGCCTTCGGCCTTTCCGAAAAGGAGCATGGCGCCGATATCTATTCCTCCGACATGCAACTGGTCCCTCAGACTGACGGCACCTACCTCGCTCGCGGCGACAAGTACTACATCGGCAACGGCAACGAGGCCGCGCTGGTCTCGGTTTTCGCCAAGAATGCCGACACCGGCGAGTACGTGTTTTTTGTCGTGGACTCGAAGCACCCCAAATACACCTGCGTCAAGAATACCGTGGCCCACCAGTGTTATGTGGCCGAATTTGTTCTGAATGACTATCCCATCACTGAAGATGACATTCTGAGCACCGGCCAGAAGGCCTGGGACGACATGCTCAATACCATCAACTACTGCAAGTTCAATCTGGGCTTTGGCGCCATCGGCCTGGCCAGCCACGCCCTGTACGAAGCCGTGGACCACGCGGCCAACCGCAATTTATACGGACGCTACGTCACGGACTTCCCCCAGGTTAAGAGATTGTTCACCGACTCGTACTGCCGGCTTATGGCGATGAAGCTGTTTGCCTATCGCGCGACGGATTACATGCGCTCCGCCTCCGACCATGACCGTCGCTACCTGCTGTATAACCCGCTGGTCAAGATGAAAGTGACCATGCAGGGCGAAAAGGTGGTCGCCGACATCGCCGATGTGATCGCTGCCAGGGGGTTTGAAAAAGAGGCCTTTTTCGAGGTCGCCGCCCGGGAAATCGGCATGCTGCCGAAGCTGGAGGGCACGGCACATGTTAATATGGCGCTGGTTGTGAAATTCATGCACAACTACCTGTTCAAGCCAGCTGAATTCGCTCCGGTGCCGCGTCGAGACGATCTCGCCGACGATACCTTCCTGTTTCACCAGGGGCCAACGCGGGGCCTGGGTAAGATCACCTTCCACGATTACAATATCGCCTACAACCACTTCGACCTGCCCAATATCGAGATTTTCAAGGAGCAGATCGCGTCCTTCAAGGCGATGCTGGCCGAGGCCGGGCCGGACGAGGAGCAGGCAAAGGATATCGACTACATGCTGGCACTGGGTGAACTCTTCACCCTGGTGGTCTACGGGCAGCTGATTCTGGAGCACGCCGCGATGGAGAATACCGATCCCGATCTGCTCAATCAGCTGTTCGATGTCTTTGTGCGGGATTTCTCCACCTATGCGGTGGGCCTGCAAGGTAAGCCGGCCAACTCGGCGCGCCAGCGCGAGCTTCTGATGGGCCTGATCCAGGCACCGGCGGCCAACCCCGACCAGTTCGATCGGGTCTGGCGGGGGCAGGTCTACGCCCTGAAGGGCCAGTACCGACTCTCTCCCTAAAACGTTCGACCGACCGGAGAAGCAGATGAAAATCTTGCGACGTGGGACAGCCTTCGTTACGGGACGGATTTACCCCAGCCATTAAACGACCGGGTACTTCTCAAAAAAATCATCTACCCCTACCAGGGCATACGGGCTGTTTTCATCAGAAAAAAAGCGGAAATTTGCGCCGGCCCGTAATCTAGTAGTCGTATTTTGCCGCCTCATAGATGTTCATTGCCTTCTCCCACACGGGGCCCACCGTCCCATCGCCTACAGGTTTGCCATCGAGTTCGATAACCGGCGCAATATGCTTACTGGAATTGGTGATCCACAGTTCATCCGCGTTGCGTACCTCTTCCATCGTTACCACGCGCTCCTCTACGGGAATGGAGCCCTCGGCGCGTAGCGAGTTGACGACGATGTACCGGCTGATACCGGGTAATTTCTGGTTATCCAGTAACGGTGTAGCAACCACACCATCCTTGACGATAAACACATTGCTGGCGCTGGCTTCGGTCAGTTCGCCGTCGCTGTTGTAAAGAATCGTTTCGTCGTTGCCCGCAGCGTAACTTTCCTGAAAGTGCAGCACATTGCCAAGCAAAGAGGTCGACTTGATATTACAGCGCCGCCAACGCATGTCCTCGGCGGTAGTGGCCTTGAGGCCGGCTTTGGAGTGTCTGTCCGCGATTGGGGGGTGGGGTTCGATCTCTACGACCGCGGCAAATACGGTAGGTTTGACATCGACGGGAAAGCCATGAAAGCGGCGCCCCTCGTTGCCGCGGCTGACATGGAAATAGATGCCCAGGTTACGGCCACCATGTTTTCGGCACAGGTTTTCCGCCACCTCCTGCCACTGCTCATCGCTCAGCGGATTTTCGATACCGATATTTTGGAGTCCGCTATTCATGCGATCCAGGTGCAACCGCATGGCTATCGGTTTGCCGTCATAAGATGGCGTGGCTTCATAGATGCCATCGCCAAACAGAAAGCCCCTGTCGAGGGGAGATATTCGGGCTTCTTCAGCGGGTAAGTACTCGCCGTTGAGATATACAATCACGTGATATTCTCCTTTACAAACAAAGTAACGTCTTTTTAAATGCTAGCCGTTTTACGAGAGACTTGATTGGCTGAATGTGCCATTAATATGACATTTTGTGACAGAAATAGGTGCTATCCACTGCGGGTACCGCTCCCGGACGGTCAACTTTTCATCAACTATTAGGTCTTGCGCTATGCTGTAATCAGCGCTGGTTGGAAAAACTTCCTGGCGTCAGGAGCGGTCATGAATGGAATTTTCGCGAAGTTCTGCCTACGCTATCAATATATCCTTCGTCTCTCAAAAAGCGACCTTGCGCGAACAGGTGTGTTCCTGTCCCGGTTGGCAGGCTGTGCCCTGCGCTCACTGTCGCAGGTGCGTTGCACGTTCGCCAGCCCGGGTAAGGAGTTGCGCCGGGGCGCAGCGTGTTTGTTGATCACAGCGAGCGTGGTGGTTCCGTCAGCAGTTGCTGAGGAGGCGTCTGGGGGCGTTTCAGTCGCAGATACAGCCAAGGAACTCCTCAAGCCGAACACGTCCCTGGCGAGTTTGACATTACGCAGTCAGTACTGGCGGTACGAGTGGGACCTGCCGAGCGCTGATAGCCAGCATAACGCCACATTTGTATTCCAGCCGGTGTTTCCCATTGATCTGGGCAGGACAGAAGCCGACGATGCTCCAAGGAAGTTTTTTGACTAGCTTCAGGTGGCGTTTTCGTCATTATGAGCTTGTCATTTACTTCTGAGTGACACTTGCTATGTCCTGTAACTGAGAGCGTATATTGACGATGATCCAAATGTCAGCGACCAAGTATTCGAGCGGTTACCGCTCATCAATCCTGTTGGTAACTGCTTTCGCGGCGGCGTCATTCGTGGCGGGCGCACAGGCGTCGGACGACCAGGAGGCGAGTCAATCTGCTCATCGCGAAGCTGCTGTGACAGGACCGGATGCGGTGTCCAACCAGCTGAAAGCCGACCGGGAGAAAAGCTCTGCGCTATTCAAGGTGCAGCCACTGGAGGCATGGAACGGTTGGAAACGACAGTTCGCGGAAGATACCGGCTTTAAGTTCAACGTCGATTACAACGCACTGGGCTTTGAAGCCAGCGATAGTCTGGGTGACGACTCCGCCGCAGGCGGCGTACTGCGGTTTTATGGCAAATGGGACATTCTTGGCCGTGGCACGGACGACACCGGCAGCCTGGTTTTCAAAGTAGAGAACCGTGACGCTTACGGCGACGTAGCGCCCTCGGATTTTGGCTTCGAGCTGGGATATGTCGGGCTGAATCACTGCTGTTTTACCGACCAGGGCGCGCGCACAACCAATCTTTACTGGCGGCAGAGCTTCAACCAGCAGCAGGTAGTCACTTATACCGGCTTCCTTGATGTTACTGACTATACCGATGTCTATGCGATGGCAAGCCCCTGGACCGGATTCTCCAACCTGGTATTCGCCACGGGCTCGGGGACGATGGGTGGCTTGCCGGACGGTGCGCTTGGGGCTATGGCAGCGACCTGGCTGTCTGATTCCGTGTATGTTATCGCCGGCATTGCGGACGCCAACGCTGACGCCACGGATGTTTTTGAAGGCTTCGACACCTTCTTCAACGACTTCGAAACCTTCAAGAATATTGACATCCACTGGACGCCAGGTAAGCAAGAGCTGTTTTTCAACAACATGCACGTGAGTTTCTACCAGATTGATGCACGCGATGAAGTCGGAAGCCCCGACGGCTACGGCGTAAGCTTTTCAGCCACTCGAGCAGTCGACAACCAGTTCTTACCCTTTATCCGCGGTGGCTGGTCAAAAGATGGCGGCAGCCTGTTGGAGGCCTCAGTCAGCGTCGGTCTCGGCTACCAGAACCAGAGCATAGCCGGGGCCGGGTTGTTCGGTGTCGGGTTGAACTGGGGGCGCCCGAATGAAGATACCTTTGGCGCCGAACTGGACGACCAGTATACGGGGGAGGTTTTTTACCGATGGCAGGTGTTTGAGGGGCTGCAGATCACACCGAGCATTCAACTTCTCGCCGACCCCGCGCTCAACCCCGATGAGGACTTCATCTACATACTCGGCGTGCGCGCTCGAATTGTAATCTAGAACTTGAAAGAAGAGTTATCAATGGAGGCAGTGAATGGATAACCAACTTGCCAAAACGCTTGGCAATGCAGCCAGGCACGCTAAAACCGCGTGGTTTGCCAAACCAATACTGGGCGCGATGCTGGTCGGCAGCGTGGTCGCTGCGACGAACACGGCCGCAGCCGAAGCGAATAAGGAATTCAGACCGCAACCATTGCCCGCAGACACCAAGTTTGACCTGGTGATTCTGGAGGGGAGAGTTATGGACCCTGAGACCGACTTTGATGCCGTGCGTAATGTTGGTATCAAAGATGGCAAAATTGGTCTTATTACCGAGGAGGATATTTCTGGTAAAGACACCATAGATGCCACGGACCATGTCGTTGCGCCCGGCTTCATTGATACCCACTTTCATGCGCTGGACGGCCTGTCCGTAAAAATGGGGGCTCGTGACGGGGTGACAACCGGTATGGACCTGGAAATTGGCGCTATTTTCGTGGATGAGTGGTACAAAGCAAAAAAAGATGCCTGGCCCATGAATTATGGTACAGGAATCAGTCATGAGGGTATTCGTCTTCAAGTACATG
>JAHEEV010000148.1:0-1236 GCA_024640505.1 Halieaceae bacterium
TCCCCGAGCACCGTGGAGGTCTGCAGCTGGGAGAGGCGCAGGCCGAACAGGGGATCGGCACAGGCATCGGCGGTGATCTGCAGCAGTTCCGCGAGCCGGGTGTAGGAGATGTAGGTATTGGGATTGCGAAACTGGGCGTGACTCAGATCCACCCGGGCCATCAGCCTGACGGGGTTTTCTCCCAGGTTGGTGACCAGTCGCTCATAGCCTTCGATGGCACCGCTGCGAATCAGAAACACGTGTCATACCTGCGCGTGATAACAGATGTTCGCATAATATCAACTGGTGGTCGTAAAAAGTCAAGTCTTGGTTCCCGGCAAGCACTACAGTAGTTGGCAAGTCACCAACATCTTACATTCAACAGGGCTTTACAGAGGAGGCTCCCATGAAACTGGAAGGAAAGGTAGCGATAGTAACAGGCGCTTGCGGCGGCATCGGGCAGGCGATCGTCAACACATTTGTGGCATCCGGCGCCCGCGTGGTGGCGGCGGATCTCGACGGAGCGCAGGCGGCTGGCCTCGCGGCAGAATACGACGGCCAGGTATTGGGCGTCGCTGTGGATGTCACCGATTATGCGGCGGTAGAGGCGATGCTCGAGACCGCGGTCACGCACTTCGGCACCCTCGACGTGGTCATTAACAATGCGGGAATCGGCATGCCGAAGATGTTGCTGGACCATGACCCGGTGGCTGACTGGGATCTGGTTACGCAGGTCAACCAGAAGGGTGTCTATCACGGCATTCTCGCTGCCGGCAGGCAGTTCAGGGCACTGGGCAAGCCGGGTGTGATCCTGAATACGTCGTCGGTCTACGGCCAGATGGCGTCGGAAATGTCCTTTACCTACAACGTCAGCAAGGCCGCGGTGGACATGATGACCAAGTGCGCGGCGCTGGAGCTCGCTCCCCACGGCATTCGCGTGGTCGCCGTAGCGCCGGGCCGTGTCGACACGCCGCTATTGCGCCAGTACGAGGCTCTGGGACTGTGGGAGCATATCCGCCGGGAGCAGATGCGCGACCAGTTCACCCAGCCGGCGGAGATTGCCGCAGTCTTTGCTTTCCTGGCTTCAGACGAGGCCAGCTGCCTGAACGGCTCTACCGTCGACGCGGAAGATGGCTTCGTCAGTTTCAAGTATCCCCTGTTGTCGCAGCAGGGCTAGTCGCCTGCGCACTGATATTTTTCCAACCCTGAATTCATTTGAGGAAATGACCATGACCCTGCCAACTACCATCAACCACC
>JAHEEV010000148.1:1336-7779 GCA_024640505.1 Halieaceae bacterium
GCGTTCATTGGAAGATATGGCATTTATCCCGCCCTATAATCAATAGCACTGGCGGCCCGAGAGGTACCGTACTTGGAATACGGATTCACTGACATACTGACGCTGCTGGGAGCGCTCGGACTCTTCCTCTACGGCATGAAGGTGATGAGCGACGCCCTGCTGGAGCTGGCCGGGGACAGGATGCGCAGGATCCTGTCGACCACCACCTCCAACCGCTTTTTCGCGGTGCTTACCGGGTTTACTATCACGGCCATCATCCAGTCCTCCTCTGCCACCACCCTCATGGTGATCAGCTTTACCAATGCCGGGCTGCTGACCCTGACCGAGGCAATCGGGGTGATTATGGGCGCCAATATCGGCACGACCGTCACCGCATGGTTGATTTCCATCTTCGGTTTCAAGGTCAGCATCAGCGCCATGGCCCTTCCCCTGGTCGGTATCGGTTTCCTGCTGACCGTGTTCAAGCAGCGGCGTTACCAGCACTGGGGCTACTTCACCATCGGCTTCGCCGTCCTGTTTATCGGCCTGCAGTTCCTCAAGGATTCGGTGCCCGACCTGCACAGCAATCCCCAGATGCTGGCGTACCTGGCGGATTACACCAGCATGGGCATCGGGTCGGTCCTGCTGTTCCTGGCGTTTGGCACCCTGCTGACCATGGTGGTGCAGTCCTCCAGTGCCGCCATGGCCCTGACCCTGTTGATGACCCACGAAGGCTGGATCCCCTTCGACATGGCTGCGGCCATGGTGCTGGGGCAGAATATCGGCACCACCATCACCGCCTTCCTGGCGTCGCTCATCGCCAACTACCAGGCCAAGCGGGCGGCCCGGGCGCACGTCATCTTCAACGTGCTGGGGGTCGTCTGGGCGCTGCTTGTGTTCTACCCGTTGCTGAACCTGGTCGACCTGCTGATGCAGCGCCTGGAGGGTTCGTCACCCTACGTCGAAGCGGTCGCCGTGCCGGTAGCGCTGTCCCTCTATCACACCATCTTCAATGTCCTCAATACAGTGATTCTGGTGGGTTTCGTGGACCAGATTGCCCGGCTGGTGGAGCGAATGGTTCCCGCCGTTGAGCCCGAGCGGGTACAGATAGACCAGCCGGTATATCTCAACCGCACATCGCTGGAGTATCCCCAGACCGGGATCAAGGCACTGTTCGACGAGTCCCTGCGGTTGCTGCAGGATGCCGCTTACAAGGCCATCGCTCACGGCCTCAGCGTACACCGGGAGGATCTGGATTCCGGGAAGCAGCTGAAGCAGATCGTGGCATCCAGGGAGGCGGTGCCGGTGAATATCCAGGAGCTGTATACCACCCGGATCAAGTCCATCTACAGCCAGATTCTGGAGTACGCCACCCGCCTGCAGAGCGAGTTCGCCCTCGACGAAGAGAAGATCGAAACGATCAGGAACATTCTGATCGCCGATCGCATGCTGGTCCAGGTCGTCAAGCAGATGCAGCCCCTGCACGACAACATCGTGCGCTTCATGGCCTCGGATAACGAGTCGATCATGCAGGAGTACAATTTTCTCCGGCGCCGGATTCTCAAGATCATCCGCGAGATTCACCGCGCCAGCAGCTCCGAGTATCCCCTGCGCCACATCCGCAAAATAGAAAGTCAACGCAAGAAGGCCGAGCAGTTGGACGCTCTTTTGTCCGGGCGCATCGACCGACTGTTGTTGAACGGTGAGATCAGTAATGAAATGGCTACGTCGCTGATGAATGACAGTGAACGGGCCGGCAAGATCATGAGTCACCTGATCGATATCGCCACATTGCTGTACTATCCCAGGGATAAACTGGTCAACGATATGCAGGACAAGCACGTGGTGGCCGATCAGGTGCCGCTGGCACAGGCCTGAACAGGAGATCTACTATGTTCGAAACTCTTGAAGTCGACATCCAGGGGCGTATCGGAACGCTATACCTCAACCGCCCGGAACGGCTCAATGCGCTGTCAACGCTCGCACTGGAGGAACTGGCAGCGGCGGCACGCTGGTTTGATACCCAGAGCGAAGTGCGCGCGGTCATCGTCGGCGGTCGCGGGCGGGCCTTTTCCGCCGGCGCGGACCTGGACGGCTTTCCGGCGATGACCGATCAGGGTGTGCGGGAAGCGGCGGATACCGGTCGCATCATGGCCGACGCCCTCGAGGAGATGCGCGCCGTAACGATCGCCGCTATTCAGGGCTGGTGCGTCGGTGGTGGCCTGGTGCTGGCCGCCGCCTGCGACCTGCGTGTGGCCGCCGACTCGGCGCGCTTCTCCATCCCCGAGATCGACCTGGGAATCCCTCTGGCCTGGGGCGGGATACCGCGCCTGGTGCGTGAGATCGGTCCGGCCCTGACCAAGGAACTGGTGATCACCTGCCGGGAATTCGATCCGGCTGAGGCAAAGGCCGCCGGGTTCCTCAATCGCGTGGTGGCGGAGGACGAGCTGGATGATACTGCCATGGCGCTGGCCGAGCAGGTCGCCTGCCGGCCCGCGCTGCCGGTGGCAGCCACCAAGCGCCATACCAATGCGGTGACGGCCCAGATGGTGGGGACCATGCGCGCCTGGTCCGATGCGGACAGCCTGATTGCGGGCCTGCTCGACCCGGAGTGCAATGCCGCACGGGCCGCTTACGCGAAAGCCCGGGGCCGATGATTCCGCCCGGGTGATGGTCTTTTCAGGCGGCCAGTGACTTGCCGCGATTTGCCTTTGCAGGGGGTTTTTTCCGTCCCCGTGCTTTCGCGGCAGCCGATTTTTTTGCCGTTTCCCCGGGGGCAGGGCGCTTGCGCTTTTTCAGGTACGCCTGCAGCTGGTCCACAGCCTGGTCCAGGCATTGGCGCATGATTTCCGGGTCCGGCATCATATTGCGGTCGGAGGTGAAGGTCAGGCCGATCGTGTCGCAGTAGGTGCTGGCGGCGAACATCAGGCCGCAGCCGCTGTACAGGGGCAAAATGCTGGTGAATCCGCTGAGCCGGGCACCCAGAAGAAACAGGTCTTCGTTGGGGCCGCGCAGTTCCGCCATCCCCAGGTTGCCACCCTCCAGGACGCGGTGGTTGAGGCTGTTTTCCGAGTTGGCGTTTCTCCCCAGCCAGGCCAGCAGGGGGGCGGGCAGGTTCTCGTAGAGCGAGCGCAGGCGGAAACTGGTCAGTTCCGCATCTTCGATGGAGTGCAGTTCACGGTTGGCGGCGCAGATCGCCTGCAGCCTGCCCTCGGGATAGATGATGGGTGTGTGCAGTTCGATCTGGTTGATGGCGATCCGGTTGCCGACCAGGGCGTGGGCCCCGGCGTTACGCACGTTCACCTCCAGCAGGGCGTTCAGCGAGTTGTCACCCAGCTCGCCGTGCCGCTCCAGGTACAGGCGCATCGCCTCCCCACAGACCGACAGGATCGCGTGGGTCACGGTGGCATCCACGACCAGTCCCGCATAATCCTCAAACAGTTTGCGTGGGTAGAAACTGCCCTCGAAGACCCTGGCCTGCGTCAGCGGCTGGTTGAAACGGGTACCGCCGTTATCGGCGCTGTCCCCCTCGACCACGCTCTGGGCTGCATGGATCGAAAGGCGGGTGACGATCTTGGACAGGGTTTTCAGGTTGCTGGCCGATTGCAGCAGCAGGCGCAGGCTGCGCACGGAATTGTTGAACAGTCCGCGCAGCAGCATTTCCGCCCGCGGCGGTGCGGTGGCGGGCAGGTGGGCGATGTGCTGTCGCGTCGACTCGTGCTGATGCGTATCCGGTGTCGTTGAGTGCAGGGACTGCAGCAACTCCTGTGCCGTGAACTCATCCATGGCACAGTGATGCACCTTGAAATAGATAGCGAAGGAATCCGGCGGAAGTCCCTCCACCTTGTCGAGGCCTTCGATGACATACAGCTCCCACAGAGGGCGGCTCATGTCCAGGGGTCGGGAGTGCAGCCGTGAAACCAGAATGCAGAACTGGCGCCAGTCCCCGGGCTTGGGCAGGGCCAGGTGCCGCACGTGGAAGTCCAGGTCGAAACGCTCGTCATCCACCCAGTAGGGGTAGTCTATGTCCCCGGGTGTGCGCTGGATTTTCTGGGAGAAGACCGGGGCTGCGTTGATCCGGTTGCTGATGTGCTCGCGAATGTGCTTGAAACGCACTGGCGCTTTGCCCAGGGAAGACTGGTCGTAGAGGTAGAGCAGGCTGATATGGGTGGGGCTCTCCGCCTTCTCCAGGAAAAGGAAGTTGGCGTCTTCACTGTCTACTTGATACATGCTCATGGGCTTCACCGGGTGTCGGGCGTCAGGGTCTCAGATAATGTTGTGTCGCAGGAATTGCCCGGCCTTGTCCAGGGCCTCGCGACTTTCCGGCAGGAAACCGGCCACCTGCCACACGTGGGGCACCTTGCGCCAGATATCGACCTGGACCTCGACACCGTAGGTGTGACCGCGGCGCGCCAGTCGCAGGCTGTCATCGAGCAGCATCTCACTGTCGCTCACCTGAATGTACAGGGGCGGCAATCCGGTAAAGTCCCCGTTGATGGGCGAGACGATGGGGTCGTCCGGGTCGGACTCGCCCAGGTACAGGGGGCGTGGATTGAGGGCGCGCTGCTTGGGAGCCGGCAGGGCCGTATCGCTCATGGCATTTTTCCAGCGCGAGGGTGCATGGTCGCTCACGTCCAGCAGGGGAGACATCATGTAGGCACAGGCGGGCATGGGCAGTTTGCGATCGCGCAGGGTCAGCAGCGTGGACAGGGTCAGGCCGCCGCCGGCGGAATCCCCGGCGATGGCGATCTTCTCCGCCGGAATACCCTGCTTCAGCAGCCACTGGTAGGCCAGAACAGCGTCGTCCAGGCAGGCGGGAAACGGGTATTCAGGGGCCAGCCGGTAGTAGGCCATCAGCGCGCGGGCATTGGCGTGTCGGCACAGTTTGCTGACCATGCCGGAGTGGAAATTGGGCATGCGGATGACGTAGGCGCCACCGGGCAGGTACAGGATGACGCGTTCGGGATCGTGTTCGCCGTACTGCAGCCACTCGGCCTCGAAGGGTGCCCGGGGAATCGTCACCGGCTCCCTCAGGGTGCCGCGGGGAATGGAGAACCGTCCGAAGGTACCGTCACTGAAATTGACCAGCCTGCGGATCTGGTCGATCGAGCTCACGTACTTGAACATGGGCTTCACGGTGAGGCTCAGTTGCAGGTTGAACAGGTCTGTCTGCCAGCTCTGGATCATGGTCAGGCCTTGTCGAAGTCGATGTCCCGCAGGAAGCGCGAGATTTCCTTGAGATATTTGCCCTGGTCCAGGTGCAGGACGTGATTACCCGGGAACCAGTGGATATGCGGCCTGTCCCAGTGGTCCCAGAGCAGGCGGGCGTGTTTGGGCGGCGCCAGGCGATCCCCGGCACCGGCGATGACCATCCGGCGCTCCTTGGGTATCAGCGGCGGGTAGCTCAGCGGCGAGTGGACGGCCAGCATATGCCGCGCATCGCGCACGCTGGTACCGCTGGCTTTGAGCAGGCCCTTGATCGGCAGGTTGAGCGGGAACCACTCCAGCACCAGGTCCGGCAGGCTCACCACGGGCACATTGGGAATGGAGAAGTGCAGCCGCTCTTCCACCGCCGCCAGCAGGGCGGACGTGTAGCCTCCCAGACTGATGCCGGTGACGCCGATCCGATTGACGCCGCGGGACTCCAGGTAGTCCATGAATATGCGGAAGTCGTGAACCGCGTGGGCCATGGATTCGTTGAGGTGGGCGATGCCACCGGCGAAGAAGCCGTGGCCGCTGAAGGGCGAGAGCCGGGACTGTCGCCGGCCGTGGTGCGGCAGGGTGTAGAGCAGGATGTCGTAGCCCTGCTCGTAGAACCAGGGCAGGGCGAAGAACATCCGATTCAGCCAGTAGGGGTCCGCCATGAAGCCGTGAATCACGCAGATGGTGGGGCGTGGGCCGTCATCGTGGCGCCAGTACTGGGCCGCCGCACGCATGTTCCGCTTTTGCCGGGGGTAGCTGTCCCTGAGCTTCGGATTGACCGTACGGAACGGACTGTCAAAGGTCAGCAGTTCGCAGGCGCCGTCATCCGGCCGGAAACGCAACAGCCCGGCATGAGAGGATTTTATCTCTACCCGCGAGGAGTCGGGGCGTTTAAAGAAGGCCGTCGGATCACCGGAGTCGGCCTTGCGGCGGTAGAAGGCGGCGTTGGTCATGTCGCGCTTGAGCTGCCGGGGCTGGAAACTCGTCGGCAGCGCCAGTGCACCGAGCATTCCCGCGCCCAGGGTGCGCAGCAGGTAGTCTGCCCAGGCGGTCCCTTCCACGGTCAGCTCGGTGCGCAGGTCCAGTTCGAAATCGTCCGGGAACTTGTGGAAGCTGCTCTCCAGATTGTCCCACCAGGGCTGCTCGGGCATGATCCGGCGGGTGTGGCTGTAGGTCTCGTTGGCGACCCGGGAGACGGTGGTGGCGATATCGTACATGGTATTCCCTGTTACCCCTGTTGAAGTCCTTTTATCGAAGCCAGT
>JAHEEV010000149.1 GCA_024640505.1 Halieaceae bacterium
TGACCTCTCCCCTGCCCCGGATGCCTGGTCGCGCCCCGACATCCCGCTGCACGCGCTGGCCATGTACAAGATGACACGCGACGGGCTGTCGCCAGAGGAGCACGGCGTCACCGGACCGATGAAGCAGATCGAGGAAATCCAGGCCAAGGGTCTGTCGGTCGCATTCGTCGGCGATGTCGTCGGCACCGGTTCCTCCCGCAAATCCGCCACCAATTCGGTGCTATGGTTTTTTGGCGAAGAGATTCCCGGCGTACCGAACAAGAAAGGCGGCGGCATCTGTATCGGCGGCAAGGTAGCTCCGATTTTCTACAATACAATGGAGGATGCCGGTGCCCTGGTGTTCGAGGCCCCGGTAGACGATCTCACGATGGGTGACGTCATCGAGATCCGCCCCTATGAAGGCAAGATCCTGTCGGAGTCGGGGGCACTGTTGAGTGAGTTCGAACTGAAGTCGGATATGCTGCTGGATGAAGTTCGCGCCGGCGGCAGGATCAACCTGATTATCGGTCGCGGGCTCACCACCCGGGCCCGCGAGACACTGGGCCTCGGCGAGAGCGACCTGTTCCGCAAGCCGGAGCAGCCTGAAGACACCGGCAAGGGCTTTACCCTGGCACAGAAGATGGTGGGGCGCGCCTGCGGCACTGACGGGATCCGCCCAGGCACGTACTGTGAGCCGCGCATGACCACGGTAGGCTCCCAGGACACCACCGGCCCGATGACCCGGGACGAGCTGAAAGACCTGGCCTGCCTCGGTTTCTCCGCAGACCTGACCATGCAGTCATTCTGCCACACGGCGGCATATCCCAAGCCTGTCGATATCGATACCCAGCATACACTGCCGGATTTCATCATGACCCGCGGCGGTGTTTCCCTGCGCCCTGGCGACGGTGTCATTCACTCCTGGTTGAATCGCATGTTGTTGCCGGACACCGTCGGAACCGGCGGTGATTCGCACACGCGCTTCCCGATGGGCATCTCCTTCCCCGCCGGTTCAGGCCTGGTGGCCTTCGCAGCGGCGACGGGCGTGATGCCCCTCGACATGCCGGAATCGGTACTGGTTCGCTTCAAGGGCAAAATGCAATCGGGCATCACCCTGCGGGATCTGGTTCACGCCATCCCCTACTACGCCATTCAGCAGGGCCTGCTGACCGTCGAAAAGAAGGGCAAGAAAAACATCTTCTCAGGCCGTGTTCTGGAAATCGAGGGCCTGGGCGAACTGACCGTGGAACAGGCCTTCGAGTTGTCTGATGCATCCGCAGAGCGGTCCGCCGCAGGCTGTACGATCGAACTCAGTGAGGACTCCATCGCCGAATACCTGCGATCCAACATCGTCCTGTTGCGCTCCATGATTGCCGATGGCTATGGTGACCCGCGCACCCTGGAACGCCGCGCCCGCAAGATGGAAGAGTGGCTGGCCGAGCCCAGCCTGATGAAAGCGGATGCGGACGCCGAGTATGCGGCTGTCATCGAAATCGACCTGGCGGAAGTCACCGAGCCGATCGTGTGCGCCCCCAATGACCCGGACGATGCCCGCCTGCTCTCCTCCGTTGCCGGCGACACGGTGGACGAGGTATTCATCGGCAGCTGCATGACCAACATCGGTCACTTCCGTGCTGCAGGCAAGCTGTTGCAGCAGCATAAAGGTGGAATTTCCACCCGCATGTGGCTGGCACCACCCACCAAGATGGACGAGCACCAGCTGATGGAGGAAGGCTACTACAACATCTTCGGCGCCGCCGGAGCACGCACCGAAATGCCGGGCTGCTCACTGTGCATGGGTAATCAGGCGCGGGTTGCGGCCAATTCCACGGTACTCTCCACATCGACCCGCAACTTTCCCAACCGGCTGGGCGACGGCGCCAACGTCTACCTCACCTCGGCAGAGCTTGCGGCGGTGGGCGCCATTCTTGGCAAGCTTCCCACCCCGGAAGAGTATATGACCTATGCCCGGGAACTGGACTCGATGTCGGGGGAGATCTACCGCTACCTGAACTTTGACCAGATCGCGGAATACCGCAAAAGTGCCGAGGAAGGTGCACGCATTGCGGCGGTGGAGATCGAGGAACTGCGCGCCTGATTGGGTGACTGTCGGGACGTTGACGAGAACGCCGGCTCCAGTGGGGCCGGCGGGCTGCCCCACATTGCCGCTCCTTTCCCTGTCTGAGGTGACTCTGACCCTGTGTCAGCTGCTTCTGAATTTCTCGAACAGATCCATGGGAACCGGAAAGACGATGGTGGAGCTCTTGTCCCCGGCAATTTCCACCAGGGTCTGCAGGTAACGCAATTGCAGCGCTTTTTCCTGGTGAGACAATATCTCGGCCGCTTCTGCCAGTTTTTCCGCCGCCTCTGATTCACCCATGGCGTGAATAACCTTGGCGCGGCGTTCCCGCTCGGCCTCGGCCTGCTTGGCAATGGCACGAACCATCGTCTCGTTGAGATCGACGTGTTTGAGCTCGACATTGGCCACCTTGATACCCCAGGCAGCCGTCTGCTGGTCCAGTATCTTCTGGATATCCGCATTGAGCGATTCCCGCTCGGCGAGCATGTCGTCCAGTTCGTGCTGGCCCAACACCGAGCGCAGGGTCGTCTGCGACAACTGGCTGGTGGCTTCCAGGTAATTTTCAACCTGAATGATGGCCCGCTCCGGGTCAAGAACCCGGAAGTAGATGACCGCGTTAACCTGAACCGAGACATTGTCGCGGGAAATCACGTCCTGGGTGGGCACGTCCATGACCACCGTGCGCAGATCTACCCGCACCATTTGCTGCAATATGGGGATAACGATGATCAGCCCGGGGCCCTTTACTTTATAGAAGCGGCCCAACATGAATATGACTCCGCGCTCGTACTCCCGCAGAATCCGGAACATCGAGACTGCCAGGGCAATCAAGAGAAACAGGATTACACCACCAAAATATTCCATACCGAACATCACCTACTTCCTCCATTGTTTTTGCTGACCCGCAGGATCACCCCGTCGACGCTGTCGACCGTCACCAGGTCACTTGGGGCCAGCGGGGTTTCAGAGGCCGCCTCCCACAGTTCACCATCCAGTCTGACCCAGGCCGTTCCCGCACTGATGGACTCGACGGGCACCCGTTGACCGAGCAGGTGATCGACGCCCGTCACTATTTTGCCCTTGCGGGCCTTCATGATCATGCCCAGGGCAAACACCAGCAGTCCGGCACTGAACACTGCGAACGCCAGGATCATGGGCATGGCAATCTGGTAGCCCGGGAGCTGAGTGTCCATCAGCATGATCGATCCGACGATGAAGGCGGCAATACCCCCCAGTCCCAGTATCCCGAAACTCGGTGCAAAGGCCTCGGCGGTCATCAGGGCGATACCCAGCAGGATGAGCCCGAGGCCGGCGTAGCTGATCGGCAGCACCTGAAACGCATAGAGTGCAAGCAGCAGGCACACGGCGCCCACCACCCCGGCCACGCCGATACCCGGGTTGTAAAACTCGATAATGAGTCCGTAAATACCCACCAGCATCAGCACATAGGCGATATTCGGATCGGTAATCACAGCCAGGAATTCGCTGCGCCAGTCGAAGGGGTGCTGATATACGGCAAGGCTGTCGGTTGCCAGGGTCTGGACACCGGCACCTACCTGCACTTCCCGTCCGTGCACCTGCTGCAAAAGTTCGTTGACGGAACCGGCCATCAGGTCGATCACACCCAGCTCCAGGGCATCCTCGGCAGAGAGGCTGGCACCCTCTCGAACCGCCTTTGCGGCCCACTCGGCATTGCGCCCCCGCAGTTGCGCCAGGCTCTCGATATAGGCCACCGCGTCGTTGACGATCTTGCGCTCCATGGGAGTGGCAGGCTGCGGTGCAGGTGCCTCATCACTGCCCTCTTCGCCCCCGGGAAGCGTCGGCATGCCCGGTGATCCGATCTGCACGGGTGTCGCCGCGCCAAGATTTGTCCCGGGCGCCATGACTGCCACATGCGTGGCGTAGAGAAGATATGTACCGGCGCTGGCGGCCCGGGCACCCGACGGAGAGACATAACCGACCACGGGGACCGTGGATGACAGGACGGCCTTGACCATATCCCGCATGGCGGTATCCAGACCGCCGGGCGTATCGATGCGCAGCACCACCAGTTCGGCGCCGGCCAGCGCAGCCTGATCGATTCCCCGTACCATATGATCCGCCGTCGCAGGCCCTATGGCGCCCTCCACGTCGATCAGCCACGCATCAGCAAGGCTTCGCAAAGGCAATACAGCCAGGCATGCTACCAACAGCGCGCCAGCAAGAGTTCGCATATACGTCAGGGCTTTCACTACGTTACAGTATAGCGTGGATCGGGACTGGCGATAATCGTGGTTTGATTCCCCTGCCCCGCCGAGCTTACACCACTGTCACATGGGAGGTGACCTGATGAGGCGAGTAATCTATGCGATGTTTGTGGTCGCAACCGCGGGTGTGCCGCTCGTACCGGGCGCGCATGCCGGCGAGCCACTGGAGCAGGAGGCGGCTGAATTGGCACGGGAGTTCGTCGGGCGCCTGAAACCCCAGCTGAAGCAGGCCATGGCGGAGGGAGGTCCCACCCACGCGGTCGAGGTCTGCGCCAGCGAGGCGCCCAGGATTGCAGAGTCCCTGAGCGCTGAATCTGGCTGGGAGGTCAGGCGGGTCAGCCTCCGGCAGCGAAACGCCAGCCGTGCGACGCCCGATCGCTGGGAACGCGCCGTATTGCAACAATTCGATCAGCGCCAGCTCGCAGGCGAAAAACCCGCCGACATCCATTTTGGGGAGTTCACCGGGGAGAGTTACCGCTATATGCAGGCGCAGGGTGTCGAGGGGGTCTGTCTGGTCTGTCACGGAGAAAGCGTGGCAGCGGCGATCGCCACAACCCTGGAAAAGTACTATCCGGACGACCGCGCAACCGGTTACCACATGGGCCAGGTTCGCGGCGCTATCAGCGTACAGAAGCCAGTGAATCAGGAGCAGAGATAACGTATGGTCATTGCCTCATTACCCGGGCCCGGCGAATGTCTTCGCCCGGGGCCGGCCGTGGACAGCGAGCATCCCGCCGTCACCGAAAGGGCCCGCTCACTCATCGACCCGTCGGACGACGATGTCACCAACGCGGTGCGTCTTTACTACTGGACCCGGGACCAGATCCGGTACAACCCCTACGCCCTCGATATCAGTATCGAGGGGTTGCGCGCATCGACGACCCTGGCTCAAGGGGAGGCCTGGTGCGTACCCAAGGCTATCCTGCTGGCTGCCCTGTGCCGGGCGGCAGGCATTCCGGCGCGACTGGGCTATGCGGACGTGCGCAACCACCTGTCCACGGCGCGAATGCGGCAGGCCATGCGGACTGATGTGTTCTATTTCCACGGCTATACCTCCATCTACCTGAAGGACCGTTGGGTCAAGGCTACGCCGGCTTTCAATATCGAACTGTGTGAAAAATTCGGGCTGAAACCGCTGGATTTCAATGGCCTGGAAGACAGCCTGTACCACGCCTTCGACCTGGCAGGGAACCGCCACATGGAGTACCTCAACGACCGCGGAGAGTACCTGGAACCGCCGGTGGATGAGATGCTCCGCCTGTTTGGCGAACACTATCCCGGCATGATGTCAGGTCAGTCGGGAAACGGTGACACCGCCCTCGGACGGGCTAACTGGGAAGAGGACGTCGACCGGGAAGTCGGACTATCCTGACCACGGCGCAGGTTGTATGCGGTGCTTGCACAGGGCGAGAAAAATCGCGGTTGAGATGCCGGCAGAGGCAAAGATCATACACATCACCATGATCTGGTAGCGGGCGGCCACCAGGGGCGAGACCCCTGACAGGATCTGCCCGGTCATCATGCCGGGAAGGGAAACCAGCCCGACCGCGAACAGTGCGTTGATCACCGGAATCATGGCTGCCTGGTAGGCGGTCAGCCGCGCCTTTTCCCAACTGGGATCGTGTTTGAGCTCCGCGAACAGGCGTTCCGCAGCGAGACTGACCGCCGTCATGGCATTGGCAAACACCATGCCCGCCAACGGAATCATATAACGGGGCAGGTACCAGGGGTCCAACTGCAACACCAGCTGGGTGATCAAAGCCAGCGTCAGGCCGCCCCCCAGGGTGATGGCGGCAAGCGACGCGAACAGCAAGGTTTTTCGGTGTTGTTTCACGGTACCCACCGCGATCCAGCCTGACGCCGCGAGCATGACAGCGAGCACCAGCAGAATCAGCGCACCGCTCGTGGCTCCGAAAATCCAGGCCAGCACATAGCCGATAGCCATCAGCTGCACCAGCATGCGCCCGAGCGCATACAGGGCGTTCCCGGTACCGAAGGACCACCGGAACAGGATCACCAGGGTGAGGGCCACGGGTACAAACGCGAAGGCCAGCTGCTGCAGGGACAGCGTGATGACAGAATTTTCCATAGGGCGCGCAGTCGTCAGGAGGTAAGTGATCCTACCTCCCCGGCTTCCACCCGCACAGGGCAGATCGGTAGAAATTTTCAGCCCGGAACAGGGGGCGCGCCTGGCATAATCAAGACTTTACTTTAATAATAAATTTTATCTTATTGTTTTACATATATTTTACATAAAAGCCCACCCCAACCGTAGGCATCGAAACAACAGCATTGTCTCAGTGCCGGACTATCTTGCGCTGTTGGTTCCCAGCGTCAGCACCACCGCACCGGCCAGAAGTGCCCACAACAGCTCCTGGAACACGCTTCCCAACACCACAACGGCCGCCACTACTGCCACACCGGAGATCAGGCGTTCAACGCCCAGCCTCGCCCCTCGGGCCCTCCCCCTGCCCTCCCTGCGTCGCAGCAGTTGCCTGGTAATCTGGTACTCCATCGTTCTCGCCTGTGCCATCGCTATTGCCCTCCGTGGAAGTAGTTACGCTTGCAGCATCACTTCAGATGCCCTCGCGCGCCATCTGTCCAGTTTCCGACCGGATTGAAAATGCGACAGGTTGGCTGGTGCGCAGGATGGGTCACCGCAATTCCGTGTGACCGGGACATGATTCGCCTCAAGTCTTCCCCACCCGCAGTGGTATATGATTACGTCTGTTCACCCGTAGAGAGAGCGTTGACCCGATGACAGAGCAGAGTCCCGAACTTCAAGCCGCCCCTGCGCCAACGGCCCTGACTGCTGACAGGCTGTATCGATGCTGCAGCCCTGATGACCTGCCCTTCGCCAGTACTGACGAACTGGAACCCCTCGGCGATCATCTTGGCCAGGAACGAGCCGTGGAGGCGCTGGAATTCGGTCTGCAGATACCCCATGAGGGCTATAACATTTTTCTGCTGGGCAGTACCGGTGTGGGCAAGCGGGACCTTTTGGCCAGCCTGCTCGACGGCGATACCGCTGCCCCCCGTGGCGAGGTCTCCGACTGGGTTTACGTCAATAACTTCGACGCTCCCGACAAGCCGGTAGCGCTGCGCCTGCCCAAGGGCCTCGCCGGCCAGCTTCGCGAGGACGTGGCACACGCCGTCGAGGACCTGCTCGGCATCCTCCCCGCCACTTTCCAGAGTGATGAGTATCAGGCCCGGGTGCAGGAACTGGGCGAAAAGCACCAGTCCCGCGAAAAAGAGGCTTTCCAGGCACTGGCCGAAAAGGCCCAGAATCAAAAGATCGCCATGATCCAGACACCCAGCGGCTACACACTGGCACCCATGAAGGATGGGGAGATCATTACGCCACAGGACTTCGAATCCCT
>JAHEEV010000150.1 GCA_024640505.1 Halieaceae bacterium
CGCAGCTGCAACAGATCGTAAAGTTGCTGCCTGGAAAGGTCGGCGAAGGCAGCCGTTTGCCACCGGTGGCTCATGAAGGTGTGAAACTCCGGTAAATGTTAAGTGCGAGCGTTCTCCCCTGTGGGATTAGTTGCTACTATAGTTGCGAAATGTCCAGGCGTGTAGGCCCCTCGTGCCAAGAGGGTGCTGTGCGACTGATCTAATAATGAGCGGGACGCGGGTGTCGATATAGGCCCCCGTCCCCGGCTACGGGACAGGGATTGGTGATGTTGGCGAATGCCGAACTCGCGCAGGATTTCACGGACCTGAACCAACAGTACAAGAAACTGGTTGAGGCCCTGCTTGAAGTGGTGGCCATGCCGGGGTTGCCTGTGGTGGTCGAGATCACGCGACACGGAAACTTCCGCGGGTTTGACGGCAGCCAGTTTTACGTCGTACGCAGCGGTACCCTCAGCGCCCAGTATCAGGGCAGGACTGTCCATACGCTGGAGGAAGGTGACATCCTGCTTCCCGATATCGCAGGAACCGGCCAGGAGGACATCTCGGTCTACTACGGCAGCGAAGTCGGGGCAACGCTCGACAGTTACCCGGCGCTTGAGTTCATGCGCCGCGTCCTGAGTGATCCCGCGGCTACCAAGCTCTGGACGAGGCTGCTCATCACCTACGCCGGGCTGATGCTGAGAATCACCGCCGCCTGCGTCCAGGAGGATACGGCGGCGACGCCGGGATTTGAGGTATACGAGCCGGGGGATATCATCATCCGCCAGGGAGATCGCGCGGATTTCGTGTTCAATATGTCAGCGGGAGTGGCCGAGGTACTGGTCGACGATGTTACTGTGGGGCGGATTGGTGAGGGTGAGATCTTTGGCGCCATGGCGGCCCTGACGCATGCCGATCGGAGCGCGACGGTGCGGGCAAAGACCACTTGCTCGGTGGTCAAAGTGCCCAAGGAGCAGTTTACCGAGCTGATCAAGAGCAACCCCGCCACCATCCACAGCCTGCTTATCGACATGGCCAACTCCATTGTCAACCTGAACGAGCAACTGGTCGGGCTGCGCGGTAGTCACGGGGTGGACTGAAGTTCCCCGCCGGCAGGCGCCCACGCCGCGGGCCTGCCCGGCTGTAGCACAGCCGCTGGTAATCCGGAACCGACGAAAGAGGGAGACCATCATGTCGCACCGTACGCTTGTCGCCTGCATGCTGCTGTTCGCATTGGGCATCAGTGGCTGTACCAGCACCAAAACGACCGAAGCGCCACAGGAGATCCCGGAAATCAGGCCCGGCATCCTGATGGGCTATACGCCGATGGATGATCCTATGGACAGCAAGGCTTTTGTCCCGCCTGCTCCCGCACCCGACTCCGCCCGCCAGGCAATGGACGATGCGGTGGTCAAGGAGATGCTCGCCCTGCGCGGCACATCGCGATGGGAACTGGCGATCAAGGATGCCCACCTGGGGTTCCCGGGTGCCGCAGATACTTTCTCCTGCGCCCTCGGTATGCCGATCACCGAGCAGGACACGCCGGCGCTGTACCTGCTGCTACGGAGAACCCTGGCGGATCTGGGCCTGGCTACGTACTCGGCTAAAAATACCTATCAGCGGGAGCGGCCTTTCATGGTCAACGGACAACCCATCTGCACACCCGAGGAGGAGGAGATGCTGCGGGGTGACGGCTCCTACCCCTCCGGCCACACCGCTATCGGCTGGGGCTGGGCACTGATCCTGTCCGAACTCGCCCCGGACCGGGCCGAAGCCCTGCTGGCCCGGGGCCGCGCCTTCGGCGAGAGCCGCAATGTCTGCAATGTCCATTGGCGCAGCGACATCATCTCCGGACGCATGGTCGGGGCGGCGGCCGTGGCACGTCTGCATACGAACGAGGATTTTCTCGCAGACATGGCAGCAGCCCGGGAGGAGATCACCAACATGAGGGAAAAGGGCCTGCGACCTGCCCGCGACTGTTCCGCGGAAACCCGGGCGCTTACGACAGCGCACTAGCCTGCCTGTGTCTGTAAGGTGACATGATTGGCCGAGTAGCCGTTCAAATTCTCGTTGATAAGCGTCTGCGTGATTGTCTGGTGCGCGCGCTTGCGGCGATCTTCTTCGGCATCTTTCAGGTCGCCTGTTCGACGTCGGTTGTCGCCCCCTACGACCCCCCGGCGCCGGAATACGCGGTTTCCGCAAAGCCCGACGGCGCCTTCGCAGAAATCGAGCAGCGGCTTAGCGCCCAACACGGTGCGGACTACTCTGGTTTTACGCTCCTTGACTACAATGAGGAGGCCTTACGCTGGCGCCTGGCGTTGATCGATTCGGCGCGACATTCGATCGACTTCCAGTACTACCTCTGGTACGGGGACGTTGCTGGCCAGCTGTTGGCGGCCCGTCTGTTGGAGGCGGCGGATCGTGGCGTCAGGGTGCGGGTCCTGGTCGACGACCTCAATACGCTGCTGCGGGATGCCAGCTCCGTCGTGGTGCGGGACGAAACCGTCGCCTGGCTGGATGCCCATCCCAACATGGAGGTCCGGCTGTTCAATCCCTGGTCGCAACGGGATTTTGGCGGGCGTGTCGGGGAGGGGCTGTCGGGGCTAGACCAGGTCAACCGGCGGATGCACAACAAGGCACTGAACGCGGATAACCGGGCGGTGATTATCGGCGGGCGCAACATCGGCGACGAATACATGGGGCTGAACACCAGCTTCAATTTTCACGATCTCGATGTACTGGGGATTGGTCCCGTCGCGCGCCAGACCTCTGCGGTTTTCGACGCCTATTGGAACAGCCAATGGGTGATGCCCGTTGCAGCATTACAGATATCCATCCCTCCCGACGAAAGCGCGGCTGCTCGAGCTGAACTTCTACGAAGCCTGGCGAGCAATCCGGCCCTGTCGGGATTTTCGGTGGTATCGCGAGACTGGACGGAAGCAGTCGCCGATTTGCCGGCGCAGTTGCACCCCGGCACCAGCCGGGTCATATCTGACCTGCCCGATGGCGGTACCATCGACCACGTGATGCTGGCAGAAATCCGCTCGCTGTTGGCTACGACGCGACGAGAGCTCCTGATCGTCAATGCCTATATTATCCCAAACGAAACCGGCATCGGGTTACTCCGGGAGCGCAAGGCGGCCGGGGCTGATATCCGTATTCTGACCAACTCCCTTGCCTCTCACGACGTGCCCGCCGTCAACAGCCACTACGCGCCGTGGCGCAAACCGATCATCGAATCCGGCGCAGAACTTTATGAATTGCGAGCGGACGCCGGAATCCAGTCGGGCATCTCTGATACCCCGCCGACCAGAGCCGGCTTCGTTGGCCTGCACTCCAAGGCTATGGTGGTCGACCGGGAGTGGTCCTACATCGGTTCGATGAACTTCGATCCGAGATCCGCGGCGCTCAATAGCGAGATGGGGGTCATTGTCAGGAGCCCCGGGCTGGGTGAGGCATTGGCGAAACTGATCGAACGGGACATGAGGCCCAGCAATGCCTGGCAGGTCACGCTGGATGAAGAGGGCCGGCTGCTGTGGAGTCACGACACGACAACCGTCGCCCGGCAGCCGGCCAGGAATGCCTGGCAGCGCGTAGAGGAGTTCTTTTTCCGTGCCATACCGAAGGAGTACTATTGAAGTCCATTGTGGAAGACAGTGCGGCAATCCGAGACTGCCCGCCGGGGACATAATGCCATCGTGACAGAGCAGCAACCCGAAAAACCTCGCTGGCTGGGCAGGCTTGGATATCAGCTGCCGACACTGGAGCGGGATGACCGTAAAGCGCTCGTCGCCCGGGTGGAAGCCGGCGCCAGTGGCGGCAGCGATTTCCACGTCATGATGGCATTGTCGTCGGGGCTGGCCTCGCTTGGTTTGCTGGAGGACTCTACCGCCGTGGTGATCGGGGCGATGCTGGTGGCGCCGCTCATGGGACCCCTCATCGGGGCCGGCCTGGCCCTCGCGCAGGGTAATCTGCTCCTCTATCGCAAATCTATCGGGGTAGGACTGCTGGGACTGCTGGTCGGCTTTGCGGTCTCCGTGGCCATTGGATTGCTGAATCCCGGTTTCGAGCCCTCGCTCGAGGTCGAGGCGCGAGGCATTCCCGATGTCCTGGACCTGGGGGTGGCGGTTCTCTCGGGCTTCGTCGCCGCCTATGCGCTCGGTCGCCCAGGCGTGGCGAATACCCTGGCGGGCGTTGCGATAGCAGCGGCGCTGGTGCCACCACTGTGTGTTGTGGGCATCGGCCTCACCAACGATCGTCCCATGGTTGCCGCGAACTCCGCGATCTTACTGCTGACCAACCTGGTGGCGATCGTCCTCTCCGCGGCTGTGGCCTTTTCTCTTCTGGGTGCAAACACAACCGATCCCGGCAGCCGTGCTGCCGGTTGGACACGCCGGGTCATTATTGTCCTGGTCATGTTGACGGTCATCCTGCTTCTGCCACTGGTCAGCAACGTCGCCGAGCAGAAACGTCGCGGCCAGGTGAGACCGCTCACCTACCCGGTCGCCTCCCATGTACAGGAGGCCGTGTCGGAGTATCTCGACGCGGTGCCGGGCGTCACATTGGTCACCATAGCCCGCGTCAGCTTCGAACCTGCCTCATCGGTCAGCATTCTGCTTTCGGCCTCAGGTCCGCTGCCTGCCGGTATCAAGGAGGAGTTGACCACGCTGGTGCACCAGGTCAGGGGTGGAAATCCGGATGTCAGAATCATCGCTCTCCAGGAGGCGCAGGAGCAATCGGTGCCCGACGTTATCGACTGATTATTGCGCTACCGTGATTCCGCCAGCAGATTTTCAACTGCTGCCCTGTCCCGCTTATCGAAAAGCTCGCGCAACCGGCCAATAGGAGTGCAGACGACCGGGACGCCAAACGGGTGAGGCTGCCGCACGACCACAGGCGCCGATAGCTCCCGCCAGGTATATGCGCTGTGATGATGTTGCGATCCATGTCGTGTCTGGGCGGTAGAAATAAGCCCCATATCCTCCAGCCATAAGCTGATTCGCTTTCGTTTGCCGCCAAAATTAGTGAGAATGGCCGGCACTCGACAATGTTGCGGGACAAGGTGGGTAAAATCTACCGAGATACTTTTTTATCATCAAATAAAACAATGAGTTAGGGGAGCAATGACAGACATCTTGGAATTGGATGACGACGGCACCGAACAGGTGTCACTCAGGCAGTACACGGAAAAAGCCTACCTGGATTACTCCATGTACGTCATTCTGGACCGGGCCCTGCCTCACGTGGGCGACGGCCTGAAGCCGGTGCAACGGCGCATCATCTACGCCATGAGTGAACTGGGGCTGAAGGCTTCGGCCAAATTCAAGAAGTCCGCGCGTACGGTCGGGGATGTCATCGGGAAGTTCCACCCCCACGGGGATAGCGCGGCCTATGAAGCCATGGTGCTGATGGCGCAGAACTTCAGCTACCGTTACCCGCTGGTGGACGGCCAGGGCAATTGGGGATCGCCGGACGACCCCAAGTCTTTCGCCGCCATGCGCTACACGGAATCACGACTGACCGCCTATGCCGAGGTGCTGCTGGGCGAGCTGGGCCAGGGCACCGTGGACTGGGTACCCAACTTTGACGGTACCCTCGATGAACCGGCGGTGCTGCCGGCCCAGGTACCCAATCTCCTGCTGAACGGTACCACCGGTATTGCCGTGGGCATGGCTACCGATGTGCCTCCCCACAATCTGCGGGAAGTCGTCTCGGCGGCGATACGGCTGCTGGAGGCGCCCAAGTCCACAGTGGCGGAACTCTGTGAACACGTGCAGGGTCCGGACTTTCCCACGGAGGCGGAGATCATCACGTCGCGGGAGGATATTCTGGCCATGTACGAGACTGGTCGCGGCGCCCTCAGGATGCGGGCCGTATGGGAAAAGGAGGGCCCTGACCTGGTGATCAATGCGCTGCCCTACCAGGTGTCCGGCTCCCGTGTGCTGGAGCAGATCGCCCAGCAGATGCAGTCCAGGAAGTTACCGATGGTGGCAGACCTGCGGGATGAGTCAGACCATGAAAACCCCACGCGCCTGGTGATCATTCCACGCTCCAACCGGGTGGATGTGGAAGGACTGATGAGCCACCTGTTCGCCACCACCGACCTGGAGCGCAGCTATCGGGTCAACCTCAACGTTATCGGCATCGACGGCCGACCCGGGGTCAAGGGCCTCGACCGCCTGTTGCGTGAGTGGCTGTCCTTTCGCACCGACACGGTTCGCCGCCGCCTCGAGTATCGGCTGGAGCGGGTAGAAAAGCGCCTGCACATCCTCGAGGGATACCTGATCGCCTACCTCAATATCGACGAGGTCATCCACATCATCCGCACGGAGGACAAGCCCAAGCCCGCCCTGATGGACCGCTTCGGCATCACGGACGTCCAGGCGGAGGCCGTCCTGGAACTCAAGCTGCGCAATCTCGCAAAGCTGGAGGAGATGAAGATCAAGGGCGAGCAGGATGAGCTGCAAGAGGAGCGTGACCAGCTGCAGAAAATTCTCGGCAGTGCCGCGCGGCTCAAGACCCTCATCAAGAAGGAACTGCTCGCCGTCGCAGAGGCGTATGGCGACGAGCGGCGCTCGCCGCTGGTCCAGCGTGCGGAGGCCCGCCCCTTCAGCGAGCTGGAGTTGATGACCGCGGACCCGATTACGGTCGTCCTGTCAGAAAAAGGCTGGATCCGCGCCGCCAAGGGCCATGATATCGATCCGGGGAGCCTGAGCTACAAATCGGGAGACAGCTACAAGCTTGCGGTGAAAGGGCGAAGCAACCAGCCCGCGGTCATTCTGGACTCCACTGGCCGCACCTATACGGTCCCCTCCCATAACCTCCCATCCGCCCGGGGCCAGGGCGAACCCCTGACGGGACGCATCAATCCTCCCTCCGGGGCCAGTTTCGAGGGCCTGATGATGGGTGCCGAGGACCGGCTCTACCTCCTGGCATCCGATGCCGGCTATGGCTTCGTCGCCAGGCTGGGAGACCTGCAGGCAAAGAACCGTGCGGGCAAAGCGGCGCTGACGCTACCCAAGGGCGCGCGCGTGCTCCAGCCGGCCACCGTGCCGGACGCTGAAAACGCTTGGGTGGCCGCTGTGTCCAATGAAGGTCGTATGCTGGTCTTTCCCCTGTCCGACCTGCCACAGATGGCGCGTGGCAAGGGCAACAAGATCATCGGCATACCCGGCCCGAGGGTACAGAGCCGGGAGGAGTTCGTGGTGTCGGTGACTGCCCTGTCGGAGAGCGACAGCCTGGTGATATATGCGGGCAAGCGCCACCTGAAGCTGAAGTTCAGTGAACTGGAGCACTACCGGGGTGAGCGCGGGCGCCGCGGCAACAAGCTGCCGCGGGGGTTCCAGAAAGTTGACAGTATTCGTGTCGAGGACTGAGTGCCCGGGCCTCAGAATCGCGCGGGGTCTGACAGGCGGTTAAGGACCAGGCGCAACTGCCGCTCCAGCAGGTCCTGGTACGGCCCTGCAAACGACTCCATCATGCCGTAGTCGTTGACTTCGGTTTCCTGGTACTGCAGCCGCCCCGCCACGTCGACGTCTTCGCAGACCACGGGTGACAACAGGACTTTGGGTGGTTTCTTGGCGCAGACCGCCTGCAATTCGTCCAGGGTGTGCTGCATGTAGAGCCCGGGATAGATATCCGAGCCGTCACCCACGCCCAGTTCACTCTGGCCCACAGCCATGGCGATGGCCATTGA
>JAHEEV010000151.1 GCA_024640505.1 Halieaceae bacterium
GGGTATTCATCTCCATCCCGATATCCAGCACCTTGCGGATCTCCGCTTCCAGGGCGCTCTGGCCCTTGACGGATTCCGTGTGTACTTCGTTGATGCGGCTCTGGAAGCCACTGATCTGTTCTCGGAAAGGTTTGAGCAGGGATTCCAGGGACTCCTTGCTGGTAGAAGTAAAACTCTTGCCCTTGTCCTCGAAAATCCGGTTGGCCAGGTTCTCGAACTCCCGCTTGAGATTTTCCCGGGCCTCGTTGAGCAACTCGAGCTGCTCCTTGTGCCGGTCTTCACGCTCATGTTGCTGCGTCTGCAATTCCGTATGTTCGTTGAGCAGGCTGCTGTGGCGACCTGTCAGGTCAGCCAGCTCGGATCGGGCACTCGCCAGTTGCGCCAGTTTTTCCTCGATCTGCCCGCGGGCCTGTTGCAGCTCGACCGTCAGTCCGCGGACGTCGGCCTGGGTGCGCGCCAGTTCGCTGCGCAACGCATCCCGGTTGCTGTCTAGCGTTTGAAAATCGGAAAAGAGCTGACTGATACGCTGGTCCCGCTCGTTCAGGGTCTGCCGCAGGTTGCCGAGTTCTACCGTTTGCGCGCCCAGCCGCAGTTCTTTCTGGTGACCGTCCCCGATCAACTGGTGGTTGCTCTCCACGAGAGCGCCCAGCTCCTCCTCCCGTTCAAACAGGCGATTCCGGGTGTCTTCAAGTGACCGGTTGGTGGCGACTAACCGCCAGATGAGAATGGCCAGTGCAATGAAGAGCAGCGTGCCGAGTCCAGCCGCGGCGAATATCATTTGCTCAACAGTAAACTGCATCGATGCCCCCGCTTATTATGATGCTGCCAGTGTAAATCAAATTCGGTGGCTGGCGGGGATTAATGGCCTGGGTGCGCCGGGACCTGTCGCCTTTTGGAGGGCGTCTGCCGGGCCGTGCAGAGGGGGTCTATTTACTGACAGCGAGCTGGGATATATCGGCAACCTGCAGGAACAGCTCCCGCAGCGCCTTCAACAGATTCAGCCGGTTGTGGCGAAGATCGGCCTCCTCGGCGTTGACCATGACGCCATCGAAAAAGGCATCTACCGGCTCCCGCAAACCCGCCAGAACCGCGAGAGCCTCGGTGTACTCGTCCCGCTGCAGGTGCTCTTCACTCTTCCCGGCCAGTTGGGCTAACGCCTGCCAAAGAGCTTTTTCCTGGGGCTCAGCCAGTAAGTTTGTGCTTACTTCACCGAAGGGATGGTCACCCTCCAGCTTGCCGAGAATATTGGATACACGCTTGTTGGCGGCGGCCAGGGCCGTCGCCTCGGGTAGTTGACTGAAGGCGTGTACTGCGCGCACCCGACGCTCAATGTCCAGCGGACGGCTGGGTTTGCGCGCGCTGACTGCACGGAACACCTCGGTGGGGATGTTTGCCTCCTCATACCAGGCGCGGAATCGCTCGATCATGTAATCCAGCACCTGACCCGGCGTGTCCTCGGCGATGACGCCCTCCGGATACTGCGCCGCGGTCAGTGCCAGGCACTCCGCCAGGTCGAGGTCAAGGCCCTTTTCCACCATGATCCGCAGTATGGCCAGGGAGGCACGGCGCAGCGCGAAAGGGTCCTTGGAGCCCGTGGGGGGCTGTCCGATACCGAAAATACCCACCAGGGTATCCAGCCGGTCGGCCAATCCGAGGGTGCAGGCGGTGGGGGTTTCAGGCAGTCGGTCTCCGGCAAACTTTGGCCAGTACTGTTGGGCCAGGGCAGAGGCAACCTCCGGCTCCTCGCCATCGTGCAGTGCATAGTAGGAGCCCGCGATGCCCTGCATGTCCGCAAACTCCAGCACCATTTCGGTAGTCAGGTCGGCCTTGCTCAGCAGGGCCGCCCGCTCTGCCAGCGCCGCGTCCGCGCCCACCCGGGGTGCGAGTGCGCCAGCCAGCGCGACAACCCGCTGCGTTTTATCCTGCAGGGAGCCTAACTTCTGCTGGAACACAATGCTCTCGAGTGACTCTGCCCGTTTTGCCAGCGGTATCTTTTTGTCTGTCTCGAAAAAGAATGCCGCGTCCGCCAGGCGTGGCCGGATCACCCGTTCGTTGCCCGCGATGACCTGTACCGGATCCTTGCTCTCGATATTGCACAACGTAATAAAGTTGGGCTGAAGAGCACCCTCCCCGTCCACCAGGTGGAAATATTTCTGGTGCGCTTTCATGGCCGATACCAGTGCTTCGGCCGGCACCTCCAGAAAGCGCTCCTCGAAGGAGCCGGTAAGTGCTACCGGCCACTCGACCAGGCCGGTGACTTCATCCAGCAGCGCGGGATCGATGACTGCCTCCGCGCCCAGGGCGCTGGCTTCCACCTTGACCTGCTCCAGAATCATGTTACGGCGTTGCTCGAAGTCGGCGACGACATAGGCATCCGCGAGAGCCGAGGGATACTCCTCCGGACGCTGCAGGCTGATGTCGCCACTACTGTGAAAACGGTGGCCGCGCGTTTTGTTGCCGGTGGGCTGTCCCAGCACCTCTCCGTGATCCGCATCCTCCCCCAGCATCGCCACGACCCAGTGCACCGGGCGCACGAATTCTACGCGACGGGCCCCCCAGCGCATGCGCTTGGGGATTGGCAGGCTGTGAATACTTTCATGAATGATGTCGTTGAGACAGTCCCGGGTGGCGACCCCCCGCTCGGTTCGCCGCAGCCCCAACCGCGGGCCCTTGGGGGTATCGATGGACTGTAACTGCTCGGGCTCGACGCCCTGCTTCCTGGCAAAGCCGGCAGCCGCGGGTGTCCAGTTTCCCGCTTGGTCCCTGGCGCGATCGGCGGGCGGCCCGAGCACTTCGATTTCCCGGTCCGGGGCGCTGAGCTGCACATCACTGACAAGGACAGCCAGACGCCGGGGTGAAGCAAACCAGCGTACTTCACCAAATTGCAGTTCCCTCTGCGCCAGACCCGCGCAGATGCCATCGCGAAATGCCAGCCCCAGGGACTTCAGTGCCTTGGGTGGCAATTCCTCGGTGCCCAACTCTACCAGTAGTGTTTCGGTGTTCATCTACTGTGCCTCCGCCTGAAGCCTGCCCAGAACCTCGTCGCGCAGTGCAGGTGTGGCGAGGGGAAACCCCAGCGCCTGCCGGGCATCGAAATAGGCCTGGGCTACGGCTCTGGCCAGGGTCCGCACGCGCAGTATGAAGCGCTGCCGCTCGGTCACCGAGATGGCGTGGCGGGCGTCGAGCAGGTTGAAGGTGTGGGAAGCCTTCATGACCAGCTCGTACGCCGGCAGCGGCAGGTTTTTATCCACCAGCCGGATGGCCTCCCGCTCGCAGTAGTCGAAAAAGCTGAACAGCTGTTCCACGTCCGCTTCCTCGAAATTGTAGCGTGACATCTCCACCTCGTTCTGGTGGAACACGTCGCCGTAGGTGACGGTGCCCGACGGCCCCTCGGCCCAGACCAGGTCGTAGATGCTGTCGGCGCCCTGCAGGTACATCGCGATACGCTCGATGCCATAGGTGATTTCGCCCGTAACGGGATAGCACTCCAGGCCTCCCGCCTGCTGGAAGTAGGTAAACTGCGTTACCTCCATGCCGTTGAGCCACACTTCCCAGCCCAGCCCCCAGGCCCCGAGCGTGGGGGACTCCCAGTTGTCTTCCACAAAGCGGATATCATGGATGGCAGAGTCGATGCCCAGTGCCGCCAGTGACTGCAGGTAAAGCTCCTGGAAATCATCCGGCGAGGGCTTCATCACGACCTGGAATTGATAATAATGTTGCAGGCGGTTGGGGTTTTCCCCGTAGCGGCCGTCGGTGGGGCGGCGGCTCGGTTGTACATAGGCCGCATTCCAGTTCTCCGGCCCCACGGCCCGGAGAAAGGTCGCCGGGTGAAAAGTGCCCGCCCCCACTTCCATGTCCAGCGGTTGCAGGACCACGCAGCCCTGCTCCGCCCAGAAACCTTGCAGTTGCAGTATAAGTTCCTGAAAAGTCAGTATTTTCGACCTGGTTTGGGACACCGCGCCACCTGTTGGTAGGAGCAAAAAGCCGGCTATTATACAGGCTCTTTTGGCGGCATAATATGTGCTTTTCCCCGGAAAGTGCCCCGTCTCCATGAATGCCGTGAAAGCGACGCTGGTCAAGCTGGTGCTGCGCCTGTGCTCCCTGCTTCCGCTGGCTTTTGCGCGGGCCCTGGGACGGGGAGCGGCGCACATCTACTGGCCGTTTCGCGGGCGCAGTCGGCGGATTACCGAACGGAATATCCAGGTCGCTTTTCCCGAACTGGCTCCTCGCGACCAGCGACGGCTGGCAAAGCGCAGCCTCGGTGCCACCGGGGAGCTGGCCGCCGAGATGGGCCACGTCTGGCTGCGTTCACCGGCGTACATAACCGGGATGATCCTGGGGGTGAGCGGTGAGCAGCGGATCCGGGATGCCCTGCAGTCCGGTCGCGGTGTCATCGTGCTGGCGCCCCACCTGGGCAACTGGGAGATCATCGGGCTGCACCTGCCAACCCTGGGTAGTACGGTTTCCCTCTATGAGCCGCCCAACCTCTCCGCACTGGGGCCGATGATAGAGTCTGCCAGACAGTGCACCGGTGCCACCCTCGTCCCCACCGACAGCCGGGGGATCGCCCGCCTGGTGAAGAGTGTCAGGGGGGGCAACATTTCCGGCATTCTGCCGGACCAGGTACCCTCGGATATCAACTCCGGCCAGAACGTCCCCTTTATGGGCATTCCCTGTTTCACCGGAACCCTGGCCAGCAAGCTGATACGTCGTACCGGCGCCCTCGCCGTATTCGGTGTTGCCGAGCGGGTAAGAGGCGGGTTTTCGGTTCGTTACGAGCCGGCGGAAGACGCTGTTTACAGCGACGATATGTCCGTTTCCCTGGCGGCGCTCAACCGGGGCATCGAGGCCTGCGTGCGGCGGTGTGCCGAACAATACCAGTGGGAGTACAAGCGCTTTCGGATCCGGCCGAGAATGGGCCGGGACATTTACGCTGACCTGTAGTGGCAGCGACCGACGGTGCGCCTGCAGGGACAGATAGGAAAGAGACGATGATCTACGGAAAAATTATCGGCGGCCTGATCGGCCTGCTGGTCGGCGGCCCGATCGGGCTGATAGTGGGTCTGTTCGTGGGTCATGCGTTTGACCGCGGGCTGACCCATACCCTGCAGTTCGGTTCCCCGGAGAACATCGAGCGGATCAAGACCAGCTTTTTCGAAACCACGTTTCTGCTGTCGGGCTTCCTGTCCAAGGCGGACGGCCGGATCTCCCAGCAGGAGATCGACCACACCGAAGCCATCATCAGCCAGATGGGGCTGGACGGCCAGCAGCGCCAGCGGGCCATCGAGTTGTTCCGCCAGGGAGCTGCCCCGGATTTTCAACTCGAGCCGGCGGTCTCCACGTTCCTGCAGACCTGTGGCTCCCAGCGCCAACTACAGCAGACCCTCCTGTTTTTCCTGGTCTCCCTGGCCCTGGCAGACGATCAGCTGGCGCAGGCCGAACACGATGCCCTCCTGCGCATCGCGACGCTGCTGGGCTTCGGCAGCGCACAACTGGAACAGCTGCTGCGCATGGCCCGCGCCCAGGAGCATTTCCACGGCAGGGACGGATTCACTGCCCAGCCGGGAACCACCCTCGACGATGCCTATACTGCGTTGGGGGTTGGCCGGGACGTCAGTGAACGCGACCTGAAGCGGGCTTACCGGAAACGTATGAGCGAAAATCATCCCGACAAGCTGATTGCCCGGGGCGTACCCGAGGAGATGGTCAAACTGGCCACGGAGCGGTCCCAGGAAATACAGGCGGCTTATGAGATGGTGCGCAAGGCGCGAAATACCGATCGCTAAAGACGCCAGAATGCCGGCGTAAACAGCACCAGCAGAGTGAATACCTCCAGGCGCCCCAACAGCATGGCGAAACAGAGAAGCCCCTTGGCGGTTTCATTGATGTTGCCATAGTGAGCGGCTACATCCCCCAGTCCGGGGCCCAGGTTATTCAGGGATGCCGCCACGGCAGAGAAGGCGGTGGTGAAATCCAGGCCGGTAGCCATCAACAGCAGCAGAATGATGATGAAGGCCGACATGTAAACCGCAAAGAAACTCCATACCGCACTTACCACGGCGGCCTCCACCCTGCGACGACCGACTTTCAGCGGTATAACCGCCTGCGGGTGCACCAGTTGGCGCAGTTCCCTGATGCCCTGCTTGTAAATAAGCATCAGGCGCATCGCCTTTATGCCTCCCCCGGTGGAGCCGACACAACCGCCCATGAACGAGAAGAACAACATCATGACCGGCAGGAACGACGGCCAGGCAGCGAAGTTCTGTGTTGCGAACCCGGTGGTCGTGGTGATGGAAATGGCCTGGAAGATACCGTGGATGAGACTGTCCGAGGTATCCAGCGTATGGCTGACGATCAGGTAGCCGCAGGTGATGGTGATACAGACCGACAGCACCCCCAGGAAAAACCGGGTTTCGGAATCCTTGACGTATACCGCGAAGGAGCGCCTTCGCCAGGAGAGGAAGTGGAGGCCGAAATTGATCGCGGAGATCGTCATGAACAGGCTGCAGATCAGCAGGATACCGTTGTTGTCGAAGTAACCCATGCTGGCGTCGTGGGTGGAAAAGCCGCCGATAGCGATGGTGGAGAAGGCGTGAGCCACGGCGTCGAAGCCGGACATCCCCGCAGCATAGTAGGCAATGGCACAGGCCACGGTCAGGCTCAGGTACACGGTGAACAGTGCCTTGGCGGTCTGCGTGATGCGCGGCGTGAGCTTGCTGTCCTTGGACGGTCCGGGAGTCTCGGCCTTGTAAAGCTGCATACCGCCGATACCGAGCATTGGCAGAACAGCGACCGCCACCACGATGATCCCGATGCCGCCCAGCCACTGCAGGAGCTGACGGTATATCAGGATCGAATGGGGTAGCTCGTCCAGCCCCACGATGACGGTGGCGCCCGTCGTGGTCAGGCCGGAAATGGACTCGAATATCGCTTCCGTCGGGGTGAGATCGAGGCTTTCGTTAAGCACGAACGGGAGCGCACCGAACAATCCCAACACGGTCCAGAACAGGGAGGTGATCAGGAAACCGTCCCGGATCCGCAGTTCATGCCGCACGCCTCGTACCGGAAACCACATGGCCAGGCCCGAGAGGAACGTGATAGCCATGCCGTAGGCAAATGCGGAAGAGGTATGGTCCTGATCCACCAGTGCGACCAGCAGCGGAACAGTAGCCGCAGAGCTGAACAGCATCAGCAGGATGCCGAGAATGCGGAATGAAACCGAGATATGCATTTAGGAGAAAAAACCGAAGCCTACGGCAAAGAGCTTTTCCACCGCGCCGATCGTGCTCTTGTCGACCAGAAACAGGATGACGTGATCGTCTGTCTCGACCACCACATGGCCGTGGGCGATAAGCACCTCATTACCCCGCACGATGGCGCCGATCGTGACCCCGTCGGGGAGGTTGATTTCGTCCAGGCGCCGGCCCACGACCTTGGAGGAGCGGCTGTCGCCGTGGGCGGTAACCTCGATAGCTTCTGCCGCACCCCGGCGGAGTGAGTGCACGTTACTGATATCACCCTTGCGTACGTGGGTCAGCAGGCTGCCGATGGTGATCTGCTGGGGCGAGATCGCGATGTCGATCTCATCGCCGACCAACTCGGAATAGGCCGGGTTGGCTATCAGTGTGAT
>JAHEEV010000152.1 GCA_024640505.1 Halieaceae bacterium
AAGCAGGCACTTCATTGATTCCCTCTATGCGATCGCAAACTCTGACGGCACTATCAGCGAGGAGGAAGTGGCGGAGATCCGGGTGATTGCCGCGGAATTCGGTCTGGAGGACTTCATGCCTACCCGGCGAACGAGAGGTGACTCTGGCTGAACAGTTTCATGCCAGATGATCCAGGATTCGTTGAAGGGAAGGTTGCCCGGGCCGCAGGTCTAGCTTCGCCGGTCGAATCGAGGCGCACAGAGAGGTATGGCAACGATGACTGATAAAGCGGTAGATCTCGGAGCAATCGTTGTCGCAAACAGCAGCTCTGTCGTTGATTCCCCTGGGATCAATTAAACCAACGTACGCTATGCAGGCCTTAACTTCAGTGCGGATAGTTTTGACTATGCCAGCGGAACCTGTTGCAGATGCCGGGATCTGATCAGCAATAGGGACCGTAACAATGAGTACCATGGAGAAATGTCATAGCACATAGCAATGAGTGAGAAAACATTCGAATACAGCCCGGTATTTAAAGCCATCTACATCGCAATGCTTTGGTTTATCCCATTCCTGACCTGGCACTATTCGCAGTGGCTTTGGCACTACGTGGCGCTGATGATTTTTTTGGGGCTCGGCCTGCGCCCCCTACTTGAGTGGAGTGGCCTTGTGGTTTGGTTCGAGGACCTGTTAGCCCGGCTGGACTATCGGCTGCACCGGCGCGAGATCGAAAAGCGCCGCATGCTGATTGCACGCAGGGAGCGCGACAGAAAATATCGACACACCCATCACAAAGACCCAAGGTTGCCGAGGAACTGGTAGACCTTTCACGCTTGACCTTGCTGGGCGAACTGCATCGGGGACCAGAGCATCATGAACAATACAGCGCGGCGGGCTCTCGACAGACCGGGTATATGCCCTGTTGCCCTCGTTCTTGACTTATCGATACCCAGACAGCCAACGATCTCTAACGCAAATACCAGCAGAGCAAAAGCTCATTGCGCCACCCCCGGCGAAGGAGAAAAGAGAAGCTAATGGGCGCGGAGCAGATTGCCGCTTCCCACGAAGAAAACGCCTGACACCTCATTAGCGACTAGAGCTAGCACATGATGTCGTCAGCACCTGAAAATGCCTATCCTTCCATCGATAGCAAAGTAACTATTCCGACTAAATCAAGTCCAGTTTAGTAACGATAAATTCTAGCACCTCCTTCGACAGGTGCTAATTTAAGGACTGACGCGCGCCTCAAAAGAAAACGATTTTGAAGAAACGAATGCTTTTGTTCGTTCCAGCGGGGCTCTATGCCCGGGGAGAGGTGATAGCTATGTGGCATGATCGAAACTCCAACCATTTAAAGTTACCGGGCATGCTCCTGCTTTCGGTTTTTTTGCTGTCTACGACTGCTGCCGGCGCTCAACCGCTGGTGCCGGGGCAATTGCTGGTGTCCGGCCTGCAGGGAGCCACGGGCAGTACCATAGGGCCTGGTAGAGACCTATTTGTTACCGAGAGCTGGCCGGGTGCTGTCACAAGAGTGAACATCGAAACAGGCGCGACCTCCACATTTGCGGAGGGACTACCCATGCCGATTCCCGGATTCGGCATTGGTGGCCCGGTCGATGTGGTATTCATCGATGATACCGCGTACGTACTCGTTACCCTGGCCAACCCCTTCCTCGACCCGGCCGGCCCCGTCAACGGCATCTACCGTGTCGATGGCCCCGACAGTTACACCGTGATTGCGGACCTCGGCGCCTATTCGGCGGCCAATCCACCCTCTGGTTTCGAATGGTTTATTCCTGCAGGCGTGCAGTGGGCTATCGAGGCGTTTCAGGGTGACCTTCTGGTCAGCGACGGTCATCACAATCGTATTCTCAGGGTGACGACGGACGGCGAGATCAGCGAATTTGCAGCTTTCGGGAACGTGGTACCAGCGGGGCTCGAGGTCTTCGGGAACACGGCGCTTCTAGCCCAGACCGGTCCAGCTCCTCATTCTCCCGAGGATGGGAAGATCGTGTCTATCGGTGCAAGAAACGGCGCAGTGACTCTGGAGGCATCGGGAGCACCGTTGTTGCTGGACGTCGAATCAGGGCGTGGCCGCAGCCTCTACGCGCTCTCCCAGGGCCAATGGGATGGGGCCTTTCCGGGCTCACCGGCAATACCCGGGGACGGCGCACTCTGGGAGGTCAACCTGGATGGTTCATTGCGCCTGATTTCTGATGACATCAATCTTCCCAATTCCATGGAGATCATTGGCAATAACGCCTATGTAGTCACTCTGGCGGGAGAGGTTCTGCTATTCGAGGGCATATCGTCGGCACCTTTCGGGAAAGCAAAGGGAAGGTAATCAGGCGACCTTTTCGCTCTCCTACGAAAGCATCGATCGCAGGGAGAGGTGCAGCTTCTGATGGACTGAGGCCAGGCATCCGGGTTCAACGTGAATCCGGACGACTCTGATCTCAGATAGGTACCGCTAAGGCATTTTGCCTCCCGCCATTGCTCGGGCCGCTGCCGGCTCGTCATTGGTACGCTTTATCACGTAAGCTCTTATTGCCTCGGCTTCCTCCACGCCGAATAATGTGCTGAAGTTGGGCATTCCCTTGTGCGCCGCCGTACCGCCGATAACGATACCGTACCATTGACCCAGCTCGTATTTCTCCAGGTCGAGGTGTCGCAGGTCCGGCGTAGCGCCGCCGCTCAGCGCCTGCTCGCCGTGGCAGACTGCACAGCGTTTTGTGAAAATTGCCTCGCCCTTCCTCACCACGTCGGCCGCCACCTTCGGCATTTGCGGCCTCTCTTCAGGTACCGGCTTCAATGGCGGCAAAGGAGGCAGGACATCCTCGCCGCCCAGCTTGAATACCAGAATCCGGTTGAGATTACCGCGGCGCCATGAATTGGTGCCCGACAGGTTGGCCATCTGCCCCAGGGCGAGCGGCCCGGCGCCACCCCATCCGGCCAATACAGCAACGTACTGCTCCCCGTCCACGGTATAGGTGACCGGCCCCGCGATGATCCCGGTCTGTGCGGAGGCGGATGTCCATAGCTGCTTCCCCGTATCCGCCGCGTAGGCGCTGAACTCGGCCGAGCCGGTGCCCTGGAACACCAGGTTGCCCGCCGTTGCCAGGGTCCCCCCGTTCCAGACGTCAACCCGCTCCGCCCGCCAGACCTCTTTCTGCTGCACCGGGTCCCAGGCGATAAGCCGGGCCCGCACCAGCTTGCGCATGAGGGCCTGAACCTGCATGAGGTCCTCTACCGTAATGGACTTCGCAGGATCCTCGAGCTTGGTCAGAATCCCGTACACCTGCTGAAGGTTTTCCGGGGTCAGGTCTTTCTCGAGCTCCAGCACGGTCTTGATAAATTTGTCCAGGTTGGCCTTGTCCTGGAGGGCCGGCGGCGCATCGATCAGGACCGCGCCCAGGTTGTAGTACCCGGGTTCAAACTCAAAAAAGCGGTCGGGGAAATAGGTCATCGGAACTTCCATCGCCGGGATGTAAGCAAGTCCCGTCTCGGGGCTATAGGACATCGGGGGCCAGTCGTGGCCGCCAAAGGCGAACGGCGTCTGGAATGAGGGAAGCCCCTCCTCGTAATAGCGGGTACCGGGTCGCTCGACCGGCCGACCGGTGGTCATATCGACATGGGTCGCCCAGGTGACCCCGACATAGGGCTCCGCACTGAGCAGTTCGCCGGTCTCCCGGTCCAGCACGTAAAAGAACCCGTTTTTGGGTGCCTGCATGATCACCTTGCGCTGCTTGTCGCCGATACTCAGCTCTGCCAGTATCAGGGTCTGGGTCGCCGTGTAGTCCCAGGTGTCGCCCGGCGTCGTCTGGTAGTGCCATACGTACTCGCCGGTATCCGCATTCACCGCGACGATGGATGACAGGAACAGGTTATCGCCATCACCCGCCGAGCGGATTTCCTGGTTCCAGGGGCCGCCGTTACCCACGCCGATATACAGCAGGTTCAGTTCCGGATCGTACACCAGCGAATCCCACGCGGTGCCACCGCCCCCCATGGTCCACCATTTGCCGCTCCAGGTTTTCGCCGCCCTTTCCATGGCCGGTGACTCGAAGGGCTTCGAAGGATCCCCGGGAATGGTATAGAAACGCCAGACCTGCTTGCCGGTCTCGGCATCGTAAGCCGTCACGTAGCCCCGTACCCCGAGCTCCGCGCCACCGTTGCCGATAAACACCTTGCCGTTGGCCACCCGGGGGGCACCGGTGATCGAGTAAGGCCACTCCTGGTCGATGGTCAGCACTTCCCAGACCTTCTGGCCTGTCGCCATGTTCAGTGCAATCAGGCGACCATCGAGGGTGCCCACATAAATCTTGTCACCCCAGGCTGCCACGCCCCGATTCACCACGTCGCAGCACAGGTGGGGAGCCCATGCCGGGTCGACTTCGGGGTCGAACTGCCACAGCGGCCTGCCGTTTTTGGCATCCACCGCGTGAACGACACTCCAGTTGCCGGTCACATACATCACCCCGTCGATGACCAGGGGGGTCGCCTCGAGTCCACGCTTTGTCCCGAAGTCATAGTGCCAGGCGAGTCCGAGGTCGCCGACATTCTGGTCGTTGATCTGCTTCAGTGGACTGAAACGTTGCTCGCTGTAGGTGCGTCCATGGGTAAGCCAATTACCAGGCTCCTTGTCTGCGTGAATAATTCTTTCCGCAGTGACCGGGGCGCTACCTGGAAGGGCAACGGGCCTGCTGCTGTCATCGCTCTCAACCGCCGGTTCCGACTGGCCGAAGCTCGCCGCTCCACCAGTTAGCAAGGCAACTAACAGGGGTATTATTAGCCGATTCATCACCGAGACTTTCCTCCCGACATCGTGGGTTTTGCAGCCGACGCCTGCGGCGTGGCGGTTTGCGCGAACAATCGAAACTCTTTTTGTAAATGCGCCGGGCTTTCAGTATTCAACGCCAGCCTGGTGGGCTCATGAACGCCTGCCGAGGGGGGCCGTATCGACTGCGCCGCATAGTAAGCGGCAATATCCTCGATATCCTGGTCGCTCAGAGCAGCGACCATGGATGTCATGATCACATGGGTGCGGCTGCCGCTTTTATAGGCCTTCAGTGCGTTGCTCAGGTAAGTCGCGTGCTGGCCAGCCAGATTGGGATTGGCTGGTGCGACGCTATTCCCATCGGGACCGTGGCAGGCGGCACACACCGCCGTGCGGGCTTTGCCACGAACCGCATCGCCCGGCGCTTTGGCCTGGCTCCGCGCGGGTGGCTGGGCCGCAAAATGGGCGCTGATGGCCTTGATATCTTCGGCAGTGAGGCGCCCTGCAAGGGTCTTCATAATGCCGTAGTCCCGCTCACCGTTGACGTAAGCCTGCAGAGCAGCCTCGAGATATCCCGGGTGCTGGGCCGCGAGGATGGGATTTTCAGGCACCTGGCTGTGTCCCTGCGGGCCGTGACAACCCGTGCATACCGCGACTTTGTCCTCGATGGGCCCGGCCATTGCCATTGGTAGCGGTATCGAGAGCGGAACGATCAACACGGTCAAGACCACCAAAAGTTTACGTTTCATTGTTCTGGTTTCCGTTTGTATCCTCAGTTTTTGTTCTTACTGTCGACTCTCAAATGAATCGAGCGAGCAGCCATAGAATGCCCTGGAATAGATGGGCTCATCGATTTGACGGGAGCCATTTCCTTTGACTCCCATCGATCGGGTCTGTGACGTACGCACATAAGTCTAGTCCGGTATTGCAGAGGTCACAATCTAACTGGATTGTCATCAAGTTCTTATCGCTGGCGGGGAAGCGAGCAGCCCGGCTTCCACGGCGGTGAGGGACCCGGTCTGGCCTGTAAATGACCATGCAAAAACAGATGTACACAAGTGATTTATTACCGTTTTGGAAAGATGCTTTCCGGAAATGCGATCTCTAAGATCCCGCATCGCCGATACGGCCACGCCACAGATCTCCCAGTCATGCCAATGCATTTATTTCGCCTGCCCGTTGCCGTTTCAACCCCGGTGAAATCGGCAGTGTTCGGCCTGATCATCATATTGCTCGCGGGCTGCAAAATAGTCGTCACCGTTCCCGAGGGAGGTCGAGTTATTACGGAAGACGGCTTTGTATGTAGCTCGGGTAAAGTCTGTGTCATCGAGGTCGGTAGCGACAGATTCGACAGCACCTTTACAGCCAAGCCATCGGAAGGTTATACCTTCACCCGGTGGGCACGGAAAGACAGCGCCCTGTGCAGCGATACTTTTCTTCCCTGTCATCTCTCAACGCGCGCGTTTTCCGCTTTTCCGGCCCTGATGGATATCCTGGCCAGTGACAAGTCATTTCACCTGGAACCGGTGTTCGTCAATTATGATGTCAGTTACTGGCAACAGGTCCAGAATGAAGTGGAAAAAGGCCTGTTTACCAGCTGGTCATTTTTATACGCGATAAGCCCCTCTGTGGTTAATTGTGACCCCGGCGCCCTGACGCAAGGAGCCCGCTTGCGTGCGCTGAAGGCACTAAACAATACCCGAGCCCTGCATAAACTTCCGCCTGTGGAATACGACAGTTTCTACGACATGCAGGTCCAGGAGACCAGTCTAGTTCAGCAAGCCAATGGTTATCTCGACCATTCTCCATCACCGGGAGATGCCTGTTATACCACGGGCGCCAGGGAGGGTGCCGGAAGTTCAAATCTGAGCGGTGGCGCTGGTGCCGGGGCCAGAGACCCGGCTGGTGACATCTTCCGCTGGACCAATGACAGCAATAACATTGCAGCCTTGATGGAGGCAGGGCATCGCCGCTGGATGCTTTACCCCTACCTGGGTTATATCAGTTACGGCCAGGTGGGAGGGTACACGGCATTGAAGGTGTCCAAGTTTGGCAGACCACCCAGGTACACTCCTTCGCCACGACTGGAGTTCGTCGCCACGCCCTACAGGTACTACCCACACATCCTGTTTTCGAGGGAGATAAGGCCGGCGCCATGGAGTCTGTCGATTGTGCCCCCCGAGGGCGTATCCGATGCTTTCGATTATTTCCCCAAGGCCAGGGTGAAGGTGATCAAGACGAAGACGGGCGCCAGCCTTCCTGTTAAGGAACTGCACAGGGATAGCAGGAAGTTCGGCCTGGCGAACTTCCTGTCGTGGAAGGTTGATGGCTGGGAATACGATACGCAATACACGGTGAAGGTGAGTAATATTCGCATGCCCGGCGGTGAGACACGCGATATCGAATACCCTGTCGTCGTTGATAGGTATCACTTGATTAATGTGGACCACCCCAGGGAAGCGAAGGACAAGAGGTCAGGCGATACCCTCTCAGGCAGGTTCGATTCCACAAAGGACAAGGACAGTTACAAGACACCTCATTACAGGGGCCGTTACAGAGTAACCGGAAAGGACAATTTCTCTGGCATGGGCTTCTTCATCCTCGTGTATGACCGGGACAAGCGATTGCTCAGATCTTCTGACAAACCGTTTGTACTGGACTTTCCCCCGGGGGCGGAGACAGTGGTGATAAGCCCATGCAACGAAAAAGGCCGCTGTTATCAGGGCAGGCAAACCTATTCGGTAACATTTTCCCCGCAGTAAACCGAACGCCCCAGTTCTACCGTGTGCCCCCTGGTCGTGGTAGTACTGCTGCTGCTTTTCCAGTTGCGCGCCGCTCATGCCGGGCGCTAC
>JAHEEV010000153.1 GCA_024640505.1 Halieaceae bacterium
GTGCCCGACCCGACGGTAGCCCCAATGGTATAAACCGCCATGGCCGAGGTAAGCCGGTCACGGGGGAAGAGATCCGACAGCATGGAGGTGGCGCTGGGGTTCAGGCCCGCCTCGCCGGCGCCAACCCCCACACGCGCGATCAGCATATGCCAGTAGGTCTGCGCCATACCGCAGGCCGCCGTTGCCAGGGACCAGATCGAAACACTGGCAAAAATGACCCAGCGCCTGCTGAAACGGTCGGCCATCGCACCCGCCAGAAGCCCGAACAGTGCATAGGTGATGGCAAAGGCAAATCCGTGCAACAGCCCGAACTGCACGTCGGTGATGCCCATGTCGCGCTTGATGGGATCCACCAGGAGCGAAATGATGAAGCGGTCCAGGATAGATAACCAGTACAGGAGCGCGAGGACGATCGTCGCGTACCAGCCGACGGCGGCGGGCGGGTAGGGCACCTGAACAGGGGTACTGGCTGGGGTGACTGCAGAGTCTGGCATGGGTCGAGGGGCGCTTGCCGGCGGGCCGCTACTGGCCGGGCGTCCGTGTCAGCCGGTAAGCGACAACGGAATCTCCAAGGGTTGACTGGTACATGCTGTGGCCTCCGGCGGGGATGACCACATATTGTTCGCCTCCTGCCTCATAGGTGACCGGTATCGCCGTACCGGCCGCCGGCAGCGTCGTCTGCCACAGAACCTCTCCCGATTGCAGGTCGAACGCCCGGAAGGTGTCGTCCAGGGTGTAGCCAATGAAGACCAGGCCGCCCGCGGTGACCAGCGGCCCGCCCGCGCCCGGGGTGCCCAGTTCCAGGGAGAAGGGCAATGACATCATCTTGCCGACATCGCCCAGGGGGACCTCCCATACGATTTTCCGCTGTGCCAGGTCCACCGCCGTCAGCGCGGCCCAGGGGGGTTCCGAGCAGGGCGCGCCCAGGGGCGAGAACAGGGGCTCCACCCTGTAGTGATAGTCGGACCCGGCCACCGGGAACGTCATGGACATCAGGCTTTCGTTGACGCTGCCCTCGACCTCGCCGGACAGATTGGCGGGGATCAGCGTGACGACCATGGGGACCCGGTTGGACGGTACCACCATGATATGGCTGTCAGGGTCATAGGCACCACCGCCCCAATTGGGACCGCCCCCGGCGGAGGGCGAAAAGATGGTGCCTTTCTCGCTGGCGGGTGTGTAGATCGGGCCGTAGTTGAGTTCCTCTACCCGGTTTTCGCACAGCCACTCGTCGATGAAGGTGAAACCCCAGGCGTCTTCGGGCGTGAACCCGAGTGGCATTACAGCGGGCATATCCACCGGAAAAGGCTGGGTGGGCGAGAGTTTTTCGCCGGCTGCCACGCCGGTCCCGGGCACCGGGCGTTCTTCGATCGGCAGGAGGGGCTCGCCGGTTTCCCGGTTGAAGACGAAAATCAAACCCATCTTGGTATTCTGCACCAGTGCCGGCACTGTCTTGTCGCCCAGGGGCCAGTCGATCAGCAGCGGCTGGGCGGGGGTGTCGTAGTCAAAGACATTGTGATGCACGAACTGGAAATGCCAGGCCACCTCACCGGTTGAGCCCTTCAGGGCAACGACCGAGGAGGAGTAATAGTTGTCGCCGGCCCGGCCACCACCGTAGAAATCCCCCGAGGGGCTGGTCGTGGGCAGGTAGACCAGGTCCAGCGCCTGGTCCACCGCCATGGCAGCCCAGACGTTGCCGCCGCCGAAGCCCTCGGCGCTGCCTGCTTCCCAGCTTTGCGCCGCGGGATCCCCCGGATCGCGGGGGAGGGGGTCGAATGTCCAGCGCAACTTGCCCGAACGGGCGTCGAAAGCCGTCACCCTGCCACTGGGTGAGTTCACTCGCTGGTTATCGGCCACGGCGGACCCCACGACCACCACACCGTTGACGACCGCGGGACGCGAGGTCGCCACGACCTCCCCCGGAAATATCTCCTCTTTGCTCACGGGTATGGCGACCGACCCGTTTTTGCCGAAGCCGGCGCAGGGCTTGCCATTGCCGGCGTCGATGGCGAGCAGCCGGTTGTCGCTGGTGGCCAGCAGAATCCGGTTACTGCAGCTGGCGCCCGCAGGTGCCTGTTCATCAACCCAGCTGGCGATGCCACGACATTTGCGCATGCCGACTGTCCGTTCTTTCGGGTCAAACGTCCAGCGCTCCTCCCCGGTTGCCGGGTCCAGTGCGATGATCCGGCGGGAGGTGGTGCAGACGACGAGGTTGCCCGCGATCAGGCTGGGCTGGTCCTCGAAGGCGATGAGTGTGTCGGTAGTATCTTCCGGGGGCACGTCGCCGGTGTGATATTCCCAGGCCAGTTCGAGATTGGCCACGTTGTCCCGGTTGATCTGTTGCAGCGGGGAGTACTTGGATCCGGTCTGGTGCTGGTCCACCTGGGGACTGAAAGCGCCGGCCTGCAGTGAAAAAGCAGGCGCAATCAGCAGCAAACAGAGGCAGACCGAGACTCGCGCTGAGCGACCCCAAGGGGTTGTTTTCGCGTTCATATTCGACACCATTGTTGATTAGATTTAAAGTACCAGCTTGCCTGGTTGATGTCGAGAAATGCCGCGCCGCCGCGGTGCGGTGTCGGTTAGATCTGGCTCTTTGGAAGCCTCACCACCAGTCCGTCCAGCTCATCCCCCACCTTGACCTGACAGCTCAGGCGGCTGTTGGGCTGGTAATCCATCACGAATTCGAGCATTTGCTGCTCTACCTCATCTGCCTCGCCGGTTTTTTCCTGCCAGGCCTCGTCCACATAGCAGTGGCAGGTGGCACAACTGCAGGCGCCGCCGCAATCGGCCAGTATGCCGCTGACACCATTGTCTATGGCGGCATGCATCACACTGGTACCGGGCGCTACGTGGACTTCCTGTTCGGCGCCATCGTGCTGTATGAATCTTATCAAGGGCATAGGGGTATATCCTGTCTGAATAATGCGTTACTGCGTGAAGGCCTGCTGGATGTCAACGGATTCATCGGCCAGTTTCACGGGATCGGCGGACTGTCCCTGGGTAAGCGCCCGGCGCACCGCCATGAATTCCTTGGGCCTGTTCACCGCATCGACTGCCAGCAGGCGGTCACCACAAAAATAGAAGGCGGCGAAGCTTCGCCCGCTGTCGGCCGAGCCGCGCACGACGACGCGGTCAAAGCCCTGTGAAAGACCGGCGATCTGCAGCTTGAGGTCGTATTGGTCGGACCAGAACCAGGGCAGGGCGTGGTAGTTTTCGAGCTTCCCACACAGGGTGTTGGCGGCGGTCTTGGCCTGGTCGGTCGCATTCTGCACCGACTCCAGGCGCAGGCGGCGCTCGTAGATGGGGTTGTAGTGGTTGGTGCAGTCCCCGGCGGCCACGATGTCCGGATCCGAGGTGCGGGCGAATTCGTCCACCACGATGCCATTATCCACTTCCAGGCCCGCGGTTTCTGCCAGGTCTGTATCGGGCAGGACACCTACGCCGATGACCACCAGGTCGGCAGCCACGCGGTTGCCGTCAGCGAGCTGGACGCCTTTCACGGTGCCGTCTCCTTCCAGGGCCTGCACCGCGGCGTCCGTGATGATGTTGACGCCCTCCTCACCGTGTACCCGACTGTAAAAGGCGGAAACCTCGGGTGCGGTCACCCGCTGCAGGACCCGTGGCAGGGCTTCCAGTACGGTGACCTCCATGCCCAGCTTCCGCATCGAGGCGGCGGTTTCCAGGCCGATGTAGCCACCACCGATAATCACGGCGGATTTGCCGGGGCCGATGAAGCCCCTGATACGGTCGACATCATTCAGGTCACGAAGATAGAAAACCCCTTCCTGGTCGTGACCCGGAAGGTCGAGTTTGCGCACCCTGGCACCGGTGGTGAGGGCCAGCTTGCCATAGGGGATGCTGCCCCCGTCGTGGAGCGTGATGGTTTTATTGCGCGGATCGACAGCGGTAACCCGGGTGCCCAGCACCAGGTCGATGCCTGTCTTCTCGTAGAAGGTTGCGGGGCGTATGAGCAACTCGTCGCTGTGTTTTTCTCCCGCAAGGTAGCCTTTCGAAAGCGGCGGGCGGTGATAGGGGGGTATGGCCTCTTCTCCGACAAGCGAGATGTTGCCCTCCCAGCCGGACTGGCGCAGGGTGGCGGCCAGTTGCGCCGAGGCATGGCTGGCTCCGACGATCACGGCGTGTTCGTTGCTCATTGCGACTCCTGTGATTGAATCAGTCGACCTGCTGTCGTACAACGCGTGTCAGCCTGCGACGATGGCACCCGGCAGAATGAAAACCCTACGCAACGGCTTTCAGTCCGGCGATGGCGCGGCGTATATAAACAACGATGTTGACTTAAGATGCATAATCCGTCAAGTTGCCTTAAGCCTCATCGCGAAGATCAGCGCATGGAAAAAAAGGGATAACAGCATGACACTTCGGCTCGCTAAAAACGCTCTGCGAAAAAAGTTCCGCAGTATCTCTGTGCCAGAGGACCTGGACACCATCACCCACATCGATGACGACCGGGAAGCGCCCGCGGCGGAAGCCGGCCTGGACCAGGAGGTGGTGGACGGCATCTGGAAAGATACACAGAAACTGTATCGCACCGGCGCGCACCCACTGCTGAGTATCTGCCTGCGTCGCCACGGAAAAATCGTTCTCAATCGCAGTATCGGCTACCAGCAGGGCGACGCCGGGACCCCCGATGCCGTGGTGGCCGACCTCAATACGCCGATCTGCCTGTTTTCCGCTTCCAAGGCAATCAGCGCCATGCTGCTGCACCTGCTGGCGGAACAGGGCGAAATCCACCTGCTGGACCCGATCAGCTACTACATTCCCGAGTTCGCCGCCCATGGCAAGAGCTTCATCACGATCTACCAGCTGCTGGCCCACCGGGCGGGGGTTCCCGGCCTGGGTGAGGAGGTCGATCCCTCGCTACTCTATGATCGAGAGGAGGTCGTCAGGCGTATCTGTGCAGCAGAGCCGCTGGACAGTCACGGTCGCACCGCTGCCTACCACGCTCTCACGAGTGGATTTCTCATCGACGAGCTGATCCGGGTCACCACGGGCCTGACTATTCAGCAGTACATGGACCGTTACATCCGCAAACCCATGGATATGCGCTACTTCCGTTTCGGCGTGACCCGGCGGGATCTTCCCCGCGTGGCGGAGCACCGAGCCACCGGTCTCAAACCCGGGAAAAGGATGGGCGGCATGCTGGAAAGTGTGCTGGGGATTGAACTTGAGGAGGCGATCGCACTGTCGAACTCGGAGGACTTCCGCACCGCGGTGCTGCCCTCGGCCAATATTTACTGCACTGCTGAGGAGGCGGGTCGCTTCTTCCAGATGCTGCTGGATTACGGCAGTTATGACGGCCAGCAGATCATGCAGCCACTGACTGTCCACCGCGCGATACAGGAGGCGGGCAAGGCGCAGCTGGATGCCTCCCTGAAGATGCCCATGCGCTACAGCGCCGGTTTCATGCTGGGCGGGGCGCCGGTGGGCATGTATGGCCCGGACACCCATTATGCCTACGGACACCTTGGCCTCTCCAACGTCATGTGCTGGGCCGATCCCGCCCGGGACATCTCGGTCGCCATCCTCAACACCGGCAAGCCGGTGCTGAGCAACCATATCGTCGCTCTGTTCCGCCTCATGGCCGACATTTCCAAGGGGTGCCCGCCGATCCATGACATGGCCGAGAAGGGCGCGCCCTTCCTGGCAGCCTGATACCCCGGAACTTCGGCGAGAAATTGCCGGCATCACCCGTCTCCGGGCGAGGATAGGCGACCCGGCCAGGGTCCTGCCTTCCCTGGCCCAAATAAACAACATTGTTGAATAACAGTGGTGGGGCGTGTATAGTTTTCGATCATTCAGTTGTGCCATTTTGCAGTCATATATCGTGAGGAAAGTGTAATGTCTGAAGCGTTCATCATCGACGCCGTCCGAACCCCGCGTGGCATTGGCAAGATGGGCAAGGGGGCATTGTCACAGATGCATCCGGAGCACCTGGCCGCAACCGTCCTTGCCGCTATCAGGGAGCGCAACAACCTCAACACGGCGGACGTCGACGACGTCATCTGGGGCGTATCCGGACAGATCGGCCTGCAGGCGGGAGACATCGGTCGTATGGCGGCCCTGGATGCAGGCTACGATGTCAGGGCCAGCGGGGTGACACTGAACCGGTTCTGCGGCAGCGGCCTGACTGCCAGCAACCTTGCCGCAGGCCAGATCATGGCGGGTATGGAAGACCTGGTCATCGGTGGGGGCTCCGAGATGCTGTCCTACGTCAGCTACTACGGCATGAAGATGCGGGAAGCGGGGCTCGGGTCCGGCGGCATGGGCGTCGGCAACCCCCGGCTTCAGGCAAAGCACCCCCAGTCAAACCAGGGTGTTTGCGCCGATGCCGTGGCCGCGATGGAGGGCATCACCCGCGCGGAGCTCGAAGCACTCGGGGTTGAGAGTCAGCGTCGCGCCGCGAGAGCGATCGAGGAGGGTCGCTTCGCCAGGTCGACGATTACTGTGCGCGACGACGAGGGCAATGTGCTGCTCGACCACGAGGAATACCCCCGACCCGAAACGACACTGGAAGGGCTTGCCGAGCTCAAGCCGGCATTCGAGATGTTCCACAATATGCCGTCCCAGCCGGACGGGCCGACCTATGTCGAGTTGATCAAGCAGAAATATCCGGACCTGGACATCAAGCCGATCCACCATGTGGGTATCTCTTCCGGTGTGGTCGACGGCGCCGCAGCGGTCCTCCTGGCCTCGAAGGAGTATGCCGACCAGCACAATATGCAGCCGCGGGCACGCATCGTAGCCATGGCCAATGTCGGCGACGATCCGACACTGATGCTCAACGCCCCGGTTCCGGCTGCAAAGAAGGTACTGGCCAAGGCCGGCCTGACGAGTGAAGAGATCGACGTCTGGGAAGTCAATGAAGCCTTTGCCGTCGTGGTGGAAAAATTCATCCGCGACCTCGACCTGGACCGGGCCAAGGTCAATCCCAACGGGGGTGCCATTGCCCTGGGTCATCCTATTGCCGCGACCGGAGCCATCCTGGTCGGCACCGCACTCGATGAACTGGAGCGCACGGGCGGCCGCTACGGCCTCATCACGATGTGCGCGGCCGGTGGTATGGCGCCAGCGATGATCATCGAGCGAATCTGATCGCTGTACCTGTTAACCAAGGAGAGTTCGCATGAGCGAAAAACCTGCCACCATGCTGCCCTGGCCAGAGGATGATTTCTCGGTATATGGTCCGGTCGAGGCGACCCCGGTAGGACGTATCCAGCACCACGTGGGTCGCGTCATGCATCGCAACTGGTCGTCGATTCCCCACGTGACGCACCACGACGACGTGGACATCACCGGCTTCGAGGGCCGCCGCAAAGCCTGGAACAGCGCCAATCCCGACCGCAAGCGGACCCTGTTGCCGGTGCTGGTCAAGGCGGCCGTGGCTGCCCTGCACCAATACCCCCAGTACAACTGCTCACTGAGCGCGGACGGCGCCACACTGTACCAGAAGCAGTATTACCACATCGGCTTTGCCGTCGACGTGCCCGCCGGTCTGTTGGTGCCGGTGGTGCGAGATTGTGACAAGAAAAGTATCGATGAGATTGCCGAAGAGATCGCGGCACTTTCGGAGAAGGCCC
>JAHEEV010000154.1:0-1295 GCA_024640505.1 Halieaceae bacterium
GCGGTAATGGCAATCACGTCGTTGACAGTGTAAGGGTTCGGGTTGCCGCCATTGGCTTCCAGGTAGGCATTGTAGCCGTCGACGTAGGCCTGAGCGTCAGAGATGATTTCGCGGCCTTCGTCGCCGTAGGTCTCGATGAGGAGGTCGACCTGGTCAGTCACCAGCTGTTCCGCCGCGGCACTGGGCACGAAGGTCTGCCCGGTGAGCAGGACATCAAACGCGTCGATACCCGGTACGTCAGCCACTGCAAGCCGGGCGGGATAACGCCCCAGGTTCACCAGTAGGGCCCGGTCACGGGCCGTTACCCAGCCGGCGCCGAAGACCATATCCTCCCGCGTTTCACCGGTGATGTGGGCGATGCCGAATTCGTCATAAAGGATGGTCGTGCCGGGGCGACCGGTAGCTTCCTCGAAAGTCTCCCCGATTGGCTGGAAGTCCTCTGGAAGGTACAACCGCTCGATGTCTTCGTCGCTGACGTTGCCGCGCAGCGGTGTCAGCCCATCGTACAGCTCCAGCTGATCGAACGAATTCTCGGTGGTAGGCAGGCCGCCGAAGTTTCCCGGCGGCAGGATATAGTAAGCGCGGTCCTCCAGAACCACCGGGGGCTCGGGCTTGTCCGGGGGAGTGGCAGGCCCCCCATCCGAACCATCGGAGCAACCCACGGTGAACAGGGAAAAGACCAGCCCGAGGGGCAGTAAAGCCCGGCCGGCCATGCGTTGTGTACGAAGAAAGTGCCTCGACATTGTAGTTATCTCCTGTTTTGTTCAATTCGTTCGATGCAGCCGCAGCAGTCGCCCCCGGGAATCATCCTTGGCGTCTTCCAGCAACCACAGGGCCCCGTCGGGTCCCTGTTCCACCTCTCTGATCCGCGCTCCCAGGGGAATGCGTCCCGCCTCCCGGGCGCGATGGCCGTCGAACTCTACACGCACGAGTCCTCTGGAAGAAAGTCCGGCAATCAATGCGCTGCGGCGCCATTGCGGGAACTCGTCTCCCGAGTAGAAAATCAGGCTGGCTGGGGATATGGCGGGTGTCCACGAGATGGCGGGTTCGCTGAAGTCTGGTCGCGTGTGATGGTCGGGAATTTTGCGCCCGTTGTAGTGGTCACCGTTGGAGACGACAGGGTAGCCGTAATTGGCGCCCCGCTCAACGAGATTGAGTTCATCGCCACCCCTGGGGCCCATTTCGATGTTCCACAAGCGCCCGGTATGATCGAAGGCGAGACCCAGTGGGTTGCGGTGGCCGGACGACCAGATCTCTGCGGTGACGCCACCGCGGTCTGCAAAAGGGTTGTCATC
>JAHEEV010000154.1:1395-7562 GCA_024640505.1 Halieaceae bacterium
GCCAGGCGCGTAACCAGTTGCTCGCCCAGGAGGTAGAGGCTGGGCACCAGGACCAGGGTGACCGCCGTGGCAAACAGAATCCCGAAGGCCAGGGAGGTAACCATGGGGATCAGGAACTGGGCCTGTACGCTGGTCTCCGCCATGATCGGCAGCAGGCCGATAAACGTGGTCAGCGAGGTGAGAACGATGGGCCTGAAACGATTTTCGCCGGCCTCCAGCAGGGCCTCCATCACCCCATGGCCGGCGTTGCGCAGCTGGTTGATGCGATCGATCAACACCAGGTTGTCGTTGACCACCACCCCCGCGCAGGCGATGACGCCCATGAGGGAGAAGATGCTCACTTGCCAATTCAGGATCAGGTGACCGAAGATGGCACCCATAACGCCGAAGGGCACCGCCGTCAGCACCAGTATGGGCTGCCAGTAGGACCTGAACGGAATGGCCATCAATGCATAGATGACCAGCATGGACAGTCCCATATATTTCAGCATGGCACTCATGAAGTCCGACTCTTCCTGCAGTTCGCCGTCGAGGCCCAGGGTGAGACCCGGGTAACTGGCTCTCCACTCGGGCATGTGTGACTGGATGATAGCGTTCACCACGGCCCGGGGATCGGACACGCCGCGGGCAACATCGGCACTGATCTCCAGTGTCCGCTTGCGGTCCAGTCGCTCAATGGTCAGGTAGCTCGCCTCGTACCGCATGTCCGCGACCGTGTCGAACGGCACCTCGGTGCCCCCGGGCGTACGCACCCGCATACCGCTCAGGTTCTCGACCGAAAGCCGCTCTTTTTCCGGGTAGCGCACCATGACCCTGACGTCCTCCTTGGTGCGGGGGATACGCTGGGCTTCAGCCCCGTAAAATGCCTGGCGCACCTGGCGTGCCAGGTCAGCCAGGGTAATGTCGAGATTCTCCGCAGCGGGTTTGAGATCCAGCACGACCTCGTCGCGGGGTGAGTCGAGTGTGTCGTTGATGTTGTATACGCCGGGATAGGACTCGAGCACCTGGCGCAGTTCCACCGATACCGCCCGCAGGTCGTCCAGTGAGGGCGATGCGAGCACGAGGCGGATCGGTTTGCCCCGCTCATTGATCGTGTAGTCGATCTGCAGGTTCTTCAGTGGGGTGATGTCACCCATGAGTTCGCGCCAGCGCTGGGCCAGGTCGGCGGTGTCTACCAGGTCGGACGTCGATTCGATGGTGACCTTCACCTCGTTGTCCTGCCCCCGCGAATCGATATGGCCGATTACGGGGCCCAAGACGTTGAGGCCCGGATCAGCGTTGTACTCGGACTTCACGCTGATCGCGGCGGCCTCGACCTGCCTGAGCACCCGCAGGGTATCTGAGAAAGCGCCACCCTCCGGCAGCTCGATCTCCGCGACCACATAGTCGGAATTGATCGAGGGGAAGAAGCCGGTACGCAGCCAGCCGCCGGCATAAAGTGCCAGGCTGATCAGCAGGGCTACAAGGAATACCGCAGCGACGAGCAGATTGGCCTGCAGGCTCCTGGCCAGGAAGGGTCGATAGACGTTCCGGGCGAAGTGGGTCATCGAATCGGCACAGCGCTGCCGTAGGGTCTCCAGTTGGCGCAAGAGTGCGAACCGACTGGGCCGCGGTGCTCGCATATGGGCCAGGTGAGGCGGCAGGATGAGCAGGCATTCCACCAGTGAGAAGGTGAGGGCGAGTATCACCACGATCGGGATGGCGGTCGCAGCGTCGGCCATGTCACCCGGCATGAACATCAGGGGGGCGAAAAAAATCATGGTGCTGATCACGGCATACATGACCGGTTTGATGACACTGCGCGCGCCGCTCAACGCCCCTTGCGGGCCGGGTTCTCCCGCCATCTGACGGGCGTGTATGGACTCGCCGACGATGATGGCGTCGTCCACCACGATGCCCAGTATCAGCAGGAAAGCAAACAGGGAGATCATGTTCAGGCTGACCCCTGTATATTGGAGCATGAACAGGGTTCCCGTGAATGCCACCCCTATCCCGACGCATACCCACCAGGCGAGCTTGGGGCGCAGGAATAGAACCAGCACCAGGAATACCAGCAGCAGGCCGCCGATACCGTTCTTGAGCAGGGTATTCACCCGACCCTTGAAGGGCACCGACGAGTCCTGCCAGACGGCCAGCTCCACTCCGGGAGGCAGCCGTTTGCGTGCGTCATCCACCCAGGCATGGACGACTTCGCTGGTCTTCAGGGTATCGGGGTCCGATGTGACGAAGACGTGCAGGTTGTGTGATGGCTTGTCGTTGAAACGGGTGCGCACGTCCTGGTCTTCGAAACCGTCGACGATGGTTGCCACATCGCCCAGCATGACCTGGGTGCCCTCCCGCGTGGTGAGCAGCGGGATGCGCTCGAAATCATATCGGTCGTAGGCCTGTCCGCGGGTCTGCAGCTGGATGTCGCCGTCCGAGGATTTGATCGCGCCAGCGGGCAGGTTGAGGGAGGAGCCGCGGATGGCGGCCACCACGTCGGCAAAGGTCAGGCCGTAGCGGCGCAGGGTGTACTCGGACACTTCCACCGACACCTCGTAGGGCCGTGGGCTGGCGAGTTCTACGACGGACACATGAGGCTGGCTGGCCAGGTCGTCCCGCAGCGTTTCGCCAAGCTCCTTGAGTTCCCGCTCACCGATATCGCCAGCCAGGGAGACCACCGCCATTTGGTGGCGATGAGCCAATTCCGTCACGACCGGTCTCTCGGCGTCCTGGGGGAAGGTGTTGATCGCGTCGATCCGGGTCTTGATCTCCGCTGTCAGCCGTTGCATGTCGTAGTCGGGCTCTGCCTCGATGACAACCGTACCGAGCCCTTGCCGGGCGGTGGAGCGGATTTCCCTGACCCCCGTGAGATCGTGAACCGCCTCCTCGATCCGGATGCAGATCTGCTCCTCGATCTCCCGCGGGCCCGCCCCCGGGTAGGCCAGGGAAACATTGACGCGATTCAGCTCGAATTCGGGGAAAAACTGCTTGTCCAGTGCCGGTATGCCCAGCAGGCCCCCGATCACGAGGAACACCATCAGCAGGTTGGCGGCAATCGGGTTATCAATGAACCAGCGAACAGGCCCTCCCATGGTCATTGACTCCGGGCAGCCAGGGCAGCGTTATCGTTCACGGTCACTGCCATACCCGCTACCGCGACTGAAGGGTCGCTGACAATGACACGGTCACCCCTGTCGAGGCCACTGACCCACATCCTGTGCGGCGTGCTCTGCAGCACGTCCACCGGTTTCGGTTGGGCCCGCTGCTGGTTGTCGACCACCAGGACGGATCCGTCCGGGCGGAGGGCGTCGCGGGGCAGCTCAACGACGTCGTCGATCTCGCGCCCACTGATGGTGGCACTGACAAACAGGCCCGGCGCAAGGGGAGGGCGCTCGCTACCGGGCTCCCTGGCGAAGGGTTGCTGGATCTCGGCCACCGCGTGGACCATCCGGCTGTTGACGTCGATGCTGGCGTCAGTGCGCACGATGCGACCGCGCCATTCCCAGGTCTGGTTGGCAAATCGTGCCTGCAGGACCACGTCGGCGCCGGTCGAGGCGCCGTCCTCGCTGCTTTCATAGCTCAGGGGCAGGTGCAACAGAGCAACCTGCCGGTCGGTCAGTGGTAATCGCACCTGGGCCACATCTGTGGCGTAAACCCGGGCAATGGGCGTCCCCCGGGCTACGTACTGCCCCACGTCCACGTACTTTTCACTGATGCGGCCATTGAAGGGAACGGAAATCCCCGTCCTCTCGAGATCCAGGCGCGCCGCGCCGAGGTCGGCTTCTGCTGCCCGGAGGGCCGCTTCTGCGGCCGCCAGCTGTGGCTTGCGCAGGAACAGGTCGTTGGCCTGCGCGCTGCCAAGATCACGCCATTCGCGGCGAGCCTGCAGTGCCCTGCCGCGCTCCTCGGCCACTCGCTGGCGCGCTGCTGCCACCTGGGATTCCGCCCGGGCGATGGCGAACTGGTAATCGGCCTCTTCGATGCGCACCAGTGGCTGCTCGGACGTGAAGAACCCTCCGGCAGCGAAGGTCCCAGCCGTGGAGACGACCCGGCCGGCAACCTGGCTGACCAGGTCTATTTCCCGCAGGGGTTGCACCGTGCCCTGCGTGGTGACGCTCAACGATTGCAGGGCAGGCTGGACGGTGACCAGGTCCACCAGAGGGGGCATGGTCTCGGGCGCCGCCGCGGGTGCAGGTCGCGGCTTGCCCACCAGGAGCCCATAGGCTATACCGCCTCCCACAAGCAGCACTGCCAGCGTCATAATCGTATTGCGTCGCGACTCGGGAGTCATGTCCAGTCTATTCCTTGTATTAAGTCGGTTGATACGCAGCGTCTGCCGGGTTGGATGGGTGTCCTGGCTACTCTCCCGAGGGTCCAGGCTGGCAGTGGGGGCAGTGGTACAGGCGCCTGCTATTGGCCTCGCTGCGGCTGATCGGCGTACCGCAGCGATAGCAGGGCCTGTCGCTGCGCCCGAACACGTAAAATCGCCGCCGCTCCCGTTTCAGGCCCTGCTTCACCAGCTGGTTGGCCAGACGCGGCGCCAGGGTGATTCCGCCGGTTTCGTAGCTGCGCCTGCTGATGGCCAGGGTGCTGCGTGCCAGTCTGCCGAGCTCGCCGCGACTCAGCGCTGATGGGCGTTTACGTGGATGCAGGCCCGCGTCGAACAGGATCTCCGAGCGCAGGTAGTTGCCATTGCCCGCAAGAAAGGCCTGGTCCAGGTAAAGTGCAGCCAACTCCCGCTCCCTGAAGGGCTGCTCCTGTATGCGCCGGGATACGTCGCGCCAGGTGAGGCCCGGATCCATGATGTCGGGGCCCAGCCTGGCCAAAAAGGGATGGTCCGCCAGCTCCGCGGTCTGCCACACACTGATATCCGACGCGCTGTAGAGGATGGCGCTGTGTGTTTGTGTCTGTAGCAGCAGGCGCAGGGAACGACTGGTCTCGGGCAGCGTGTGGCCCTCGACCACGTGCCAGACCCCGTAAAGCTGGTTGTGGGAGTAGATGCTCTGGCCGTGATCGAAGTGGGTCAGCATGGCTTTCCCACGCGTCTCGATATCGATGACCCGGCGGCCCAGGAAAGACCTGGCATGACGCCGCAGTCGCGGAAGGCCGAAGCGGGCCCCGGTTATCTCCCTGCCCACCAGGACTGCAGCGATGTTGTCGGCCGCGCGCCTGATTTCAGGGCCCTCCGGCATGGCTATCTCCTCTCGACATCTTCAAATACTCGCTGACCACAGATCTGTGCGTCCCCCCGGCTGCTACCGCTGTCACCGCTGTGATACTCTGAGCCTGGCGTGTCATTCTCTTACGCAGGTTATTGCGCTCTGGCTCAACCAGGGTGGTGCGATCGGACTGGCGGTGATTCAAAACAGGTCAACTGGAGCTGAAAATGAAGGTACTTATCGTCTTGACCTCGCACGACCGACTGGGGGATACGGGTGAGAAGACCGGCTTCTGGCTGGAGGAATTTGCCGCACCCTACTATTGCCTGAAAGATGCCGGCGCTCAGCTTACGCTGGCGTCGCCTGATGGCGGTCAACCGCCGCTGGATCCCAAAAGCAGCGAGCCCGACTTTCAAACCGACGCCACGCGCCGGTTTGAGGGCGACCCCGTGGCCCGGCGTGAACTGGCAAACACGGCAAAGTTGGCCGATATGAAGACGGAGGATTTCGACGCTGTCTTCTACCCCGGAGGGCATGGCCCCTTGTGGGATTTGTACAGCGACAGCAATTCCATCGCTCTCATTGAGGGCTTTATTGCCGCAGGCAAGCCGGTAGCTGCAGTCTGTCATGCACCCGCGGTCCTGCTGAAGGCGAAGGCCGCCAGTGGTGAGCCGCTGGTGCAAGGGAAAAAAGTAACCGGCTTCAGTAATTCCGAGGAAGCGGCCGTTGGGCTAACGGACGTCGTTCCCTATCTGCTCGAAGACCAACTGACCGCGCTGGGCGGTATCTATCAGAAAACAGAGGACTGGAATCCGCTGGTCACGGTTGATGGCCTGGTGATCACCGGCCAGAATCCGGCTTCTTCGGAATCAGTCGCCGAAGCACTATTGAAGGTCCTTCGCTGACCGGGCGTCTCCTGAGCAGAACGGACCCGAACGCGGCCTGTGGCCTATGGCACTCGAACCATTACGACACTGCCCTTGGAACCATCGTCGGGAATTCGGAATCTCCCGGCAGCGGTGCCCC
>JAHEEV010000155.1 GCA_024640505.1 Halieaceae bacterium
TTTAAAGTGGTACGCGAGCTGGGTTTAGAACGTCGTGAGACAGTTCGGTCCCTATCTGCCGTGGGCGTTGGAGAATTGAGGGAAGCTGCTCCTAGTACGAGAGGACCGGAGTGGACGAACCTCTGGTGTTCGGGTTGTGTCGCCAGACGCATTGCCCGGTAGCTACGTTCGGACAGGATAACCGCTGAAAGCATCTAAGCGGGAAGCCTCTCCCAAGATAAGTTCTCCCTGACCCCTTGAGGGTCCTGAAGGGCCGTCCAAGACTAGGACGTTGATAGGCTGGGTGTGTAAGCGTTGTAAGGCGTTGAGCTAACCAGTACTAATTGCCCGTGAGGCTTGACCATATAATCCAAGTTATTTGTACGATGAAGACGACTGGGTGTTGTGACAAGTCATGGTGTTGGCTCGTAACAAGAAAGAACCGCAAATCAGTTTGATTTACCGCCCTATTTGAGGAGATGACGGCGCTGCGCCAGCAGGTAAGACCCGACCCCCTCAAGCCAGTTTGCCTGGCGACCACAGAGCGTTGGAACCACCTGACCCCATCCCGAACTCAGAAGTGAAACGACGCATCGCCAATGGTAGTGTGGGGTCTCCCCATGTGAGAGTAGGTCATCGCCAGGCTTCTAAACAACAAATCCCGCAGTTCAACGAACTGCGGGATTTTTTTGTGGGCGGTAAGTTCCAGCGGACACCCGTAGAGTGTCCATCCAGGTGGATATGAGGTAGGCTTATAATCAGTCATCTGCGTCTGCCTCGATAGCTTGCCAGTGTCCCTGTTCTGCAACAGTCAACCGGAGATTTTCTAGATATGAAACTTGCAATCTTGTCCTGCGCGCCAAGAGTTTATAGCACCAGGCGCTTTAAAGAGGCAGCGAAGCAGCGGGGCCACGACGCAGATGTCCTCAATACACTGAAATTTGCCATCGACCTGGAGCGTGGCTCACCTGACCTGTACTACCGGCAGCGGGAACTGGAGCATTACGACGCAGTCCTGCCGCGAATCGGCGCGTCCATAACCTATTACGGTACAGCAGTCGTGCGTCAGTTCCAGGAAATGGACGTATTTTGCGCTAACACGGCCCACGGTATCCTCAACTCCCGTGACAAGTTGCGCAGCTTGCAGATCCTCAGTCGTCACCACATCGGTCTTCCCCGTACCACTTTTGTGCGAGACAAGAAGGATGTTTTACCCGCCATAGAGAGGGTCGGTGGAGCGCCGGTTATTATCAAGCTGATTGAAGGCACCCAGGGCATCGGTGTGCTGCTGGCTGATTCAGTGAAACAGGCGGAATCCATTATTGAACTGCTGCAAAGCCAGAAACAGAACGTACTGATCCAGAAATTTGTAGCCGAGAGCAAGGGGCGTGATATTCGCGCTTTCGTGGTGGGAGACCAGGTTGTGGCCGCCATGCGGCGGGTAGCCCAGGGTCAGGAATTCCGCAGCAATGTGCATCGGGGCGGGGTTGCCGAGCCGGTCGAACTGAGCGAAGAGTATCGGGAGACGGCGGTGCGCTGTACCCAGATCATGGGGCTGCGGGTCGCCGGCGTGGATATGCTCGAAGGCAAGGATGGCCCCCAGATCATGGAGGTCAACTCCTCGCCCGGGCTGGAAGGGATAGAGACCTGTACCGGCCTGGATATCGCCGGCGCCGTTGTCGATTATATCGCCGCCCAGGTGGACTTCCCGGAAATAGATGTACGCCAGAGGCTGACGGTGAGCAAAGGCTATGGCGTGAGCGAAATTTATATTCCTGAAGGATCCAACTTCGTTAGCCAGACCATCACCCAAACCGGCTTGAGGGACAGCGACATTAACGTGCTCACCCTTTATCGTGGCGCCAAGGTAATACCAAACCCTCGCTCGGATCGAATTCTGGAGGCGGGGGATAAGTTACTTTGTTTCGGCAAGCTCGAGTCAATGCGTAGTATGGTTCCCCGGCGCACTCAGCGCAGGCGCCGTCCGGTCGTACAGGAACTGGAAACTGAAGAGTAGCAGAACCAGTTCCAGGCAGAAGCCGACAAGCGTGAATCCTGCTCCCTTGATCTCCCAGTATGTCGCTTCAAGGGGTAGCTCTGGAATCTGCTTCGAACCACTGCTGCTGTTAACCGGTGCCTTAACCTGGTTACTGCGATGCCCATCTCGGTCAATGTAGCGCAATCCGGGAGTTATCTTCATATATTGCCGAGGGGTGTCTCTTCCGGAAACCTGTCATTCCGCACGTGCCTGCTTGCCCTCATGTTAATGGCCATCGCGCTGCTCTCACCTCATGCAGCGGCGGAAAGCTCAACGTGGAGCTCGTCCCGATTCTATCGCACCGTGCTCTACCTGGGTAAATCTGCTGCCGAGGAACAGGCCACATTCGCTATTGCCGCCCTCTCCCAACTGGCAGAGGTCTATATGGCCGAGGCGGACCTGGCTCGTGCGCAGGCCCAACGAAACCAGGGCAACGACCGGGCCAAGTTGTATGGATGGTCAGTGGCAGTGGACGGGTACGCGAACCAATTGCTGCTTCTGCTTGACGAGATCGAGGAGGGCTATCCGGTCAAGTTACTGCAGAGCAGTGAGGGCGCTGTGACTGTCCGCGTTGCTGGCAGGGCGGTAATGCTTGGACATCCCAGGCCCGGTCAACAGGCCGCTTTTGAGCAGCGTGTACTGGCGGATTTTTGCGCAGGTAACGATTGCAGGCGGATGACTGCCTCCACTAGCGATGCCGGTATGCAACCGGTGCCGTTATCCAGGGCATCAGTCAGCCCAAATTGGTCGTTCAGTGAACGTGGTTCGCTGTGCGCCCATGGCGGGATCGAACTCCATTTCGACAGCGCAAGTGAGCTGGCCGCCTCGAGAGAGTTTTGTAAAGAACTGTTGAGGGAGGCCGCTGACCTGGCCGCTGAATTTAGCTGGCAGGAACGGCATGGGGTTGTGATTGACTGGACTGCATTGCGCATTACCGCGACACCGCGTGGACCACAGCACCTGATTCGCCTGAATCACTCGGGAGATTCGGTACTACTCTCCGCGCCGTTGTTGTTCAGCAGTCCCGGCCTCTTGGACGATCTCAGGCCCTGGCTGCGCAGCCAGACCTCCGGGGAGCAGGTCGTGACCGTGCAACTGAGTGCAGCCAGTTATGGTTGGAAGGTAGCCGGGAAGTAAGACCGGTGGATACGAGGTTGCCGCAATCCGGAGTCAGGGGCGTGCCGCCCTGCGCCGCCGGGTTTTGCCGCGCCCCGGCGGAGTCAAGGCCGCGGCCTCGAGTTCATCGTAGGCCGCCTGCAGGCAGCTTCGATAGAATTCGGGGTCTGGCAGCATCTCCCGGCAGGACACGAAGTTGATGGTTATTCTGCCAGCTCCGCTGATCACACCGTGGAACAGTCCCATCATATCTGTAATCGGCCCCATTCCCATCAGCAGCTGAACCCTGGCGCCGGCCAGGTACATAGGTGCCTGCGGTCCAGGTACGTTGGATACTGTGGTATGTACCGGCATCGCCATATCGCTGGAAACCGCAGCCAGGGTGGCAACCCTCATACCGATACCGACTACCGGTGGCCAGAGTCCCTCACTGAGTTCCATCATTGCACTGGCTCCAAGGGCTGAAGAGTAGGCCTTCGAGTCCCGGGCATGCTGGCTCACCGCTCGCAATCGCTCCAGCGGCTCATCTACATCAGTGGCCATATCAATGGTCATCATGCCCACCTGGTTGCCGATCGATTTACTGTTGCGTTCCACCCTGACATTGATTGGGGCACCACAGACCAGGCTGGTGTCGGGCAGCTCGCCGTGCTTTTCCAGGTACTTGCGCAAACCACCACCAACAATGGAGACGATCGCATCGTTGACGGTCGCGCCGGGTATCGCATCCTTGACCGCTTTCAGCCGGTCGAGATCAAGAATTATTCCATCGGTCACCCTGAATGCGCTGATCCTGCTGTTGAACCGGGTTTTTGCCATGTGTGGCCTCACCTCCGGTTCTCGTTCCGCCCCGTCGCGGTTGGCCTGGATTAACCTGGGAACCAGGGTGCCTACTGTTTCCAGAAACTTTACCGGGCGTTTCAGGTTGTTCCAATAGGCCCGGGACCAGACCTGCACGGAGGATGGTGGGCGTTCACCACGCCAGTGATCCTCCACCGCTGCTGGTTCAGGTTTGGCGGTGGGGCTATGTATGGCATTCAGAATTTCGGCGGCGGAGACTCCATCGATCGCCGCGTGATGAACCTTGAGCATGATGGCGAAACTCTTGGCCGGCAGGCCCTCAACTTCGTTCAAACCCTCGATAACATAGGCTTCCCACAGGGGGCGTCGCAGGTCAAGACGGCGGGCATGCAGGCGGGCCAGCAGGATACAGAACTGGCGCCAGTCACCGGGTCTGGGCAGGGCAATATGCCGGACATGGAACTCCAGGTCGAAGTTTGCGTCTTCGATCCAGTAAGGGGTGTCGAAGCCCATGGCACCGCCGGTCAGCTTGCGGCGAAACACAGCCGACTTGTGCAGATTCTGGCGAAAGACATCCAGTATTTGCTTGAATCTTACCTTGCCCCCGCGAAGCTTTGACTGGTCGTAGATAATGACCGGGCTTATGTGCATGGGAGCTCGTGTGCTCTCCATTTGGACAAAGGCATTATCGAGTTCAGTGAGCTGTTGCATGACGATCACCGCAGTCCGGCATGGCCGAACACTTTGCCCAAAGTAACCGGTAACTGCAAGTTCGCGGTAGCGTCCGGGGTTTGTGACAGCCCCGACAAATTGCAGGAAAAGTTGGTTTTTCTCTCAGTTAGGTCACCTTTTTGGCTGGCGCCACGGCGAAGAATGGGGCTATTCTTCAAGCTAATTTCTAGTCATGGATCTGTGTGCCGTAACATGCTGGACGTCGTCAAAGTCAACACCACCGACCTGCAATTGGGCATGTATATCTCTGCCCTGGACCGACCGTGGCTCGAGGTGCCCTTTCCGATGCAGGGCTTCAAGCTGGAGTCGGACAAGGATATCTCCCAGGTCCAGACCTATTGCGAGTATGTCTTTGTCGATACTCACAAGAGTTCGCTACTCATTCAGCCGACAAAACGGTCGGTCGCTGCCAGGCCGCGCCGGACCAAGGCCGAGATTTTCAAGGGACATAAACTGAAGTCCTATCAGGATAGCGCGGGATGGAGTGAGGAATACCCCAGGGCAAGGGCCGCGGTCGACTCGCTATCGGCGGCGGCTGATGCCATTTTCAGCCAGGTCAAGGCTGGCGGTGCCCTCGATGTGGTCAAGGTGAAAAAGTCGGTAGAACCGATGATCGACAGCGTCACCCGCAACCCGGATGCCTGCATCTGGCTGGCCCGGATGAAGCAGCAGGACTCCTACACTTATCAGCATTCGGTGGGAGCTTCGATCTGGGCGGTGGCGCTGGGACGGCAGCTGGGCTTGCCCAAGTCGGACCTGCGCTCCCTGGCAGTGGGCGGCTTATTGTTTGATATAGGTAAACTGCGGCTCGATCCTGAGCTCATTGGGGCCAAGCGACCCCTTAACGATGAAGAGCTTGAAAGGGTCAGGACTCACGTGAACCTGGGCGTTGAAATGATTGAGAACAGTGGCCTCATGAATCGGGATGTACTCGATATGGTGGCCTATCATCATGAGCGTTTTAACGGCTCCGGTTATCCCGAGGGGCTCAGTGGCGATGAGATCCCTGTTTTTGCTCGCATAGCGGCCATAGTGGATTGTTATGATGCCATCACCAGTCATCGCAGCTATGCCCGCGGTTTTCCGCCGTCCTCAGCAATCAAAATGCTGTATGAATGGCGAAATGTTGATTTCCAGGGTGAACTGATAGAGGAATTTATCCAGGCAGTTGGCATTTACCCGGCGGGAAGCCTGGTTGAGCTGTCATCTGGAGAGGTCGCGGTGGTGGTTGCTGAATACCGGACTCGCAGACTGCGGCCGAGGGTCATGGTGTTACTGGATGCGCAGAAGCAACCCGTCGCCGGGTTGAAGATGATCGATCTTGTTACCGAGAAGACCGCCGCGGACGGCAAGCCGCTCGAAATTTCGAGCAGTCTCGAGCCGGAAGCCTACGGGATTGATATGGCCGCAATCCAGCTCTAGTCGACGCGACGTCTTGGCGCAATTATCGGGTATCGAGCGGGGGCTGTTTATTCATGCCCTGGGTGTTGCCGTCACCGAGGCACGTGAGTACAAGTCTCACCTGGGTCTGCTGTTGGTTGACCTGAGCAACCTGGCCAGGATCAATCACTATCACGGTTACCAGGCCGGTGACAGCATCCTGCTGACCGCTCAGCAGCAACTGCTGGCTATCAGCAGATTACCTGACACAGTTTTCCGGGTGGGCAGTCATAGGTTTGGTTTTATCCTGCCGGACCTGGGTAACCCCGCCTATATCGCCCTCGCTATGAACCGGGTGCACCGTGTGCTGCAGAGCGAATTGCATGGTGATTCCGGTTTACTGGGCGTGGAAATAAGGATTGGCATTGCCATCAATCGGCAAGGTGCCCGGGAGGCGATGACCATACTGGCCCTGGCCGAGGCCTCCCTGGCGCAAGCCAAATTGGGGGGCGTCCAAAGGATCGAAGATGTCCTCAGGGAGGGGGGTGACGAGCCGGTAAGCCTGCGCCTCGAGCAGCGTTTTGCCGAGGCCCTGAAGGACAATGCGTTCGAACTACACTTCCAGCCCAAGATCGATCTTGGCAGCGGCCAGGTCTGTAGCGCCGAGGCCCTGTTGCGCTGGCAGACCGGGGGCGAGTACATCGCCCCGGAAATGGTTGTGCAACTGGCCGAAGCGGCGGGCCAGACCTACGAACTGACCAAATGGGTAGTGCACCGGGCTTTACGTCAATTGAAGGACTGGCAGGGTTCCCTGGACATCGGGCTCGCGCTGAATGTTCCCGCCAGCCTCGCCGGAGATCCTGACCTGCCGACTTTACTGCATGACGCCATCGCGATCTGGGGCGTGCCTCCGGCCAGACTTACGGTGGAGCTCACCGAGAGTGCGGTGATCGAGGACAAGCAGTCCGGTTTTGATAATCTGCTGAAGATAAGAGAGCAGGGGATCAACATTTCCATTGATGACTTCGGTACCGGTTATTCCTCCCTGTCCTATTTCAAGCATATTCCTGCCGCCGAACTGAAAATCGATAAATCTTTTGTCGATTCAATGCTGGTAGATGGCCAGGACCTGGAACTGGTCAAAGTCATCATCTATATCGCCCACAAATTCGGCCTGAAGGTGGTGGCAGAGGGGGTTGAAGACCGCGCCAGCCTGGATATTCTGCGGGAACTGGGCTGTGACATGGGCCAGGGCTATTTCTTCAGTGAGCCCTTGCCCAGAAGCGAATTCGAGTGCTGGATGCGGAACTGGAGGGGGCTGGCTGAGTAGGCTCGTCCCACAGCGATTAAGGCTACGAAAACGTATAGCAGGTCACATATTTCCACAGAAGCACAAACTTTCTCCCAACCAGGGTCTATAATAACGCCGAAGAAGGTGTTT
>JAHEEV010000038.1 GCA_024640505.1 Halieaceae bacterium
AGGCGGGCCCGAGCCCAGTGAACAGCACCCGTTCCGACCAAGTCCAGACCCTTTGGAGCGACATTCTGCTGCGTTCCATCGTCGAGCTGCGGGAGATGTTCGAGAGCCTGCGGGACGACCTGGACGTTCAGGCCGTAGAGGATTTCTCCCACCTGTTCGATGGCGCGGACAGGCTCGAGGCGATGCTGGCGAGTGATCCCGGCAGTATCGACCGGCATGACCTGCTGAATATACTGGCTGCTCTGCGGGGCTACGCAGAGATGCTGCAGGAGGATGTCGTGGAGGCCCACCCGGGGCTGAATGACACCCTCTCCCGACTGCTCAAGGCGGTGCATACGGCGCATGGCGGGGATGTCCAGGAGGGCAGCGCCGGCAAGAAACGGGTCATCCAGTCGGAGCCCGGTTTCATCCTGGCCGTGGACGACCTGCAGGAGAATCGTGAACTGGTCGCGCGCTACCTCTCCCGCAGCGGTCATATGGTGGTGACCGCCGCCAGCGGTGAGGAGGCGCTGCGCACGCTGGAACAGGCAGACGTGGACGTCGTGCTGCTGGACCTGGCCATGCCCGGGATGGACGGGCGCGAGGTGCTGCGCCGCATCAAGGACCACCCGGAATGGCGCGCTACGCCGGTGATCGTGATATCCGGACGCCAGGATATGGATGGCATCATCGAGTGCATCGAGGCGGGGGCGGACGACTACCTGTTCAAGCCCTTCAACCCGGTCCTGCTGCAGGCCAGAATCAAGGCCGGTATCGAGCGCAAGCGATGGCACGACCGGGAGGAGCAGTACCGGCAACAGCTGGAACGGAACGAGAAATTCATCCGCGCCACGTTCGGCCGCTACCTGTCTGATGAGATCGTCACCGATATCCTGGAGCGGCCCGAGGGCCTGGAACTCGGTGGAGACCTGCGCCAGGTAACCATCATGATGTCCGATATCCGCGGCTTCACCACCCTCAGCGAGCGGCTGGCGCCGGCGCAGGTCGTCACCCTGATCAATCGCTACCTGGGCGCCATGACCGATATCATCATGGCCCACCACGGCACCATCGATGAATTCATCGGGGATGCCATTCTGGCGGTGTTCGGCGCACCACAGCGTCGCGATGACGACGCGGACCGCGCGGTCAACTGCGCCCTGGCGATGCAGGCTGCCATGGGAGAGATCAATGCGGTCAACCAGGCCGAGGGCCTGCCGGTGATCGAAACCGGGATTGCCTTGAATACCGGCGACGTGATCGCGGGCAATATCGGCTCGGAGCGGCGCAGCAAGTACGGCTTCGTGGGTCACCCCATGAACGTGACCTCGCGCATCGAGGACCTGACCGCCGGGGGCGAGATTCTTATCTCTGACAGTACCCTGAAAAAGTTACGCGGCCATTTCCAGGTGGGAGGCTGCCAGGAGCTGAACGTCAAGGGCATCGACCAGTCCATTGTCGTTCACCAGATTCTCGGAGGCGACAATGGGTGAGGGCACGCGGGTCCTGCTGGTCGAGGATAACGATCTGAACCGGGAGATGCTGAGCCGGCGCCTCACGCGGGCGGGGCTGACGATCATTCCCGCCAGGGATGGGCAGGAGGCGCTGGACCTGATGCGCAGCGAGCAGCCTGCGGTCGTGCTGATGGATATGAACCTGCCGGTACTCGACGGCTGGACAGCATGCCGCCAGGCCCGGGCCGACGAGAGTATCAGCCATATCCCGATTATTGCCCTTACGGCACACGCCATGGAGGCAGACCGCCAGCAGGCCCTCGCGGCAGGTTGCGATGACTATGCAACCAAGCCGGTAGATTTCCCGGGCCTGCTGATCAAGATCGACAAGCTGACGGAGCGCTAGGGACAACCATTCATGAGCCTGCGCCGCCGCCTGACCCTGTCGCTGATCACCATTCTCATCCTGTTCGCCATCAACGTGGGGACGCATTTCTGGGGCAGCTATGCGCGACATGAGAGCATGATTGCCTACCGGAACTCGGTCACGGCGACCCAGCTGTCCACAGAACTGGAGCAGCTGCTGGACACCCAGCGCCAGCAAACGCTGGTCCTGTCGACACTGAGGGACACCACGGACGGGAAACTGGAGGAGGAAGAGCTGGCACAGGCGGAAGCAGCGATCCAGGTCATCAGCGACAAGATCAGGGAGATGGGGGAGCTGAGTCACAACGTGACCCGGCTCCACTACGACAAACTGTGGCAGAGCGGCACCGCACTGCTGGAGGGGTGGCTTGAGTTCTACCGTAATTACAACGACCCGGAGTACAAGGCAGATGTGGACGATCCCCTGCCCTACCTGGAGGCCAGGGAGCGACTCGGGGAGTTGGAGCAGCGCCAGGCCTTTATCGCCGTACAGCGCGCCAACATCATCGATCGCACCATAACGCTCACGGACCGGATCACGGTGATCGGCTTCTTCGCCTCGATATTACTCACCACCATTCTCGGTTTTTTCCTCGTGCGCTATACCAACACGTCCCTGAAGCGCCTGAAGACGGGAACCCGGCGAATCGGCAGCGGCGACCTCAATTATCGTATCGACAACATCGACGACACCGGGGAACTCGGCGAACTCGCAGATGCCTTCAATGACATGTCGGACAAGTTGCGCAACGCCATCTACGATGTGCGCCAGGCGAAAGATGTGGCGGACGAGGCAAATGCGGCCAAGAGCATCTTCCTCGCCAACGTCAGCCACGAGCTACGCACGCCCCTGAACGCCATCATCGGCTACAGCGAAATGCTCCAGGACGAACTCGGGGACGCGCAGGAAGTCGACAAGGAACAGTTCGGCCTGGACCTGGACAAGATCGTCATGTCCGGCCGACAGCTTCTAACACTCATCAATGACATTCTCGACCTCTCCAAGATCGAGACCGGCAAGATGTCCCTTCATTGCGAGACCTTTCAGCCCGGCCAGATTATCGATCAGGTGTGCGAATCCCTTGCGCCCCTGCTGGGTGAAAAACAGAACCGGTTGGACGTGGCCAATATGGATGACCTTCCCACGCTGTACAATGACGCCACCAAGTTCCGACAGATTTTCACCAACCTGTTGAGCAATGCCTGCAAGTTCACTGAAGAGGGGCTGATCACCGTGACGGCGCGAAAAATTCCGGAGCGCTCCGGATGGCTGGAATTTGCCGTCAGGGACACGGGCATCGGTATGGACGAGGAGCAGCAGTCCAGGGTATTCGAGGCGTTCGTTCAGGCGGATTCATCCACCAGCGCCAACTACGGCGGCACCGGCCTGGGCCTGGCCATATCCCGCGATTTCTGTGAATTGATGGGGGGGAGTATTACGGTGGATAGCGAACAGGGCGTCGGCTCGACCTTTACTGTGGTGCTCCCTTCTGACCCAGAGTTAGCTCTCGCAGACGCCTGATCGCCTCCTCGCGCTTCTTCAGTTCCGCCTTCAGCGTGGCGTTGTCCGCCTGCAGTTCCTCGATTTTGCGTTCCATCCCCACGAAGGTCTCCAGCGAGTCGCGCATCATCAGCGTCATTTCATGCAGTTCCAGGTTGTCGCCGTACTTCTTCTTCAGGCGCCGATAGGACTTCCGCGCCACTTCGGGATCATGGAACGGGCTCTGGGCCAGCATGCTGATATAGGCGATGGCTATGCCCGTCTCCCAGTCGCTTTCGGGTGTATCCTCCAACCGGTTGTAGCGCTGGAAGTACTGCACCGCCTCGATGTACTCCCGGGCCACCAGTGCGTCAAAGCCTTTTTCGAGAAATGTGTAATCCCTGGGCGCCTGCACCTCTTCACAAACACATTTCGCCTGCTGCGGCAGGTTGAGCTTGAGTTCCGGGACCGGCTGCGGTTGTGATGGGGCTTGTGCCGGGGGCTCGGCAGCAGGTGCAGCAGGTTCAGTGGGCGCGGACGTGGCGCAGGCCTGCAGTAGGCACACCAGAATTGCAGCTGCGGGCAATGCGGGGCGGATGGCCGGCAAAGGGCGCTTCCTCAAAGGAATCGGGTCTAGGAACCAGAGTTTAGCCCAGTTGAAGAGCGGGGAGAAGCGGGAATGGAACCGACGCTACTCCGGGCGCATATGGGGGAACAGCAGCACATCCCGGATGGAGGGCGAGTCGGTCAGGAACATGACCAGCCGGTCGATACCGATACCTTCGCCCGCGGTCGGGGGCAGGCCATACTCCAGCGCCCTGATATAGTCCTGGTCATAGTGCATCGCCTCTTCATCACCTGCATCTTTTTCCGCCACCTGTGCCAGGAAGCGCTCCGCCTGATCCTCGGAATCGTTCAATTCCGAGAAGCCGTTAGCCAGCTCTCTGCCGCCCACAAAAAACTCGAAGCGGTCGGTGACGAAGGGGTCCGCGTCATTCCGGCGTGCCAGGGGAGACACCTCGGTAGGATAAGCCGTAATGAAACAGGGCTGGTCGAGCTGATGCTCGACCGTCTTTTCGAAAATTTCCAACTGCACCTTACCCAGCCCCCAGCTCTCCTTCAGCTCGATACCGAGTCCCGCCGCGATTTCCCGCGCGGCCGCTTCGTCCGACAGCTGCGCGGCCGTCATGTCCTGGTTATAGTGCAGGATCGCGTCGAACACGGTCATCCGGGGAAAGGGCTGGGCAAAATCGTAGCTGCGCCCCTGGTATTCCACCGCCGTGTCCCCAAGCACCGACACGGTGAGCTTGCGCATCATGTCCTCGGTGAGATCCATGGCATCGTTATAATCCGCGTAGGCCCAGTAATACTCCAGCATGGTGAATTCCGGGTTGTGCCGCGTGGACAGCCCCTCATTGCGAAAGCTGCGGTTTATCTCGAAGACCTTTTCGAAGCCACCCACCACCAGGCGCTTGAGATACAGTTCCGGGGCGATACGCAGGTACATGTCCAGGGAGAGCGCGTTGTGATGGGTGACGAAGGGCTTGGCTGCAGCACCCCCGGGGATCACCTGCATCATCGGAGTCTCCACTTCCATGAAATCGCGCGCGTTCATGTACTCGCGGATGAAGTCAACGATGCGCGAACGCATGCGGAACACCTGCCGGGACTCCGGATTGACGATGAGGTCCACATACCGCTGGCGGTAGCGGATCTCCTGGTCTGCCAGGCCGTGGTACTTGTCGGGGAGAGGCCGCAGGGCCTTGGTCAACAGTTGCGCCTCCTCCATATTGATGTACAGATCGCCCTTGCCGGATTTGTGGATGGGGCCACGGGCAGCCACGATATCGCCAAGGTCCCAGTGCTTGATGGCGGCCAGAGTGTCCTCGTCGAGTGCCTTGCGATTGATATAGAGCTGGATCTGGCCGGAACCATCCTGCAGCAGCAGGAAGGCGCCCCGATTGCGCACCAGGCGACCCGCGACAGCGTAAACCTGGCCGGCCTGTTCCAGTTCCTCCTTGGAGGATTCACCGTACTCGCGCTGCAGATGGCCCGCCTCCGCGGTGCGGCGGAAATCGTTGGGATAGGCGTTACCCTTCTCACGCAGTCCGGCCAGTTTGGCACGTCGCTCGGCGATCAGCTTGTTTTCCTCGTGCTGGGCGTCCACCGTCCCTTCGTGCTCGCTCATTCCTGTCCCCTAGAGCCCGCTCTTCAGCGAGGCTTCGATAAACTGGTCGATACCACCATCCAGTACCGCCTGGCAGTTGCTGGTCTCAACCCCCGTGCGCAAGTCCTTGATACGCGAGGAATCCAGCACGTAGGAGCGGATCTGGCTGCCCCAGCCGATGTCCGCCTTGTTGTCCTCCATCGCCTGTTTCTCCTCACTGCGTTTGAGAATTTCCATCTCGTAAAGCTTGGCGCGCAGCAATTTCATGGCATTGTCCTTGTTCTGGTGCTGCGAACGTTCGGTCTGGCATTGCACGACGATACCGCTCGGGTGGTGGGTAAGGCGCACTGCGGAGTCGGTCTTGTTGACGTGCTGCCCACCTGCGCCAGAGGCGCGGTAAGTATCCACCCGCAGGTCAGCCGGGTTGATCTCGATCTCGATGTTGTCATCAATCTCGGGAGACACGAACACCGACGCGAAGGAGGTATGGCGCCGGTTGCCGGAGTCGAAGGGAGACTTGCGCACCAGCCGGTGCACACCGGTCTCGGTGCGGAGCCAGCCGAAGGCATACTCCCCCTCGAACTTGATCGTGGCGCTCTTGATGCCCGCCACATCGCCGGCAGATACCTCGATCAATTCGGTCTTGAAGCCGCGGGCCTCTCCGAAGCGCAGGTACATGCGCAACATCATCTCGGCCCAGTCCTGGGCCTCGGTACCACCGGAGCCGGCCTGGATATCGAGGAAGGCGTTATTGGCATCCATCTCGCCGTCGAACATGCGGCGGAATTCCAGCTGTTCCAGCTGCCTGACCAGGCCGTCGATCTCCGACTCGATCTCGGCAACCGTGTCAGCATCATCCTCGGCGGCCGCCATCTCCAGGAGATCGCCGGCGTCGGAGGTCCCGGTGGTCAACTTCTCGATGGTGTGGACTATAACCTCCAGGGAGGCGCGCTCACGCCCCAACTCCTGGGCGCGATCAGGGTCTTCCCAGACGCTGGGCTCCGCCAGTTCCAGCTCTACTTCGGCCAGACGTTCCTTGCGGTTTTCGAAGTCAAAGATACCCCCTAAGCACGTCGGTGCGCGCCTCGATATCTTTCAATGTCTGTACCAGCGGGTTTATCTCAAGCATGTCCGGGCCAACCATGGGCGTGAAAAGCCGCGCATTTTACCCCAGCTGGTGCCGCGGGCCTAGGGGCTGTGTGTCGGTCGCATGCATTCGGCCCCTTAATCGGGAAAAATCCGGCAGGACCGGTTGCAGCCGGCCACACGCCGGCACACGGGTCAGGCTGGGCGAATGTGCTCGACCATGAGCTGCACCGAGCGCTGTCCGCGGAACTCGTTGACGTCGAGCCGATAGGCAACATCGACTTCCCCGACACGCTCATCCGGCCACCGGTCCAGGTCGATATTGAAGGCGATGGCATCGAGCAGCTGGCTGCCGCCCGGAGGGGACAGCACCAGCTTGAGATGCCTGTCACCGACCAGGCGCTGGCTGACGACGAGAAAACGCCCATCGAATACAGGCTCGGGAAAATGTTGGCCCCAGGGGCCGGCAAAACGCAGTTCTGTCGCCAGCTCCAGCTGAAAATCCCCGGGGTCGAGCTCGCCATCGGATTCGATCACCGCCTGCAGGTGGACGTCCTCGGCATGGCGGCTCACCTCCTCGACGAAGGCGCGAGCAAAATCCGGGTAGTGATCCCGCCCGATCGTCAGTCCTGCCGCCATGGCATGGCCGCCGAATTTATGGATCAGGCCCGGGTGGCGCGTGGCGACTGCATCGAGAATATCGCGAATATGAATGCCGGGAATGGAGCGGGCAGAGCCCTTGATTTCGCCGGCGTCACCGTCGGCAAACGCGATGGTCGGGCGGTGGAGCCGGTCCTTGATGCGCGACGCCAGGATGCCTATCACACCCTGGTGCCAACCAGCCTGGTAGAGGGTCATGGCCACCGGGGGGTCGTTGTCACTCCCGATATCCAGCTTTGCAAGAAGTTGCATAGCCTCCTCCTGCATCCCCTGTTCGATATTGCGCCGGTCCTTGTTGAGCTGGTCCAGGGTGGCAGCCAGCCGGCGGGCCTGCCCGGGCTCCTCGCTGAGCAGGCACTCGATTCCGATGGACATATCGTCGAGCCGGCCGGCCGCATTGATCCGTGGCCCCAGCGCGAAGCCCAGGTCCGAAGCCACCAGGTTGCGGTGCGGGCGCCCGGCCACTTCGAGCAGGGCCCGGATGCCGGTCCGGCCCTGCCCCGCGCGCAGGCGCGCCAGGCCGGCAGCCACCAGAATGCGGTTATTGTGATCCAGCGGCACCACGTCCGCCACGGTCCCCAGGGCCACCAGGTCCAGGTAGCGCCCGAGGTTGGGCTCCTTCCTGTGCTCGAACCAGCCGCGCCGGCGCAGTTCCGCGCGCAGGGACAGCATGACGTAGAAGATTACGCCGACGCCGGCGAGGTTTTTGCTGGCAAAACCGCAGCCCGGTTGATTGGGATTGACGATGACATCCGCCGCCGGCAGTTCCCTCCCCGCCAGGTGGTGGTCGGTGATCAACGTGGCGATACCGGCCTCCCGGGCAGCGATCACCCCCTCCAGGCTGGATATGCCATTGTCCACCGTGATAATCAGGTCGGGGTGGTCGCGTGCGGCCAGCGCAACGATTTCCGGTGTCAGGCCGTAGCCGTATTCAAAGCGGTTGGGGACCAGGTAATCCACGTGGTGTGCGCCGAATTCCCGCAGCGCGGAGACGGCCAGTGCCGTACTGGTAGCTCCGTCGGCATCGAAATCACCGACAATGAGGATATGCCGCTGTTCGGCCAGAGCATCCGCGAGTAACCCCGCGGCGCGGTCGACAGAGCGCAGGTTTGCGGGAGGCAGCAGCCGCTCCAGGCCCAGGTCGAGCTCGACAGTCGAGCGGATTCCGCGCCCTCCATACACCCGGGCCAGCAACGGGTGCAGGTCGGAGTCGGCGAGCTCGGCACCGGTCCCGGGATCTCGCCTGCAGATGACTCGCTCCACTACACTCCTGGTCCGCGATCTGCGGTCCGCCCCTGTTCAGGCGTTGATATTGGCCGCCATGAAAGCCTGCACCGCGGCGAGGTCATTGGGCAGGACCTCCAGGCGCTCCTCCCGCTCGAACAGGTCGCGCAGGTGCAGGGGCAGCGCGACCTCCTGGTCCAGCCCGGCACTCTTGATTGCCTGCGGAAATTTCGCCGGGTGGGCGGTTGCCAGGGTGATCACGGGCACCTCGGGAGAGAGACGCGATTCCAGTGCTGCCCTGACGCCGATGGCACTGTGCGGATCCAGCAGGTACTCGCACTGCTGCCAGGTACTGGCGATCTGGCCACAGGTTTCCTCATCCGTTACGCGCCGGCTACCGAACAGGGCCCGCGCCCGCTCCATCGCCGCGTCGGAAAAGCTGATGTCGCCCTGGTCGAACTGACGCATGAGATCGGCTACGGCGGCGCCGTCACGGTCATAGAGATCGAACAGCAGTCGCTCGAAATTGCTGGACACGGTGATGTCCATGCTCGGTGACAGGGTGTGCTCCAGGGACTGGCGACAGTAAGTCGCACTGGTCATGATCCGGTGCAGCACGTCATTGGAATTGGTGGCGATGATCAGCCGCTCCACCGGCAGGCCCATCTGCCTCGCCAGGTAACCGGCAAAGATATCGCCGAAATTCCCGGTAGGCACCGAGAAGGCTACAGGACGAGCCGGCGCACCGAGAGCGACAGCGGCGTAAAAATAGTAGACGATCTGGGCCATGATGCGCGCCCAGTTGATCGAGTTGACCGCGACCAGGCTGCGATCGGCCGGCAGGAAAGCGCGATTGGCAAAACTGGCCTTCACCATCGCCTGGCAGTCGTCAAAATTGCCCTGTACTGCCAGGTTATGGATGTTGTCCCCGACCACCGTGGTCATCTGGCGGCGCTGGACATCCGATACACGCCCGTGGGGGTGCAGGATAAAGATGTCGATGTTGCTGCAGCGTTTGCAGCCCTCGATGGCGGCAGAGCCGGTGTCGCCGGAGGTCGCCCCCATGATCACCACTTTCTGGTGTTTGCGTTCCAGGACGTAGTCCAGCAGCCTGCCCAGGAGTTGCAGGGCAAAATCCTTGAATGCCAGCGTGGGACCATGGAACAGTTCCAGCACCCACTGATTGGGCGCGATCTGCACCATCGGCGCCACCGCGTCGTGGCGAAACTCCGCGTAGGTATCCTGCAGGATTGCCCGCAGATCCTCCTCGGGCACGCAGTCACCGACAAAAGGCGCGATGATTCTGTGGGCCAACTGCGGGTAATCCAGCGCCGCCATGTCGGCTATCTCGTCCGGGGTGAACGTAGGCAGGGTTTCCGGTACGTAGAGACCACCGTCCACGGCGAGCCCGGTGAGCAGAACTTCTTCGAAATCGAGAACCGGGGCGTCTCCCCGGGTACTGATATATTTCATCTGACTCCCGTCCCCCGCCGTCAGCCGTCCAGTACTTCGACCCGGATGCGGGCAATTTCACCAGTGATAGTATCGAGCGATTCGATGGCAGCCACCGCAGCGTCGACACGCCCCTGTGAAGCGGTATTGGTGAGCACGATCAGGGGAACCCGGGTCTCACCCTCTGCCGGCGCCTTCTGTATGAGGGCCTCGATACTGATTCCCTGCTCGCTGAAGATGGTTGCGACCCGACCCAGAACGCCGGGCCTGTCTTCGGCCACCATGCGCAGGTACCAGGGCGTCTTCACCTCCGACATGGGGACCACCGGCAGGTCCCGGATCTGCTCCTCGGCAACGCCCAGGCATGGCACCTGGTTGGCCTGACCCGCGCTGATGTCCCGCGCAAGGTCCACCAGATCGGCGACGACCGCCGAGGCAGTGGGCTCGGCGCCGGCTCCGGCACCGTAGTACAGGGTCGGGCCGACGGCGTCTCCCTCCACCAGCACCGCGTTCTTTACGCCGTTGACATTGGCCAGCAAGCGCTGCTCCGGGATAAGGGTCGGGTGGACACGCAGTTCCACGCCCTCTCCGTTCTGCTTGGCCACGCCGAGATGCTTGATGCGGTAGCCAAGCTCTTCCGCATAGTCCACATCCTGGGGCGTGAGCTGCGTGATGCCCTCCGTGTATACCGAGGCGAATTGCAGCGGCATGCCGAATGCGAGGGAGGCCAGTATCACCAGCTTATGGGCGGCGTCGATACCCTCCACATCGAAGGTCGGGTCCGCTTCGGCATAACCGAGCGCCTGGGCCTCGGCCAGCACATCGGCGAATTCCCGGCCCTTGTCCCGCATCTCCGTGAGGATGAAATTACCCGTGCCATTGATAATGCCCGCCAGCCACTCGATCCGGTTCCCGGCCAGCCCTTCGCGCAGGGCCTTGATGATGGGAATGCCACCCGCCACCGCCGCCTCGTAACGCACGGCCACACCGTGCTCGCGGGCAAGGGCAAAAATCTCGTTGCCGAATTCGGCGATCAGTGCCTTGTTAGCCGTCACCACATGCTTGTGGTTGCGTATCGCCTCCTCCACCAGTTCGCGGGCCACAGTGGTTCCGCCGATCAGTTCGACCAGGATCTGCACCTCGGGGTCCCGGGCCACGTCAAAAATATCCCGGCTCACCCGCGTAGGCCCCAGGTCACAGGCCGGGTTATCCCGGCGCGCCCCCACGTGCACGACCTGCAGAGGCGTGCGGGCCCTGGCCCCGATCACGTCCGCATTTCTCTGCAGCACATTGAAGGTCCCGCTTCCCACGGTGCCGAGACCGCAGATGCCTATCTTTACCGAATCCAATTGCTTACCCGTTTTCCTGATTTGTCTGTTTGATTACCGGTGTAGGAGCCCGCTCGGTGGGCGATGGATTCGCCCACGGAGTGGGCTCCTACAGGTTACTGTTTGATCCTACATGTAGGAGCCCGCTCCGCGGGCGATAGGTTTACGCAAAACCATCATTCTTTATCATGCGCTTGATATTGCGGATAGCCTGACGCGTGCGGTGCTCATTCTCGATCAGGCCGAAGCGCACATAGCCCTCTCCGTACTCGCCGAACCCCACCCCGGGCGAAACCGCCACCCTGGCGTCGGCGAGCAGCTTCTTGCTGAATTCCAGGGAGCCCATCTCCCGATAGAACTCCGGCAGCTGCGCCCACACGAACATGGTGGCCCGGGGCGGCACCACGGGCCAGCCAGCGGCATTGAGCCCACCGCACAGCACATCGCGACGCGACTTATACTTCGCGACGATGTCGGAAACACAGCCCTGATCGCCCTCCAGGGCGGCGATGGCGGAAACCTGTATGGGGGTGAACATGCCGTAGTCCAGGTACGACTTGATGCGCGCCAGAGCGCCTACCAGCGTCCTGTTGCCGCAGCAGAATCCCACGCGCCAACCGGGCATGTTGTAGCTCTTGGACATGCTGAAAAATTCTACCGCCACCTCCCGGGCACCCTCCACCTGCAGGATGGAAGGCGCGACATAGCCATCGTAGCAGAGGTCTGCATAGGCCAGGTCCTGCACCACCCAGATATGATGCTCCCGGGCGATCGCCACCACTTTTTCATAGAACTCGAGGTCGACGCAGTGAGCGGTGGGATTGGAGGGGAAGTTCAGCACCAACATTTTGGGCCGCGGCCAGCTGTTGTGGATGGCCTTTTCCAGCTCGACAAAAAATGTTTTCTCGTCACTCCCCATGGGCACATGGCGAATATCCGCCCCCGAAATAACGAAACCATAGGGATGAATCGGGTAGGAGGGGTTCGGCACCAGTACCGCATCCCCCGGCCCGGTCGTGGCCAGGGCCAGGTGGGCAAGGCCCTCCTTGGAGCCCAGGGTAACGATTGCCTCGGTAGTCGGGTCCAGGTGCACGTCGTAGCGGCGCTGGTACCAGTCACAGATAGCCTTGCGCAGGCGCGGAATTCCCTTGGACTGGGAATAGCGGTGGGTATCACCGCGGCGGGCTGTCTCCACCAACTTGTCGACGATGTGATCCGGCGTGGGCTGGTCAGGGTTACCCATACCGAAGTCGATAATATCCTCACCCGCCGCGCGCGCCTGCTGCTTCAGGTCGCCGATGATATTGAAAACATAGGGCGGAAGGCGCTCAATGCGCCGAAACTGTTCGTCCACGTTCGTCAGGCTCTGGTTGGCGCCGCCAAGGGTCGTGCGGCATTACAAAAAGGTGGGAAACAGTACTGAGTCAGCTCCGACCTGTCAACGCGGCGTCAGCCCGAATCAGACGTGCTCAGTTCAACCCCAGGGTCACCATCAGGTCGTCAGCTGACTGGTAGCCGGGAATCATCTGCCCTTCCGCGGTCACCATGGCCGGCGTGCCGCGCACACCGATCTCCTGCCCCAGGCGATACTGGTCGGCCACGGGGTTGTCCGCGCAGACATTTTCGGGAACCGACTCGCGATTCTTGAGCCGTGTCAGGGTCTCCTGCGGATTGTCGGCGCACCAGGCGCTCGCCAACTGACGATACCCGTCGGAACCGACACCCGCCCGGGGATAGGCCAGGTAGCGCACTTCGACACCACGCTTGTTCAGCTCGGGCACCTCCTTGTGCAGCTTCTGGCAGTAAAAACAGGTGACGTCCGTAAACACCGTGATATGGGCCCGGGTCTCCCCCTTGGGGGAGAAGATGATCATGTCTTTGGGTTTTATGGCTCCGATCAGCGCCATACGCTCCCCGTCCCGCCGTTGCTCACCGAGATTGACGATTCCATCGGGACCGGCCGAATACAGATCGCCCACGATAAAGTAGTCTCCGGAAGCCGTGGAATACACCAGGGGACCATTGTTGAACTGGACTTCATACATGCCCGGAATCTCACTGGTGCGGACAGACTCGACAGTCAGGCCCATGGCTGGCATAGCCAGTGCCTTCTGCAATTTCTCTGTGGTCGCCTTGTCCGCGGGTTCTCCACCCATCGCCACTGCAGCACAGAGGGTGAAAAAGGCGGCCAGGATGCCTTGCATTAGTCGGGTATTCATCGATTCTCCTTGGTGCGGGTGCCGAAGCCCCGTCGATTAAGTCATTATCCACGCTCGTTGGAGTGCGCTCAGGAAGCTTAGTTCCTCAACCGCGGGGGTGATGCTCCGCGTGCAATTCCTGCATGCGCTGCTTCGCCACGTGCGTATAGATCTGGGTGGTTGTGAGATCGCTGTGTCCCAGCAACATCTGCACCACTCGCAGATCGGCCCCATGATTCAGCAAATGGGTAGCAAATGCGTGCCGCAGTGTGTGGGGTGACAGATTCTTGTTGATCTCTGCGCGTCCGGCGTAGATTTTAATACGATACCAGAAGGCCTGGCGAGTCATTTGGCTGCCCCGGCGACTCGGAAAGACTACATCGCAGGGCTGGCCCCGCTGCAATTCCATTCGCGGCCCCGCCAGATAGCGCTGCAGCCATGATAGCGCCTCTTCTCCCATCGGCACCAGCCGCTCTTTACTGCCCTTGCCAAACACCCGCACCACACCCTGGTTGAGGCTCACCTGGACCAGCTGCAGGCTGGTCAGCTCGGTCACTCTCAGGCCACAGGCGTAAAGCAACTCCAGCATGGTCCGATCGCGAAATTCCAGCGGATCCTCGAGGTCGGGGGCCTCGAGCAGGCTTTCGACATCCTGTTCTGACAGGGATTTCGGCAGTGGCCGCCCGAGCCTGGGGCTGTCGACATCCAGCGTGGGATCCACGGTGATACGCCCCTCCCGCAACTGGTAGTGGTAAAACCCTCGCACGCAGGACATGAATCGCGCAGTGGATCGCTGTGACTGTCCCTGCTGCAGCCGGGCGCCAAGATACGCCTGCAGGTCCGACCGGTCTGCCCGCAACACCGTGCTCCTCTTCTCCCGGCCCAGCCAGTCGTTGAACTGTCGCAGGTCGCGCCGGTAGGAACTCAGCGTATTGTCACTCAACCCCTTCTCCATCCACATCGCATCGATGTAGCGCTCGATTTCGGGATGTTCCAGGATCTCTGTCATTATCTGAGTACCCTACCATGATTTTTTCGCGACAGGTTGTGTGAAGCTCCGCATCCGCCGGCATGGAGCCAGACCATACCCGGTCCCTTGTCGTGAGTAACTAAAGTGCCACACATAAAAAAGCGGCCCCGATGGGACCGCTTCTATCAGAGCAGGGAAAACTGCGACTAGCTGGACAGCTTTTCCTTGATGCGCGCTGCCTTGCCGGAGAGTTCGCGCAGGTAGTACAGCTTGGCCTGGCGCACGTCGCCGCGGCGCTTGACCTGGATGCTGTCCACCATCGGGCTGTATGTCTGGAAGGTACGCTCGACACCCACACCGTGAGAAATCTTGCGCACGGTAAAAGCAGAGTTCAGGGCACGATTACGCTTGCCGATGACCACCCCTTCGAACGCCTGCAGACGCTCGCGGTTGCCTTCCTTTACTTTCACCTGGACGACCACCGTATCACCGGGGCTGAATTCAGGCAGATCCTTTTCCATCTGTTCAGCTTCAATCTGAGAGATGATCTTGTTGGTGCTCATGGTGCGCTCCTTTACTGTTACCATCGTAGCTTCACAGCTAGCCGTTTGTTGTCTCGTCGCGTTCGCGGAGATACTCCGCCAACAACTCGTCTTCCTCGGGCGTCATCGCCCTGCCCTCCAGCAGATCCGGGCGGCGCTCCAGCGTCCTGCCCAATGCCTGCTTCAGGCGCCAGCGGCGAATCTCTTCGTGATTCCCGCTGAGCAATACTTCCGGTACCCGCTTTCCCTGGTACTCCTCTGGCCGCGTATAGTGCGGACAGTCCAGCAACCCGTCGGCGTAGGAGTCCTCCTGCGCCGATAATTCATGCCCCAGCACGCCGGGCATCTGTCGCACGACCGCGTCGATGACGACCATGGCGGCCAGTTCACCACCGCTAAGGACGTAATCACCGATGGACAATTCCTGGTCCACCTCGGCCTCTATCAGTCGCTCGTCCACACCTTCGTAGCGGCCGGCCACCAGTATCAATGCCTCTTCACCAGCCAGGGCAACGGCCCTGGCGTGGTCGAAGCGCTGCCCCTGCGGCGACAGGTAGATGACCCTGGCCTCTCTTCCGGCCAACTCTCTCGCCGCGGCAATAGCCTGCAGCAGCGGGTCTACCTTCATCAACATGCCCGGGCCACCGCCGTAGGGCCTGTCGTCCACCGTGCGATGTTTGTCCACGGTGTAATCGCGGGGGTTGCTGTGACTCAGTGTCACCAGCCCCTGCGTTACCGCCCGGCCCGTGACACCGTGGTCACTGACCGCGCTGAACATCTCCGGGAACAGGCTTACCAGTGCGATGTGCACGATACCCTACCGCCCAAATCCGTTTCTGTAGGAGGCCGGGGCCTGCCCCGTTGTACCGGGCACTCTGCGGGCGATCTCTCGCCCGCACAGCGGGCTCCTACGAAATCACTCATCGAGGAACCATTCCACCTCGATCACCCCCGCGTCCAGATCCACGCGGGTCACCACATCGTCCACCAGGTAGGGAATCAAACGTTCCCGGTCATCCACACTGTCCGGCGAGGCTTTAACCACCAGCACATCGTTGGCGCCGGTTTCGATCAGGTAGTCCACCGTACCCAGCAGCACCCTGGTACCGCCTTCCCGGCACCACACCTGCAGACCCTGCAGCTGGCGCCAGTAATACTCTCCCTTTTCCAGTGGCGGCAGGCCCTCCGCCTTTACCACCACTTCGAGCCCCCGGAAGGACTCGGCCAGTGTCCGGTCGTCGACCCCCGCGATATGGGCTACCAGTCCTTTGCCGTGGCGCTTGCCCGCGTCGAACTCGATGGGTTCAAGAACGCCGCGACGCCTCAGCAGCCACTCCCCGAAGACCAGAAAATTTTCCGGCGGTTCAGTATACGAGTGGATCTTCACCCAACCCCGGGTGCCATAGCAGCCGGTAATTTTCCCGGCGACAATCAGGTCGCCGGAGGGGCCGGTAGCCGGGCCGGGCTCACTCATGACAACCGGTCCGATCCAGCCGCAGCCGAATTACGCTGCGACTGCGGCTTCCTTGACCAGTTTGGCCACGCGCTCGGACAGTTGGGCGCCCTGGCCCTGCCAGTACTCGATGCGATCGGTATCCACACGCAGGCGCACTTCCTGTCCACGGGCAACCGGGTTGAAGAACCCGACGCGCTCTATGAAGCGACCGTTGCGCGCATTGCGGCTGTCAGTCACCGTCAGGTGGTAGAACGGGCGCTTCTTGGAGCCACCGCGGGCGAGACGAATTGTCACCATTTTCAGTAAATTCCTAATATTTAGTTGGGATCTGCGGCGAAATCGCCGACTTCTCCACGACAAAAACCGGCCCATGGGCCGGAAAGGTGGCGTATCATACGGAAATTGCGTCGCCATTTAAACCCCGGGACGCGAGTTTTTTTAGTGAATTCCGTACCTTAGAAATCGCGGCTGGAGTTTGGTGAGAGCCCCTCCGATCCTAGCCAAAGGGAGGACGACCACCGCTGCCCATACCTCCGGGACCACCCTGCCCCATCATGCCGCCGAGGCCGCGCATCATCTTCTCCATGCCGCCGCCCTTCATCTTCTTCATCATCTTCTGCATCTGCTTGTGCTGTTTCAGCAGGCGGTTGAGATCCTGGACCTGGGTTCCCGAACCCTGGGTGATGCGTCGCTTGCGCGACCCCTGGATCAGCTCCGGCCGCCGCCGCTCCATAGGGGTCATGGAATTGATCATGGCCTCCATCCGGGCAAACATCTTCATGTCCAGGTTCTGCTGCGCCATCTGGGCCATGTTGCCCATTCCCGGCAGTTTGTCCAACATGCCGGTAATGCCGCCCATATTGTTCATCTGCTGCAACTGGTCACGAAAATCCTCGAGGTCGAAGCGCTGACCCTTTTTGACCTTTCGCGCCAGCCGCTCGGCTTTTTTGCGGTCTACCTTCTGCTCTGCCTCCTCGATCAGGGACAGTACATCCCCCATGCCGAGAATCCGGGAGGCCATGCGATCGGGGTGGAAAGGGTCCAGGGCAGCGGTTTTCTCCCCCACCCCGAGAAACTTGATCGGCTTGCCCGTGACAGAGCGCACGGACAGCGCCGCGCCGCCGCGGGTATCCGCATCGACCTTGGTCAGGATCACACCCGTCAACGGCAGCGCCTCGCCAAAAGCTTTCGCGGTGGTCGCCGCATCCTGGCCGGTCATGGCATCCACCACGAAGAGCGTTTCGATGGGGTTTATGGCCGCATGCAGTTCGGCGATCTCCTTCATCATGGCGTCATCGATAGCCAGCCGGCCCGCGGTATCGACAATCAGCACGTCGCTGAACTGGATTTTCGCGTGCTCGATGGCTGCACGGGCGATATCCACCGGCTTCTGGTCGGCGCTGCTGGGAAAGAAGTCGACACCGACCTCCGACGCCAGGGTCTCCAGCTGCTTGATCGCCGCGGGACGATAGATATCGGCGCTGACTACGGTGACCTTTTTCTTGTCGCGCTCACGCAGCAATTTGGCGAGCTTGGCAACAGTGGTGGTTTTACCAGCACCCTGCAGGCCCGCCATCAGGATCACTGCGGGCGGGCGGGTGGTCAGGTTAAGGCCCTCGTTGGCAGTGCCCATGACAGACTCGAGCTCGGTCTGCACGATCTTGAGGAATGCCTGACCGGGGCTGAGACTCTTCATCACCTCCTGGCCCAGGGCACGTTGCCGGATGGCCTCCACGAAGTCCTTGACCACCGGCAGCGCCACATCCGCCTCCAGCAGGGCCATGCGGACCTCCCGCAGGGTCTCCTGGATATTCTCATCAGTCAGCCGGGCCTTGCCGGAAACGCTGCGCAGGCTGTGGGATAGACGGTCGCTCAAACTCTCGAACATGGGATCTCTCTTTGGTAACGCGGGTGTGACAAGTTGTCGCTATTGATTCCGGGGGGACAAATCGGTACAAAGGAGCGAAGTATACGCCACCCGGGCCCATCCCCCAAACCGATGCCTGCCACGATTCTCGCCCCCGTCTGCGCCCTGCTCTACCTGGCTGCGACGGGGCTGCAGTTGCTGCACATTTCGCAACAGCGCCAGCAGATCGACCGAATTGTTTTCGGCCTCGCACTCGTGGCGCTGCTCTGCCACGCCGCTATCGCCCTGGACAGCATCCTCGTGGATGGCGGTATCAGCCTCGGCTTTTACAAGATTTCCGCCCTCATGTTTCTGGTGATCAACGTGGCCTGCATCATCTCCCTGGCCCGGCGACCACTGCAGAACCTGCTCGTGGTGCTCTTTCCCCTGTCGGCCATGTCGGTACTGGTGAGCACGTATGCACCGGAAACGGCTGTCTCCAGTACCCGGCTCAGCGGCGGCATGCTGATGCACATCACCAGCTCGATCCTCGCCTACGCGGTGCTGACACTCGCCGCCATCCAGTCCGCCCTGGTATCGGTGCAGGACCACCAGCTCAGGCATCGACATACCCGCGGCGTTGTCCAGATCCTGCCGCCGCTGCAGCTGATGGAAAAAATGCTGTTCGAACTGCTGCTGATCGGCGTGTTGCTGCTCACCGTAGCCATCATCTCCGGATTCATCTTCATCGAGGATATTTTTGCCCAGCACCTGGTGCACAAGACGGTGCTTACCCTGATCGCATGGATTCTCTTCTCGGTCCTGCTGTGGGGGCACTACCAGCTTGGATGGCGCAGCCAGACAGCCGTGCGGCTGACCCTGGCCGGATTCGTACTGCTGATGCTGGCCTTTTTCGGCTCCAAACTGGCACTGGAACTGGTGCTCAAACGCGGCTGACACCGATAAACACGATTGTTCTGCGGGCTTGCCCCCACTGGGGTTTTTCTTCAAGATAGGCCCTCACTTCACACTCGGGGTTCACACCTGCATTGAACGACGCACCGCTGGGTCTTCTTTTCTCGGTTCTGGCTGCACTCATTCTCCTCTCCGGTTTCTTCTCCAGCTCAGAGACCGGCATGATGTCACTCAACCGCTACCGGTTGCGGCACCTGCAGAAAAATGGCCATCGCGGCGCCCGACGTGCAGGGCAGCTGTTGGAGCGCCCGGACCGCCTGATCGGATTGATCCTGATCGGCAACAACCTGGTGAATATCTTTGCGTCGGCCATCGCCACGGTCATCGCCATTCGCCTGTGGGGTGATGCGGGTATTTTCATCGCGACGATCATACTCACCCTGGTGATCCTGATTTTTGCCGAGATCACCCCCAAAACGATCGCCGCGCTCTATCCGGAGAGCATCGCGTTTCCCGCGAGCCTGATACTGATACCGCTGCTTAAACTCCTCTACCCGATCGTACTGCTGGTCAATGGCATTACCAATGGCCTGCTGCGCGTGCTGGGATTCGATCCCGAAAAGCAGAGCGAGGAGCACGTCTCCTCGGAGGAGTTGCGCACTATCGTGACCGACGCGGGCCAGCTGATCCCGCCCCGGCACCGTGGCATGCTTCTGAATATCCTCGACCTGGAACAGGTGAGCGTGGATGACATCATGGTGCCACGCAATGAGGTCTACGGCGTCGACCTGGATGACAACGACGAGGATATCCTGCGCAGCATCCAGACCAGCTCCCATACGCGGCTGCCCGTATGGCGGGAGGATATCAACAATATCGTCGGCGTCCTCCACATGCGAAGCATCAGCCGGGTGATCGACGGGAAGGGCCTGGACCGAAGGGCCCTGGAAAGCGAGATGGAAGAGCCTTACTTCATTCCGGAAAGCACACCCCTGCACACCCAGTTGCTCAACTTCCAGCAGAGGAAGATGCGACTGGCGGTCGTGGTGGACGAATATGGCGATGTTCTGGGTGTCGTGGCCCTGGAGGATATCCTGGAGGAGATCGTCGGCGAGTTCACCTCCAACCTCGCAGAGACCGAAGATGACATTTTTCCCCAGCGGGACGGCAGCTTTATCATCGATGGCACTGCCACCATCCGCGAGATCAACAAGACTCTGGAGTGGGACCTGCCCACCGATGGTCCCAAGACCCTCAGCGGCCTGATCCTGGAAAACCTGGAATCGTTCCCCGATGCCAACGCCGGCCTCGCCATCGGCAACTACCGGCTGGAAATACTCGAGCTCGAGGGCAATGTGGTACAGGCCGTCAAGGCTGCGGTTGCCGCCCGCTGACCCCACCTAGCCCAAACGTATGGTCGTGACCGCCTCCCTCCGCCGGCGCGCCCGTGCCAATATCTCGCGCTTGTCCCCGGCATCGGCGATGAACCAGTCGGCAATCTCCTCGGCCGAGCGGTAGCACCCCTGGCAGATGTCCTGTTCATCCAGGAGGCAGACCGATATACACGGTGACATCGGTTCTGAGTCGCTCATTTCTCTACCTGCAGCTCGGCGCTGAAACGGCGGGCGTTACCCACATAGTGGTCGGCATTGTGCATCAGGCCCAGCTGTTGCTCCTCGGACAGGTGGGTCTTGATCTTGGCCGGCGAGCCCAGCACCAGCGAACCATCGGGAATTTCCATCCCCTCGGTGACCAGCGCATTGGCACCGATCAGGCAGCCCTTGCCGATACGCGCACCATTGAGCACCACCGCATTGATACCGACCAGAGAGCCGTCCCCGATCGTACAGCCGTGCAGCATGGCGTTGTGACCTACCGTGACACTCCTGCCCACCACTGTGGGGAAACCAGGGTCCGCGTGAATCACGGTGCCATCCTGTATATTGCTGCCCGCGCCCACCTCGATGCGGTCAGCATCTCCGCGAAGGACACAGCTGAACCACACGCTGCTGTTTTCATGCAGTGTGACATCGCCGATTACCGCGGCGTTGGGCGCAATGAAGTGCCCGTCGCCCACCAGCTTCACCCGTTTTTCGCCGAGGCTGTATTTCATGGTTTCACCATCCAATCCCGTTGCAGATCCAGGCCCGCATCGTATGCCACGTTGGACAACTGCGCCAGTATCGCTGCGGTGACACCCCAGACATTGTCTTCGCCGACCTGGTAGTGGGGCACCATACGCGTGCGCGTGCCGTCGGACATCGCCTCCAGCCGGAACAGCGCCGGGTCCGCATAGGTCTCCAGTGGCGACATAAACACACTGTCGAACTCCCCGGGATCAACCACCAGTTCCAGCTCCACCGGAATCTGCGCGACGCAGGGATGGACCTCGAAGCCCGTTCGCGTGATCAGGGGAGACAGCTCTCCCAGGGGCCTGATGAGCGCTGCATCCAGACCCACCTCTTCCAGCGACTCGCGTCGCGCCGTCGCCCAGGGGGTCGGGTCTTCAGCCTCCCGTTTACCCCCGGGAAAAGCAATTTCCCCGGGATGCAGCGGGAGGTGCATGGCGCGTCGCCCCAGGATCACCCGGGGTCGCTCTTCGTCGGTCAACGCCACCAGGACAGCCGCCTCGGGCCACCCGCCCTCACTCAAGGGGGTAAGCCAGGGCGACCGGTCGAGCGGCAGGCGGTTTTCCAGACGCTGCAGAACAGTCGATGTGGGAGCCATCAGTCCACCACATCCGTGGCCAGGGGTATCGCATCCCAGGCCGGTTCCTCGTAAGGATGGGCGCTTTTGAGTGCCCGCACCGCGCCCTTGATCGACGCCGCGTCACAGACCATCTCGACGCGATATTCCGCGACCTGCTCCACCTCGCCCTGCTGGCCGAGGAACGGGCTGCTGCCCGCAAGCGGACGGAACTGGCCCCGGCCGAGCACCTCCCAGCAGCAGCTGTCATAGTCGCCGATGCGCCCGGCCCCGGCGGCGAACACGGCGGTCTTGACCGCTTCGAGATGCGATTCGGGCACGTAAAAACAGAGCTTGTACATGCGTTAAACCCCCCGGGCCTGCTGCTCGTGAAACTGTGATGCGAACTCCTCCAAACGCCCGGCTTCGATGGCATCGCGTATCCCGGCCATGTGCTGCAGGTAATAGTGCAGGTTGTGGATGGTATTGAGCTGGGAGCCCAGTATCTCGTTACACTTGTCCAGGTGGTGCAGGTAGGCGCGGGAGAAATTCTGGCACGTGTGGCAGGCGCAGTCTGGGTCCAGTGGCAGCGTACTGGTCTTGTGCCGTGCGTTGCGCAGCTTGAGGACACCGCGGGACGTAAATATATTCCCGTTGCGGGCATTGCGTGTGGGCATCACGCAGTCGAACATGTCGATTCCCCGCCGTACGCCTTCCAGCAGGTCCGCCGGCGTACCCACGCCCATCAGGTAGCGGGGCTGCTCCTCAGGCAACTCTGATTGCAACACATCGAGAACGGCGAGCATCTCCTCCTTCGGCTCCCCGACGGAGAGCCCGCCGATAGCATAGCCGTCGAAACCAAGCGCCTTCAGGCCCGCCAGGGACTCGCGGCGCAACTGCGGGTACATGCCACCCTGGACGATACCGAACAGGGCCGCACTGCTGTCGCCGTGGGCGGACTTGCTGCGCTGCGCCCAGCGCAGGGACAATTCCATGGAGCTTCGCGCCTCCGCTTCCGTGGCGGGATACGGCGTACAGTCATCGAAGATCATCACGACATCTGCGCCGAGGCTGCGCTGGATCGCCATGGACGTCTCCGGATCGAGAAAAACCGGACTGCCATCCACCGGCGACTGAAACTTCACCCCCTCTTCGGAAATCTTGCGCATGTCGCCGAGACTGAACACCTGAAACCCGCCCGAGTCGGTAAGGATGGGTCCATCCCAACCCATAAAATCGTGCAGGTCCCCGTGCCGCTCGATAATTTCCGTACCGGGCCGCAACCAGAGGTGAAACGTGTTGCCCAGGATGATTTCTGCGCCAACGCCATGAATGTCCCGCGGCAGCATGCCTTTCACCGTGCCATAGGTGCCCACCGGCATGAACGCCGGCGTCTCGACGCTGCCCCGGGGAAAGGTCAGGCGCCCGCGGCGGGCCTGGCCGTCGCGGGCCAGTCGCTCGAACTGCATGTGGCACTGGCGGCTCACAGGACTTCCTGCGCTGCCGGGTCGGGCGTCATGAACATGGCATCACCGTAGCTGAAAAACCGGTAGCGGGCCTCGATCGCCTGTCGGTAGGCCTCCATTATATGCCCCTTGCCCGCAAAGGCGCTTACCAGCATCAGCAGGGAGGACTCCGGCAGGTGAAAGTTGGTCAGCAGTGCATCCACGCTGCGAAACCGGTAACCGGGGTAGATGAAAATCCTGGTGTCCCCGCAGAATGGCTCGATGCGACCGCTCCCCTGGCTGGCGGCTTCGAGTGCGCGCACGGCCGTCGTACCGACCGCCACGACCCGGCCGCCACGCGCCCGCGCCGCACGCACCGACTCGCACACCGCAGCGCCCACCTCCACGTATTCGGCATGCATCACGTGATCCGCGATGTTGTCCGCACGCACCGGCCGGAAGGTACCCGCTCCAACGTGCAGGGTAACCATGACGCGCTGAATACCGCGCGTCTCGAGCTTTGCCAGCAGTTCCTCGTTGAAATGCAATCCGGCCGTGGGGGCGGCCACCGCTCCGTCACGCTCGGCAAACACCGTCTGGTAGCGCTCCCGGTCGGCTCCCTCGTCCCCACGCTGGATATAGGGCGGCAGTGGCATGTGCCCGATAGCCTGCAGGATCTCCGCCATCGCCGGGCCGCCCTCGCTGGAAAGGCGGAACAGGTCGTCCTCACGGCCGGTCACCACCAGCCGATAGGGCCCGGGAGGCTCGCCCTCCAGGGCGCTCAGACACAACGTGGTGCCGGGCCGGGGAGACTTGCTGCAACGGATATGGGCCAGCGCCTCGTGGGACCCCGTGACCCGTTCGACCAGGATCTCCAACCTGCCGCCGGTCTCCTTCTGGCCCCAGAGCCGGGCGGGAATGACTCGCGTGTTGTTGAACACCAGCAGATCGTCCGGTTGCAGCAATTCCAGCAAGTCCGGGAACTGCCGATGAGTGATGCGCCCGGTGGCACCATCGAGGCACAGCAGGCGACTGTCGCTGCGCCCGGGTAACGGGTGCTGGGCGATCAGCTCCGGCGGCAGATCATAGTGGAATTCGGTGCGCTGCATAGACGAAAAAGCCGGCGCTGGGCCGGCTCGGACAGATTCCAGACAGATGACTACTTGTCGTCTTCGGCCGCGCCTTCTTCTGCGGCGGGCTCTGCGTCGGCAGTGGCTTCCGCAGCGGGCTGCTCGGCAGGCGCTTCCTCTGCCGGCGCGGGGGCTTCCTCTGCAACGACTTCTTCAGCAGCCTCAGCAGGAGCTTCTTCGACGACCGCCTCTTCCTCTGGCGCGGGCGCAGCCGGCACAGGTGCGGTGATCAGCCCTTCGGCGAGCAGGATACGCACTTTCTCATCGGCGTTGACAGAGTTCTTGTCAGCGTCCTTCACCGCGTAACGCTCATCTCCGCGCTTGTAGATACTGTAATCGGCCGTTTTCTTTACCAGCTTCATTGCCATGCTCTTTTCTCCTCGAGGTACTCAGATTCGACGTACCGGACCCAGGCGCCGATGCATTTATGGGCCAGACCCGAAATTGGCGCGAAGTTTACAGGCAAACTGCCCCGGGGTTAAGGAATAATTATTGCACTCTGGAGGCCGGTTGCTATAATCCCGCGCTTCTCCAGGGGCCCTTGCCGCCCCGCCTCCTGTGCCGGAGTGGTGAAATTGGTAGACACGTCGGATTCAAAATCCGATGCCTTCGCGGGCGTGCCGGTTCAAGTCCGGCCTCCGGTACCACTGAACTTTCCTGGGATTTCCTCCCCTTACATAAGCCGCTGTAAATACGTTATTTTCCCTCTACACTGCTTTCTTGCGATTGCTGCTGATTTACTACCAAATTTCCGGCAAGTTGCATAAAGGTGCCAAATACCGGTCACGAACGCCCAACCGGCGGGCGGAATGGGAAAGATCGTTATCACAACGAAGAAGGGCCAGAACGACGCTCCAGACTCTCCCCGTCTAAAAGAGCCAGACCTCGCGGGGTACTGAATGACCGCTTCTGAAAAATTATATGAAACCGTCCATTCAATCAGGGCAAAACCAGACGAGGGTCCTTTCGCAGGTGGTAGCACGGCACCGTGCGATGACGGCTCTCAAAAAAAGCCGTCGTTTCCTCCACTGAGTCTTGGAGGGTCGCCCTCACCTCTTTTCAGACGCGCAATCCATTATTATCGAGACTTGGCTGACGCTCTATGTATTAAAGCGAAAATTTGTATATAGCATTCCCACCATCACTGTTTACGTAAACCGAATCGTTATCATCCACTTCTACATCGTTTATCCAGTGGGTGATAAGCCCCGGAATCGATCCCGCGGGCTGAAAGTTAAGGTCTTCAGCGATAATCGTTCTTTCTCCAGTTGCGAGGGTTATTTCCGTCAAAGTCGAATTGCCACCCTCAACCACTAGTAATTTGGAGCCATCGCTGTTGAGAGAAATGCCCTCGGGTATATCGAAACCCGCTGCTATCTCCTCGGGCTCGGACAGAACTTGACCTTCACGAATTATCAAAAAAACCTTACCTTGCGCGGAATCACTGACATAGACATCTTGCTCGTTAACCGCAAGCCCAGTTGGGAAAGCCAAGCCATCAGCTACTGTCTCGCGCTCAGACAGGTCAGGCATCTTGGCTCGTACAACCCGCCCTAGTGCAATTTCAGAGACTAGCAGATCGCCTTCAAAAGGCTCTGCATCCGCCGGCAATATAAAACTTGCCTTTACGACCTCGGATTCCGCTGCCAAATCCCATACCAGGACTTCATTCGAGGCGAATGATAGCAATACTAAATAGTCGCCAATTGAAGAGATGTTGGTGGGAGTGGATATGGGTCCCATGCCGTAGGAAAAGGAAAAGCCATCTACTTGATTGCCGGACTGGGTGTTGAAACCTCGAATGCTCGCAGACTCAGTCGTGTAAAGCACATCGTTAAAGAATGTCAATCCCATGGGAATTATCATCCCACCTGGACTCACCTCCCTCACTTCACCATTTTCCAGCACCTCGGCAACGGTACCCTCTGTAGCACTTGAAACAAATAGACGATCATTGGAATCAAAGGCCAGATTATCCAGCCAGTTTTCGGGAAACCGAGCGAGCACCTCGCGCTCCCCGGTTTCAATATCGATTCTAACGACCTCGCCGTTACCCTGGTTCACAGCGTGTAGTTCGCCACGGGAATTGAACTTCACGGCGGCCGGTATTCCCCAATTTGTAGTTACGTCCGTCAACTCACCTGTATCAATATCCACGGCAACCACCCTGCCTTCGAACCATCTGGGCGAGAACAGTTTTCCATCGTGCCAATCCATGCCGTTGGAAGAACATCCTTGTTCGTCACCCCGAATGGTGGTGGGAAGTAGAACCCCCATTGGGTCTGCTTCAAAGAGGCCGTTGGACCCGGCAGCGAAACATTGAGCAAAGAAGAGGCGACCATCGTCGCTGACGGTAATAGGATTTGCTAAAGGAAAGCCCTCTGCCACCAGGAAGGTATCCCCTTCCGTGTTTCGCCCCATTACCTTGCCAGCTGCGGGATCAGTCCAGTACAAGGTACCAAAAGCATCGAACGTCAAGTCGTCTGCGCCGACTTCTACACCCTCTGGATTTCCCAGCTGTTCAACGATTTCTCCCGTATCGGGGTCGAGTACACTGATCGTCTGCCCGAATACGTTTCCCACAAACAGCCTGTCGTCGCTGTCAAAAAACATACCATTGGCGCCACCAGCGAGCGGGGCTCCTTGAACTAACAATGTGGAACCTTGATCGTCTCCCAACTCACGTTTGTCACTGCCGTCACTGCAGCCTAATAGAAGCAGCGAAATTACTAATGGACAAACAGCTA
>JAHEEV010000156.1 GCA_024640505.1 Halieaceae bacterium
CATCGGTCCGGTGACGCCGTGCTCCTCTGGCGACAGCCCGTCGCGTGTCATCTTGTACATGGCCAGCGCGTGCAGCGGGATGTCGGGGCGCGACCAGGCATCCGGGGCAGGGGAGAGGTCATCCGTATTGGTCTCACCCGTGACCTTGAACACGGCGACCCTGATGGACTCGGGCACTGCCTCGCGGGAGGTGAACCATTCGGCGTCAGCCCACGACTGCAGCACCGCGCGGGCATTGGCATTGCCCTTCTCGGCCAGTTCGGCGACGTCGTGGAAGGCCTCGAACATCAGCAGTGTGTGCTTGAGTTCGCCGGCAGCTGTCTCCCCGAGGTCCTTATCCTCCAGCAGGGAAACCAGTGTCTCGATATTGTAGCCCCCATGCATGTTGCCCAGCAGTTTTAACGCTGCGACTTTGTCGATCAGCGGGCACGCCACCTCGCCTCTGGCAATCGCCGAGAGATACCCGGCTTTCACGTACGCCGCCTCGTCCACGCCCGGGGGTACCCGATTGCTGATCAGGTCCAGCAGGTACTCTTCTTCGCCGGCGGGTGGGTTCTTGAGCAACTCTACCAGGGCAGCGACCTGTTCGGCGCTGAGGGGTTTTGGCGGGATGTTCTGGCTGGCCCTTTCGGCCACGTGTTCGCGATATGCTTCAAGCACGGTAGAGCTCCTTTGCTGCGGCTGATATCCCCCGTTGCGAGTGCGATGAGGGCTTCCGATTCGGGGTGAAAACGGGTGCGGATTATAGCCCAGCCCCGGGCCAAGATAAATGAACAGGGGGCTATATCGTGCATTCACGGCGTCGATACCGTACACTGCCGTTCGCCAGCTTATCCCCCGGTAAAACTGCGGTTTCATGCTCGACCAGCCTGTTAAAACCCCCTGCATCGGTGTCTGTTCCACAGGCATAGGGGATGCTGTTTGTCGCGGTTGCAAGCGCTTCTCCCACGAGGTCATCGACTGGAACAGCTACACGCTGGAACAGAAGCGCGTCATCGACGCCCGGTTATCCGGTTTTCTCTCCCAGTGCGTGAGCAATAAATTGCAGGTGACTGACGGGGCCCTGTTGCGGTGGCAGCTCCGTGTGCAGCAGATCCGTCACACGCCGCAGCACGACGACTACTGCCTCGTCCATGCGCTGATCAAGGCAGGTGCCAACCAGATCCGGAACACGCGCGATTACGGCTTTGAGGTGGACCTGTGCTACCGGGAGATGCCACTGGAGGCTTTGTGGGAGGTCATCGACAGGGAGTTTTATACCTTGTCCGAGGCGCACTACGAGCGCTATATCCAGATGCCTGACCTGTTTGCGGATAACACGACGTGAGGGCAGCGACCGATATAACGCCTGTGCTCGAGTTTCTAGCCTGCCCGACGCCGGAAGCGTGGGTGGAGTGGGCACTGGAAAACCCGGAAATTCTCCTGATCGATCACGCCAATTGCGAGAAGAAAGCCGCCTCTACAGCCCTCAACCTGCTCTATCGGTATGTGGAGCACTATACTCTGCTCAACCGGCTTTCCAGGCTTGCGCGTGAAGAGCTGCGTCATTTCGAGCAGGTGACCGCCATCATGAAATCCCGGGGAATGGCGTATCCCCAGTTATCCGCCTCGCGTTACGCCGGGGAGTTGCGCAAGGGGGTGCGGACCCATGAACCGGGCAGGCTGGTGGATACCCTGTTGACCGGTGCCATCATCGAGGCGCGCTCCTGTGAACGTTTCGCGGCCCTGGCGCCCCTGCTGGACGATCAGCTGTCCGATTTCTACACCTCGTTGCTGAAATCCGAGTCCCGGCATTTCCTCGATTACCTGCGGCTGGCCGAGCAGCTCAGTTCCAGGGAAGAGGTCGAAAGGCGACTGCCGCCCATGCTGGCGCTGGAAAAATCCCTGATCGAGCAGCCGGACACGGAATTCCGGTTCCACAGTGGTGTGCCCGGCGGGGCCTGAATCTATTATTTAATTTAAGTATCTTATATAAGATATTGTTATATAGGAAAATTTAAAAGCTCCATCCTGTCGGGCCCTGCTTCCAGCACCCAGCCTCTCTCACCCCAGTCTCCGAGTACCCAACGGGTTCCACCGGGCTCGGTATGTCGCGCCGGACGGTGCGTATGGCCGTGAATCACCTGCGATACCCGGTGTTCGCGCATGACCCGCTCCACTTCGGCGGGCGTTACATCCATGATGTCCTCCGCTTTATTGGAGTTGGCCTCCCGGCTCATGGTACGCAGTTGCGAGGCGAGGGCGCGACGCTCCTCCAGGCTGCGGCCGAGCAACTCTGCCTGCCAATCCGGGTCACGGGCCATCCGGCGAAAAGCCTGGTACTCGCCGTCGCCTGTGCAGAGGCTGTCCCCGTGCATCAGCAGGACCGGGGTGCCATAGAGGTCGATTACGGTGGGGTCGGGCAGCAGGCTGGCGCCCACCGCGGCGCAGAAGGCCTCCCCGAGCAGGAAATCGCGGTTACCCACCATGATGTAGAGTTCCGGGCCTGCCGCTGAGAAGCCGCGCAGCATCTTTGCGGTAGCCAATGACAGGTGGGAGTCGTCATCGTCACCCACCCATGCTTCGAACAGGTCGCCCAGGATGTAGAGACGCTCACAGTCGTAATGAGCGAGCAGGAAATCCTCCAGGGCTGCGCTCACCCGGGGTCTGGAGGGATCCAGGTGCAGATCAGAGATGAAGAATGTGCCGGACACCTCAGTGGTCCGGCAGGTGGCCGGCCCCGCGAATCATCCTACTCTTCGACGATCTCCACCGTCTCGATGATCACGGGGTCGGTGGGCACGTCCTGGTGGCCGTTTCGGCTGGTGGTCGGCACGCCGCGAATCTTGTCCAGTACCTCGCTGCCCCGCACGACCTTGCCGAACACGGTATAGCCCCAACCCTGCATGTTCTTGCCGCTGTGGTTCAGGAAGTCATTGTCCTTCACATTGATGAAGAACTGGGCAGTGGCGGAGTGGGGCTCCATGGTGCGGGCCATGGCGATGGTGCCAGAATCATTTTTGAGGCCATTGTCTGCCTCATTATCGATAGGGTCACCCGTGGATTTCTGCTGCATGTCGGTGTCGAAACCGCCACCCTGAATCATGAAATTGTCGATCACACGGTGAAAGATGGTGCCATCGTAAAACCCGTCACGGACGTAGCCGAGGAAATTCTCTACGGTTTTCGGTGCTTTCTCGGCGTCCAGTTCCACCGCAATCTCGCCAAAGGTGGTTCGAATAATGACCATGTCGTCGTCCCTGTCCATATAATTATCAGGCCGGGCAATGATACGGACTTTTACAGCGCAGGCAAACAACCGGCGCCAAAAGTTCGGGAGGAATCCACTTTATCTCACACCGGAGTGAGCAATTGGCTACATCAAGCCGGCTTCTGTCGCTATAATACGCGCCCTTTTGAGCACCCGGTCGCACAGCCAACTATGGAAAACAGCCCAGCCAACAATTTCCTGGAAGCCATCATCGCCGAGGATCTGGCCAGCGGACGGGTGCAGGAGGTCGTGACCAGGTTTCCGCCGGAGCCCAACGGTTATCTGCACATCGGTCACGCCAAGTCCATCAGTGTCAACTTCGGCCTGGCTGAGAGGTTCGGCGGGCGCTGCAACCTCCGCTTCGATGACACCAATCCGGAGAAAGAGAGCCAGGAGTATATCGAATCCATACAGGAGGACGTCCGCTGGCTGGGCTACCAGTGGGACGGGGAGGTTCGCTATGCCTCGTCCTATTTCCAGCAGTTGTACGACTGGGCGGTCTACCTGGTGGAGCAGGGTGACGCCTATGTCTGTGACCTCGATGCGCAGCAGGCACGCGAGTACCGGGGCACCCTGACCGAGCCCGGGCGAAACAGCCCCTACCGCGATCGTGGCATCGCGGAGAACCTCGACCTGCTGCACAGGATGAAAACGGGTGAATTCGGGGAGGGCGCAAAGGTGCTGCGGGCGAAGATCGACATGGCTTCGCCCAATATGAATATGCGCGATCCCATTCTGTACCGGATCCGCAAGGCAGCCCATCATCAGACCGGAACGGAGTGGGTGATTTACCCGACCTATGACTTCGCTCATGGGCAGGAGGACGCGATCGAGGGCATCACCCATTCCATCTGTACCCTGGAGTTCGAGGATCACCGGCCCCTGTACGACTGGCTGATCGAGCACCTTCCCGTCGGCAGTCGACCGCGCCAGTACGAATTCGGCCGTTTAAATACCAGCTACACCGTGACCAGCAAGCGCAAGCTCAAGCAACTGGTCGACGAGGGCGTGGTCACCGGCTGGGACGACCCGCGCATGCCCACCGTTTCCGGTATGCGGCGACGAGGCTTTACGGCGCAAGCCATCCGCCGATTCTGCAATATGATCGGCACCACCCGCAGCGATGGCGTGGTTGATGTGGCGATGCTGGAACACGCCATTCGCGATGATCTCAACGAAAATGCCATTCGCGGGATGTGCGTGCTCAAGCCCCTTAAACTGGTACTCACCGACTACCCGGAAGATCAGGTCGAGGCGTTGTCGGCCCCGGCACACCCCGGTCGAGCAGAGCTCGGGACGAGGACACTGCCTTTCACCCGCGAACTCTACATCGACGTAGAGGACTTCAGGGAGGAAGCGAACAAGAAGTACAAGCGCCTCGTGCTCGGCAAGCGAGTGCGCCTGCGCAATGCCTATGTCATCGAGGCGGACGAGGTTGTGAAGGATGATTCGGGGGCCGTGATTGAAGTGCGCGCGCACACGGTTGCCGATACCCTGGGCCGGGACCCGGACGATGGAATAAAGCCAAAGGGGGTGATCCACTGGGTGTCGGCGCAGAAGGGCGTGCAAGCCACGATAAGGCTCTACGATCGTCTGTTTCATCACGAGGCGCCCGACAAGGCTGACGAGCACTTCCTCGACCTGGTCAATCCCGAGTCACTGCAAGTGGTCGAGGGGGCGTGGATCGAGCCGGCCCTGGCCGCTGCAGACAGGGAGCAGAATTTCCAGTTCGAGCGTGAGGGCTATTTCGTGGCAGATCGCTTTGATCACAGCAGTGACGCCCCGGTTTTCAATCGGACGATAGGTCTGCGCGATACCTGGAACAACGCTTTTTAACGTCGGACCGCAGCTATGCCACTCAAACTCTATAATACGATGACAGCCAGAAAGGAGGTGTTTGAACCGCTGGTGCCCGATACCGTCACCATGTATGTCTGCGGTCCTACGGTCTATAACCTCGCCCATATCGGCAATGCGCGGCCGGTTGTCGTTTTCGATACCCTGTTCAGATTGTTGCAGACACATTTCGATCATGTGATCTACGCGCGCAATATCACCGACGTCGACGACAAGATCATTGCCGCCGCGAAGGAGAGCAGTCGCAGTATCGAATCAGTGACGCGGGAGTACACGGAAAAATACCGTGAGGATATGGCGCAGTTGAATGCGCTCGACCCGACGCTCGAGCCCCACGCCACCCACAACATTCCTGCCATGATCGAGTTGACCCGCAAGTTGGTGCAAAAGGGGCACGCGTACGAATCACAGGGTCATGTGCTGTTTTCAGTGGAGTCCATGGAGGAGTACGGCAAGCTCTCGAAGCGTTCACTGGATGACATGCTCGCCGGTGCACGGGTAGAGGTGGCGGATTACAAGCGCCACCCCGGGGACTTCGTCCTGTGGAAACCTGCGGCGGAGGGGGACCCGGGCTGGGACAGCCCCTGGGGCCGGGGCCGGCCGGGCTGGCACCTGGAGTGCTCGGCCATGATTCACGAGCACCTGGGCGCAACCATCGACATACATGGCGGGGGGCGGGACCTGATCTTCCCCCATCACGAGAATGAGATCGCCCAGAGTCGCTGTGCCCACGGGGGCGACTACGTGCGCTACTGGGTACACAATGCCTACCTGGACATCGACGGCGAAAAGATGTCCAAGTCCCTGGGTAATTTCCGCACGGTGCGCGACCTGCTGCAGAGCTATCGCGGAGAAGTCCTGCGGTTTGCACTGCTCTCCGCCCACTACCGCTCGCCCCTGAATTTCTCGGCCGAGCTGCTGGAACAGGCCGAAGCCACACTGAACAGCCTTTACAGTACCTTGCGGGAAGTGCAGGGGATCGAGCTGGATATGGAAATCCCTCTGGCCGACGAACCGTTCTACCAGGCGCTGGACGATGATCTCAATACGCCGGTCGCCATCGCCGAGTTGCACGCACTTGCCAGGGATCTGCACAAGGCATCCGACGACGAAAAGCCGAGGCTCAAGGCCCGCATTCTGGCTGCCGGTGATCTGCTCGGTATCCTGGGGCAGGATCCCCAGGCCTGGCTGCAGGAAGCCAGCTCGGAAGACGCCATCTCACCAGAAGAGGTCGAAGGCCTGATTGAAGAGCGCCAACAGGCCAAGCTGGACAAGAACTACGCCCGCGCGGACGAAATCCGTCAGACCCTGGCGGATCGGGGCGTGGTGCTGGAGGATTCCCGGGAGGGAACCCGGTGGAAACGAAAGTCCGACTGAGCCTGCGCTATTGCCGGCTCGCGGCAGGGAAGTCGTAGCGTGAAAAGCGCCCGGCCTTCCCGGGCGGGGTGTCAAGCCAGGCTCTTCTCCCCGGATTCCACGCTCTGCAGGATCAGGGTATTGATCGTCATGGGTCCAACGCCCCCGGGTACCGGGGTGTAGGCTGATGCCTTATTCACCAGCGGGGCCAGCTCGATATCCCCGACACCACCCGGGTGATAGCCCGCGTCGACCACAACGGCCCCTGCCTTGACCCAATCGGCACGGATGAACTCGGGTTTGCCCACCGCACCGACCAGGATATCCGCCTGACCGACCAGCGTCGGAAGGTCCCGGGTCCTGGAGTGACAGACGGTCACCGTGGCGTTTTTTTGCAGCAGCATCATCGCCATCGGTTTGCCCAGGATGGGGCTGCGGCCGACCACGACGGCGTGTTTCCCTTCGATCTCGATACCGTAGTGGTCGAGAATCCGCATGATCCCCTGCGGCGTGGCGCAGCCGTAGGCTTCCTCGCCCATGGCCATGCGACCAAAGCCGAGACAGGTGACGCCGTCCACGTCCTTGCTCAGTTCGATGGCGTCAAAACAGGCTCGTTCGTCAATCTGGGCGGGCACCGGGTGCTGCAGGAGGATACCGTGAACGTCGGGGTTGGCATTGAGAGTCGCGATTTTAGCCAGCAATTCGTCTGTCGTGGTGGAGGCGGGCATTTCGACGGCCAGGGAGTCCATGCCCACGCGGCGACAGGCATTGCCCTTCATCTTCACGTAAGTCGCAGACGCGGGGTCATCCCCGACCAGGATCGTGGCGAGTATCGGGGTCTTGCCCCCGGACTTCTCCTTCAGCCGCTGGACGCGCTCCAGTAATTCAGCTTCTGATTCGGCTGCCAGTGACTTGCCGTCCAGGACCAGTGCAGTCATGGTTTGAAACCCCTCCAAGGTATTCGGGCGCAGGTTTTC
>JAHEEV010000157.1 GCA_024640505.1 Halieaceae bacterium
GGTTGGCGGTCGGCCTATGGGACGACGCTAAGCTCGTGATACGTGGGATCGGGCACGGCGGATCAGTCTGGCAGACTGCGGCGACCCGGATGGCCAAGGGCCCCACGCAGTGGTCAGGCAGCATGCGCTGTCTGTAGCTGGATCTGCTCCATCAGCAGGGTCAGGCGCTTGCGCTGCATCCTCAGGGAGAACTCGAGCTCTCTCAGCTTGGTGCGCAGGGCCGCGCTCTCCCATTTACTCTGTAGCTTCGCTTTCCTCTCTTCGAGGGCGTCACCCAGGCGCTCCCTGTGCCCGTCCAGGGCATCGCCCAGCGCGGTCTTCTTGCGCTCATAGCGCTCGGACTGAAGCATTTTCCACTGATTGATGGACTCGGTGAATAACTGGTACTCGCGTTCCAGGGAGGCGCGCAGCGAGTCGCTGTCCTGGGCCTGTTCCATCTCGCTGCGGGCGCGCTGGAACTGGGTGTCCAGGATGGCGCGCTGTATCTTGAAGTCTGGAACACGGTTCAGGTCACTGGCCAGGCCCACCCGGGAGCACAGGCTGATCATCCATTTGGTGGGATCCCATTGCCACCAGCGGATGCCGTTGCGGTAGTCCGCCTGGAAGATGTGGTGGTAGTTGTGGTAGCCCTCACCATAAGTCAGAAAGGCCAGGAAACCATTGTCACGGGCACTGTTGGATTCGGTATAGGGGCGGGTGCCCCAGTAATGGGCCAGCGAGTTGATGAAAAAGGTCACGTGGTGGTTGACCACCAGGCGCAGCAGTCCAACGAGCAGAACGGTGCCGATCAGGTCGCCGTGCCACCACCCCAACGCCAGGGGCAGTCCCAGGTTCATGAAGGTTGTCAGGGCTATGTAGTGTCGGTCCTGCCACACGACAACCGGATCCCGCTGCAGGTCCCGGGCGTTGGAGAAATCCGTCTCGTTGGTTCGATAGTTGCGCAGCATCCAGCCCATGTGGCTGAACCAGAGGCCCCGTCCGGCGGAGTAGGGGTCCAGGTCGTTATCGTCCACATGCCGGTGGTGGCGGCGGTGATCGGAGGCCCAGATGAGGATACTGTTCTGCAGGGCGCCGGCACCCCAGAAGGCGAAAAACCATTTCAGCGCCGGATGGGCCTGGTAAGCCTTGTGGGCCCACAGGCGGTGATAACCCCCGGTAATGGACAGCCCGTTGAGATAGAGGAAGGCCAGGGCCCAAAGCCACTGAAATGCATCGTAACCGCGATAAATGCCCCAGGCAGGCACCAGCAGGATGGCGGCCAGGGGAAGTCCCGCGAATATGATCACGTTGGTCAGGTTAAGGGGCGGCTTTGCACAGGTCTTTGCCATATCGGGGGTCGATCCTCGGAGGGTACCTTCACAGGTGGCCAATGGTAGCGTTTTCCCCGGAAAAAGTCTTTGGCGCTCTATCAGCGTGCAGCAGCCTGATAGAAGACTTGCCACTGCTGCCGGATAATGTGCACTATCAGGGCGGCTCCTTAAACCAGCCTGAACGATGACCGAGCGATCTTTTCCTGCCAAGTACCGGAATACCGGCGCATGACCAGCGCAATTTTTACCCGTGGGTCCACCATGCGCCATGTGCTGGTGATGACCGGGGCGGGGGCCACAGGCCTGCTCGCCATGTTCGGTGTGGATATGGTCGACATGTATTTCCTGACCCTGCTGGGTGAGCAGGAGCTGGCCGCAGCGGTCGGTTTTGCAGGAACCCTGATGTTTTTCCTGGTGTCACTGTCCATCGGCCTGCAGATCGCCCTGGGGGCACTGGTCGCGCGGGCTGAAGGCTCCCACCGGCGGGATCTGGCGGGCCGTTACTGCAGCAGTGCGCTGCTGTTCAACGCCGTGTTATCGGCGCTGCTGGCCGCGGCGGCCTGGTTCAATCGTCATGAGCTGCTCTATTTTCTCGGCGCTAGAGGCATAACCCTGGGATATGCCACCAGTTATGCCGGCATTCTGCTGCCGGCTACCCCTGTGATGGTGCTCGCAATGAGTGCGGCGGCCGGCATTCGCGCCATCGGCGATGCCCGCCGGTCGATGTGGGCGGTGGTGCTGGCCTCTGCGATCAACGCCATACTCGACCCGCTGTTCATCTTCACCCTGGGTTGGGGGCTGGAGGGCGCGGCCCTGGCTTCGGTGGCGGCACGTTTCGGGATGCTTGGCTTTACCTGGTATGCCCTGGCAGTGGTGCACCGGCTGCCGTCCAGGGTCAGCCCGCGTGAGTTTCTCGACGACCTGAAATCTATCCTGCAGATCGCCGGACCGGCGGTGCTGACCAACCTGGCGACGCCTGTCGGCGGCAGTTTCGTGCTGAAAACGATGGCACAATTCGGTGACAGTGCCGTCGCCGGGGCCGCCATCGTGGGGCGCATCACCCCCCTGGCTTTCTGCGCTGTTTTTGCCCTGTCGGGCGCGGTCGGGCCGATCGTGGGGCAGAATGCGGGGGCCGGACACTATGACCGGGTCAGGTCTACACTGGTGAACGCCATTGTGTTCAATGCGCTCTATATTGCCGTGGTCTGGCTGCTTTTGTGGGTGAGCGCTGAGCGGATCGTGGCGGCTTTTTCTGCCAGTGAGCAGGCAGCGGACCTGATCCTCTTCTATCTCCATTTCCTGGTCGGCGCCTTCGTCTTCAATGGCCTGCTCTTTATAGCCAATGCCAGTTTCAACAACTTGCGGCACCCCCACTGGTCCGCCGGCTTCAATTTCGGCCGGGCGCTGCTGGGAACGATTCCGGGGGTATACCTGGGAGCCAGCTGGTACGGGGCGCGGGGCGTGATGGCCGGTGAAGCCTTCGGGGCTGTCCTGTTTGGCCTGCTGGCGACGATTGCTGTTTTCGCCCTGGTGAGGCGGCTGGAGAGCGAGTCCCGGCCCCTGCCCCAGGATGCGGCGGCCGCTGTCTCTGTCAGTCCCCTGCAGGCTGGCCGGGAGCCGCCGCTGTAGACTGGCGAAACGCCTCAAGGGCCCGGTGCAGCCACTGGCCGGTGGGTTCGGTGTTGCCGTTGCAGGTAACGGTGTAGCGGTTTCCCGTCCAGGAACTCTCCGAGGCCAGCCGGTCGATAAACTGCTCGGCGGAATTGACGTACTTGGCCCCCCGACGATATTTCAGCCGCAGGTGGTCTGCCGCATCCGCGGGGTCGTGCTCGGTGCCATTGCGGACAAAGTTGCAGCCGGAACTGGCCACGAAATCCAGGAGGTATTCGATCTCGTCTTCGGTATCTGCGGCCCCGGCCCGTCCGGCGGTGAGCGTAATCGCCAGCACCAGGGTGAGCCTTACCAGAAGGATCACGGTCACAGCAGGCCCAGCCGCACACGCAGCGGGTTGTGGTCGGACGTGTTGACCGGAACCACTCTGGCGGACAGTGCCTGCAGGTCGCGAACATAGATATGATCCAGTACCCGGCCAAATACCCGGGTACGCAGGTCGGGCTCGAAACTGACCGGTTGCAGTCCGTACTCGGCAAGGAACTCATCCACCAGGGCCTGGCGGTCCTCGCTCCAGGTATTCAGGTCCCCGGCCAGGATGATGGGGCCCCGGTGTTCTGCCAGCATGTCTCTCAGCGAGGCGAACTGCTGCCGGAATTCAGTGAGTCCGAAGGTGAAATTGACGGCGTGCAGGTTGATGGCCAGCAGCCGCTCCGGCCGGTCCTGAAGGGGATATGCGGTGACGGAGGTGGCCTTGGGAGTGCCCAGCCACGGCTCCATGGCGGTCAGCTTGCAGTGCATGCTGGGCAGCCCGGAGCTGAGGGTCATCACCCCGGTTTCCAGGTCATTGGTGGTGTAGCCTTGCGCGAAGGCCTGGTGCAACAGGTCGGGCAGCAATCCGTCTATTCGAGCCTGCGTCGAGGCTTCCTGGATAAAGGCCAGGTCGATCCGGTCAGCCAGGCCGGCCAGGTCTTCTGCCCAGCCCGTATTGCTGGCTTTCTGGATATTCCAGCTGAGTATTTCCAGCTCGCTGCCCAGGGCAGATTCGCTTTCCCTGAAATCAAGTGACGGCTGTGGGATGCACTGTTGCTCCGGTTGCGGATCGGCAGCGGGCGCGGGTTGCGGCGCAACGACCAAACAGGCCAGCGTCAGCGCGAAGGCCCGTCCCGGGAAGCGGAGCTGTGGCAATATCAGCATAATAAGGAAGGAGGTGTTAACCGGCGCGTGTTTTACCACTTTGGCGGCTATCCGTCCAGTGGGTCACGGTAATTGTGGTAATGCTTACGCTTCCCCGATGGCTATCGCGGCATCTCCCGAATCCCTTACAACCGCTCCAGGAAGCTCTGATACTCCAGCTCCGTGATCCGTTTGCGGAACTCGTCGATTTCCTGTTCCTTGGTCAGGGTGAAAATGCGCTGGATCTCCGGGCCCAGGGCGTTGCGGATAAAATCGGACTCGCGAAACATCCGCACTGCATCGGGCATGTAGACGGGAAGTGATGCCTCCTCGGCCTGGGAGTAGCCGTCACCCTTGATGGGATCTCCCGGGGAGAGATTCTGCTCGATACCGTCGAGCATGGCCGACAGCAGCACGGCGAAGAGCAGGTAGGGATTGGCGTCGGCACCCGACACGCGGTGCTCCAGGCGTCGGGCGGCGTTGCTCCCGGCCGGAACCCGCACTGCCACGGTGCGGTTTTCGTAGCCCCAGCTGGGAAAGGTGGGGGCGTGGCAGCCCGGCTGGAAGCGGCGGTAGCCGTTAAAACTGGGCGCGAAAATCGCTACCGAATCCGCCATGTGTTCGAGACAACCGGCGATGGCATTGTGCAGGAGGGGGGTGCCCCGCTCGGTGCCGTCGTCGAAGACGTTCATGCCGCTCTCATCGAGCACGCTGCAGTGCACGTGCATGCCGTTACCCGCCTCGTTTTCGAAGGGCTTGGCCATGAAGCTGGCGATCAGGCCGTGCTTGGCGGCCACGCCCTTGATCAGCCGTTTCATCATCATGATCTGTTTGGCCGCCAGCACCGGGTTGTCCACATGCTGCATGTTGATTTCGTACTGGGAGGGGGCGGACTCCTTGACCACGCCGTCAAAGGGCAGGTCCTGGAGTTCACAGGCCAGGCGCAGGTCCTCCATCATGGCGGCGTGGTTGTTGAGTACGTCGAGACCATACGTGTTGCCGCCCACGGGGGAGCCGCTGGCGGGAGTCGGGCAGGTGTGCGTTGGTACCGACTCGTCCCAGGTGACCAGGCTGAACTCCAACTCGGCCGCCACTACCGGCCGCCAGCCCGCCTCCTGGTAGCGGGCGATTACCTGCTTGAGCACGTGCCGCGGGTCACCAAGATAGGGGGTGCCATCCGCATTGAACATGGAGAGCATGACCTGGCCGTGCTGGCCTACTGGCGACCACGGAGTGGGCAGTAAGGAGCCCTCCACTGGCCGGCATATACCGTCGGCATCACCCGCGGCAAATACCAGCTCCTCTACATCGCGCCCCCAGATGTCCAGGCTGAGGGCGGTCTTGGGGAGTTTCAGTTCACCGTCGAAGATTTTCCCGAGCTTGTGCCGGGGTAACCATTTGCCGCGCATCACGCCGTTGCAGTCGGGCAGGAGTGCCTCGATCGTCGTGATCTGGGGATTGGCTCGCAGGAACCAATCAGCTTCTAGCGACATGGAGTCACCGCGAGGTTACCGGTAAGGGTGAACTATCCATATTCGGCCTGTCCAGCTCAATACCCTGGATGGGGCAGCGTTTCCGCGCCCCGGCAGCAGCTCAGCGTGGCGACATGTAGACACTCAGGGGGTCCCTGCCGGCGGCCTGGCCCAGGCAGGACATGGAGTTCAGGAACAGCGAAAACAGGTCCGTCTGGGAACTGACGTCCAGTTTGCGGTAGATGCTTTTGCGATGGCGGCGCACGGTTTCCACCGCGATCTCGAGGCGTTGGGCGGAGGTGTCCGTGCCATAGCCCCGCAGCATCAGTTCCAGCACATCTTTTTCCCGGGGCGAAAGCAGTGAGGCCCCGAAGGTCCGGAACGCCAGGTCGATGGTGTGATCGATACCGGGCTGGATGAGGTGGGTCACGGCGAACTCGTCGTGTTCGCTGTGTGATTTTATGAGCTCTGAAACCGGCTCCGCCAGCAGGTAGAGGGACTGGTATTCCTCCTCCCCGAAGGGTCCGTTCTGGGGCAGTCGCATCATGCTGAGGTTGATGACGTTGCCGCCGCGCAGCTTGGCGAGGTAGACAGCCTCGTCCACGGTGCCCGTATCGCCGTAATACTCGCGGTAGTAGTCGGATTGTTCCAGTTTGCCCAGGGTAACCCGGGAGAGACGGTATATTTTGGCGCGCGGTTGCTGCATCGAGGTCTGGTAGAACGGGTCCTCGCGATAGGGGCCCTCGAGATAGTCGTCGATCTGGCCGGCGACGGCCTGCTCGGGAATCTCGTGGTAGAGGACGCGGGGCGGCAGATCCCGGTGATACAGCCAGACCTGGGGGTAGTCGATCTTTACCTGCCCGTTGATGGCGGTGATCAGTTTGGGAAAGAAATCCTCGGTCCCCAGAGCGGCAATGGCCCTGGAGATATCCCGGTTCCACTTGCTCAGCTGTTGAATATCGGTCATTCGCTGTTATGACTTTATTTCGACGCCGGTCCCCAGTAGGCATATTGGGCAGCTGCAGTGATGATGTCAAACCTTTAGCTCAACTTTCTTGCGCCGGTTCAGGTTGCGGCGGGCAACAGGGTATAATCTGCGGCCTGATAGACAGGGTATGCCAGTGCAGACGGTCAACTCGGAATTCTATAATCAGGCGGTGCCGATCGAGTTCACCCGGGCACTGCTGGACCAGGCGCGTGCGCACCGCAGGGATGTGCAGGGGATCCTGCGCGCGGCGCGCTTTCCCTTCGACCCGCTGCGCCAGGATGCGCAGACGGCGTTCGTATCGCGCGAGCAGTACAGCCGCCTGGCGGTGGAGCTGATCCGGGAGCTGGGCGACGAGTCGGGCGGTGTGATGCCCGACGCGCAGACGCCGGTGGGAACCACCCGCCTGATTGGCCTGAGCATGCTCCACAGTCCCAACCTGGCCGCGGCGCTGCGTCGGGGTATCGAATTCAATGCCTGTTGCCGGGTCCGGCGCGGCGCCGATGTGATCAACCGGCTGGAGGTGGATGAGGAGCGTAAGGAAGCCACCCTCGGTTACCGCTGCGACGACGACCTGCCGGAGACGCAGCACAGCGTGCTGTGCAACCTCGCCATGTGGATGCGCTTCTGCGGCTGGCTGATCGGCCAGCATATCGACGTGACCAGTGCCGCCTGCGCGGGCCCCGAGCCCGGGTTCAAGGCGGGTATAAGACACTTCTTTCCATGCCCCGTGTATTACGACAGGCCACTGAACTCGGTTACCTTCAGTGCCAGGCACCTGGATGCCGAGCTGGTGAGGGAGGAGGCGGAACTCGAGGAGTTTCTCAAGCTGGCTCCCTACTACCTGGTCATCGAGCCCCAGGCGGCCACCCGGA
>JAHEEV010000039.1 GCA_024640505.1 Halieaceae bacterium
GAGGACGTGGCCTACTGGCTGCAGGAGCAGGGCTTTAACGCCCTGCCCTACCACGCCGGCCTGGATGCGTCCACACGGGCGGACTACCAGTCGCGCTTTCTGCGGGAAGACGGCGTAATCATCGTCGCCACCATCGCCTTCGGGATGGGCATCGACAAGCCTGACGTGCGCTTCGTTGCCCACCTGGATATGCCGAAGACGGTGGAGGCCTACTACCAGGAGACGGGCCGCGCCGGTCGCGATGGCCAGGCCGCCGACGCCTGGATGATCTACGGGCTCCAGGACGTGATCAAGCTGCGCCAGATGATGGAATCCTCCGAAGGCAGCGAGGAGCACAAGCGTGCGGAACAGCATCGTCTCAATGCCATGCTGGGACTTTGCGAGATCACCAGTTGTCGCCGGCAGGCCCTGCTCAACTATTTCGGTGAGGCGTTACCAGAACCCTGTGGCAATTGCGATACCTGCCTGGAGCCGGTGGATACGTGGGACGGCACCGACGCATCCCGCATGGCACTGAGCGTGGTCTACCGCACCGGGCAGCGCTTTGGCGTCAATCATCTGGTGGACGTATTACGCGGCGCCAACACCGACAAGATCCTGCAATTCGATCACCATCAGCTGTCCGTCTACGGGATGGGCAAAGAGCTGGATAACAACCAGTGGCGCTCTGTGTTCCGGCAGCTGGTGGCGCGGGCTTACCTGAGCGTGGATCTGGAACGCTTTGGCGCCCTGCGGCTCGAGGAGAAGTGCCGGCCTCTGCTGCGCGGGGAGGAAACGATTCAGCTGCGCCGCGACGTCAGGCGCCGGGAAGTCAAACAGCAGACACGCACATCCCTGCCTGCCGATATCGACGTGGCCCTGTGGGAGGCCCTGCGGGAGCACCGCCGGAAACTGGCGGAGCAACAGGGCGTGCCGCCCTACGTGATATTCCACGACAGGACCTTGCAGGAGATGTGCGTATCCCTGCCGCAAAACCTGCCCCAGTTCGGCCGACTTACGGGTGTCGGTGAGCGCAAACTGGAAAAATACGCTTCGGGTTTCCTGCAGGTCATCAACGACCACCTGGCAGCATGATCAGGGAGCCAGAACCGTCACGGCCCCGGGCAGTAATTCGATGGTAGCGGGGGTATAGCCGAGAAATTCGCCGTCCGCCTCGACGGGAGCGGGCCTGCCCGGGCAGGTGACTTGAACGCTGCGGGCCTGGTGGTACTCCGCGGCAGGGTGATCCAGCGGAATGCCTCTTTTCAGCCGACCCAGGTTCATGAGGAAATCAACGATACTGGCGTCGCCAACGAGAGTGAGAAACAGCTTCCCGTCATCGAGGCTTGCGCCCGGTGCCACACAGAGACCGGAACCGAAATAACAGCCGTTGGCCGCCACCAGCGCCAGGGCCCTTCCCTGCCAATCAAGACCCTCGTCGGTGGTAACCCCCAGCTCCATATGTCGGTAGGTCAGGAAGGTCGCGATGATGGCTTTGAGATAATTCAGGTTACTGCTGAGATAGGTCTGTCTCTCCCTGAGCCGCTCCACCACGCTGGCGCCTATGCCCACGTCAGCCACGTTCAGGAAATAGTGCTCCACGGGTTCACCGGCAGCCTTCTCACAGGTCAGCCTGCCCGCATCGATAGGCCTTTCGGAGGTGGTGCGGATCAGCGATATAAGCTCTTCGACGCTGCCTTCTATTCCAAGGGAACGGACGAAGTCATTGGCCAAGCCATGGGCAAGCACGCCGAGCACGGGCAGTTCCAGGCCAGCCTCGGCCTTGCGGGCCTGCATGCAGCCATTCAGTATTTCGTGCACGGTGCCGTCTCCCCCCACGGCAATGAGGTAGTCGAACCGGCCGCAAGCCGCTGCGGCCAGTTCCACCGCATGCCCGGCGTATTCGCTTTCCAGGAGCGTAATCCCCGGGGAGGGAAATGCCGTCTCCAGTTCGATCAACTCCCGGGAAAATTGTTTCCGGTCGCTGATATCTCCCTTCAGGATGAGCGCGATCTTCACATGTTATTGCTTTTGCTTGCCGCTGGTGCCATCAAGATAGCCCAAAATCCTGCAAAAGACACGGCGTCACCGGGACTGCCCGTGACGGGCGCAGGTTACCCACAAGCCGGCATCCTGGCGGGGTATACTGGCACTGTCACGCCATTTCCCGCACAATCCCATCCGATTGGCACCAGCAGGAGCAGCCCATGAGCAAACGTATTCCCCGTTCCAGCGAGGATGATTACAGCGCCGATATCATCGGCGAGCGCCAGAATTTCATCGAGGAAAACACGCCCGCCAGGCTGAACCACACCCGCCAGTTTTCCTTCGATCCCGGCGATATGTCCGGCAACATCGAAAATCTGTTCGGTGTGGCCCAGGTACCCATAGGTCTTGCCGGGCCCTTGCTGGTGAACGGCGAACATGCCCAGGGCGAATTCTACGTGCCCATGGCGACCGTGGAGGGCACGTTGCTGGCCAGCTATAACCGCGGTATGAAGGTCATTCGAGAAAGCGGTGGCGTAACGACCACCGTTGCCGGCGAGGCCATGCAGCGGGCGCCCGTGTTTGTATTTCCCAGCGCCCGGGAAGGCAGGGATTTCGGCCTGTGGCTGAAAGACAACTTCGCGCAGATCAAGGCGCAGGCGGAGTCCACGACCTCGGTGGGCAAGCTCAACGAAATCGAGCAGTACCACGCTCACAACATGGTATTCGCCCGCTTCGACTACAGCACGGGAGATGCGGCCGGCCAGAACATGACCAGCAGGGCAACCTTCGCCGCCTGCGAGTGGATTCACCAGCAGTACCCGTCGATGTCGCACTACCTGCTATCGGGCAATTTCGATACGGAGAAAAAAGCCTCGTCCGTCAATCTGCTGAAAGGTCGTGGACGGCGGGTGACGGCGGAGATCACCATTCCCCGGGACGTCATGCTGGAAAACCTGCGCATTACCCCGCAGCAGATGCACTACGGCCAGGGCATTACCAGCGTCAGCGCTTTCCTTTCTGGTTCTTCCAACAATGCGGCCCACCCTGCCAACGGACTCGCCGCGCTCTACCTGGCCACAGGGCAGGACATCGCCAATATTGGCGAGTCCCACCAGTGCAGCACCTACAACCGGGTGACCCGCGATGGTGACTACTATTTTTCGATCACGCTGCCGTCCCTGATCGTGGCCAGCTACGGTGGCGGAACCGCCCTGCCCACCCAGCGTGAGTGCCTCGAGATCATGGACTGCTTCGGCCAGGGCAAGGCGCTCAAACTGGCCGAGATCGCAGCGGCCACGGCGCTGGCCGGGGAGCTATCTCTGGGTGCGGCGGCGAAAATCGACCGCAAGACCCGCAAGAACGAATGGGTGGATGCCCATGAGAAACTCGGGCGCAACCGGTAGGCGGCAGCGGGTGAAAGCGGCGGCAGTGATCATACTCCTGCATCAGGTGCTGTTTCAGGGCCTGTTCATTGCCAAGAATGTCACCCTGAAGCAGAAACTGGACCAGCCCATTCGGGGCAACAATCCTGAGGCAAGGGGTGCCGTTGCATTCCTCGCGGGGTTTATTGCCCTGTCCCTGTACTTTGCCTGGACCGGTACGGCACCCGGGACCGTTCACATCCTGTCGACCCCTGTGGCGTTCGGCGCGAGCCTGGCGTTACTATTGGTCAGCACAGTGATGGGCCTGGCGTCCCTGCGGGACCTGGGAGATTCCTGGCGGGTCGGGGTTATCGAGGAGCAGAGAACAGACCTGGTACAGGACGGGGTCTACCGCTTCACCCGCAACCCGTATTTCGTGGCCTATCTGCTGATGACAGTGGCCTACACTATCCTGCTCCAGAACCTGGTGCTGCTGGTTTTAGCGGTTGCCGGCAGCGGATTGATCCACCGGATGATCGTGAAAGAGGAGCGCCATCTGGAGTCGTTGCACGGCGAGGCCTACCGACACTACCGGCAGCGCGTACCGCGGTACCTGCTCCTGTGAGGGCCTTGCAGATTTCCAACCAGGTTACGATTCCGCTCACGGAAATCGAGATACAGGCGATCCGCGCCCAGGGAGCCGGCGGACAGAACGTCAACAAGGTTTCTTCCGCCATCCACCTGCGCTTTGATATTGCCGCCTCTTCACTGCCGGCGTTCTATAAGGAACGACTACAGAAGCTGCGCGATCATCGCATTTCCGGCGAGGGGGTCATCATCATCAAGGCCCAGCGGTTTCGCAGCCAGGACAAAAACAGGGAGGACGCCCTCATGCGCCTGCAGCAGTTGGTCCGCAGCGCCGCGGTCACGCAGAAACAGAGACGCCCGACGAAGCCAACCCGGAGCTCGCAAAAAAAACGCATGGACAGCAAAACCAGACGGGGACACTTAAAGTCACTGAGAGGAAAGGTGGAAACATGAATCAGGAGCAGGGCGGCAGCGCTACTGAAAATCCCGGACTGAGGGACAAACTGGCCCTGGAGCGCACTAAACTGGCCAACGAGCGCACCTTCCTCGCGTATGTGCGCACGTCACTCTCACTGCTGGCCGGTGGCGCCGCGCTGCTGCAGTTTTTCCCCGACAGGCCTTCGATTGCAATACCGGCCTGGTGCCTGGTTGTGATCGGGGGGGCTACACTCGCAGCCGGGATGTACCGATTCCTGTCGGTGAGATCACGCCTGCGCACATGATCTTCGGGCAGCATTGCGCGCCCGGCTGATGACGCATAGTTGAACCATCCGACTGAATCTGACCGGCTCGAAGCCCGATTGAGCAAATAGACAAACCACGTAACTGGCGGCACGGCCGCGCCTGCCTATGATAGGGCAGGTGAAGGCAACCAGCGCAGTTTCGCGTTACCAAGAGAGCAGATCATGACCAGCACGGAAACCAACAAAGCCACCGTCCGCAATTTTTTCGCAGCGCTCAATGACGGTGACGTGACGGCCATTGTCGACACTTACGCCGAAGATGGCTGCGTCCAGACCATGGGAAATACGTTGATCTCCGGGACGTCATCCCGGGATGCTATAGCCGCCTCCGCCGGCGCCATATTCGACGTTTTCCCGGAAGGCCTGAAATTCGATATTCTCGACATGGTAGCCGAAGGCGACAAGGTGGCTGTGGAGGCGGTGAGTGAAGGGGAGCACATCTCCGGCCAGACCTACAGCAACGAGTATCACTTCCTGTTTGAATTTCGTCAGGACGGCAAACTTCAGCGGCTGAAGGAATACATGGATACCGAGCAGATCACAGACGTATTGTGCGGGGGGCAGCGTCCGCCTTTCGGCGCCGCATAAATCGCGGGGGCAGGATTTCGGCCTATCGACTACCTCACTTGGCGCCGTCGAACCAGTCGTCAAACCCGAACGTGCACGAAGGGCCGATATGCATCTGCTCCAGCACGCCATGGCCCACCCGGTCACCGCAGGTGGCTCGCACCACCTGCTGGACGTGAATATTTTCCAGCGCCAGGGGGTCGAGTTCGCTGTCGTTCCAGCTCTCCCCGGCGATGGCCAGTTCCCCCTGCCACTTGCCATGCCCCCACTGAGGGTGCTGGTAACCGAGCCCCTTCATGCGGTGTACCAGCACGGGCTCGAGGTGAACCTCCATACTCTCTCCGGATTTATCCTGCATGGTGACGACCGCCGAACGGGCGCGACGGGTGCCCGGGATCATGTCCAGCTGGTACCGGACCTTACCCTGCCAGACGCGAATCGCGGGGTCGTTGGTGCCGGGGATGCTGTCCATGTCGGGATAATGGGGCAGAATTGCCTGGTCGGCGTGCCACTGATGGCCCTGATCATCCTCGAACCATCCCGCCAGGCTGCACTCGTCCTCCCAGTGGATCGGCATCCAGCAGAAATGCACGGCCTGGAACGCCGACAGGGGCGCGCCGCCCGTGTACGCATCCCCCACCGGCCGGATACCCCAGGATCGATCTTTCAATCCGAAGGTGGTAGTGCCATCGACCACCAGTTCCTTGCCCTCATACCTGATCCAGCCGGACCAGAAGCCGAACTGGTCCAGGCGCGTGGCATCCATCACCAGGTGGCGCTCGTTGCGCAGTGTCTGCCGCCCCTCCTCGATGCAGGCGGTGCGGGGTGTGAAGACCAGGTCACACTCGATCCCCGTTTCATTGGCCTCGATAACCACCCTGTGCCGGCCCATAGGCTCGAGAATCTGCAACATGAAGGGCCCGACCGTGGTATCCGTGGGCTCCTGGGGCGCGCGACGGGAGCCGTGGAAGGCGTACTGGCGACCGTCGATCGCCAGGCTGAGGCTGCAGTCAAGAATCCCCAGGTTGGGGTAACGGCACATGCCAACCCCGAAATAGAAGCTCCCGTCCAGGGCGTGGGCGTTATACCAGAAGCGGTCGTAGGTAAATCGATCGCTGCTGGCGGTGTGGAAAACCGGCTCGGCGGTCTGGTGAATCGGGTAATCATCGAACTTCGAGAGCATGCTTGCTGGCCTCCGGGAAAGTTATCGACGACAAGCATGGACCACCCGGGGTGCAACAACAAGGCGTTGCGGCAAATTCACCGGGAACGCGTATGGCAAATCAAACCCGCGCCCCGCCTGGCGGCGATTCAGCTGCGCGTGAACACACCTGGCCGGCGTTCTGCGACGGCCCGTTTGCCCTCCTCGTGGTCCCGGGTCTGCGCGAGTCGCATCTGCTCGTGGAATTCGCGCTGCAGTTGCCGTTCGACGGCATCCGCCAGGTCATGCCTCAGGGTCTGACGCGTGGATTCCACCGCCAGCGGAGCCGCTTCCGCCATCTCCCCTGCCAGGGCAATGGCATCCTCGCGGATACTTTCGGCACTGCTCTTCACGTCACCCAGCCCCATGGCCATGGCCTCCTCCGGCCCGATACGACGCCCGGTCAATAGCATGAGGCTGGCGTGCTGCTCTCCCACGATCCGCGGCAGCACATGGGTGATTCCAAAACCCGCATGGACCCCCAGCTTGACGAAGTTGGCAGCGAATCGGGTCTGTTCACAAACCACCCGGAAATCCGCGACCAGCGACAGGCCCAGACCTCCTCCCACCGCGGGTCCGTGCACGGCTGCCACAATGGGCTTGCGGGTACGAAACAGGCGCACTGCGTGGGCGTAGAGATCGTCAGCACTGCGCTGCGCGCCGGGGTCGAACAGGTCCCGCCCCGAGCCGGACTGGAAATCGGCTCCGGCGCAGAACGCGGTACCCTGGGCTGCCAGTACGAGGGCACGGCACTCATCCACAGTGTCGAGATATTCCAACGCATCCGCCAGGCTGGCGATCAGCGCCGCATCGAAAAAATTGTGGGGCGGCCGCCGCATCTCGACCACCGTTACATGCCCCACCTCTTCCAGGTGGACATCACCAAACGCGTACTGCATCTAAATTTCTCCCGCGGAACTTTCCTGCGCCAGCGAGTGGTCAGAAGAAACCCAGCGGGTTGATGTCGTAGCTCACCAGCATGTTCTTGGTCTGCTGGTAATGATCCAGCGCCATCTTGTGGGTTTCCCGGCCTATGCCCGATTTCTTGTAACCCCCGAAGGCGGCGTGAGCGGGGTAGGCATGGTAGCAATTCATCCATACCCGGCCCGCCTTGATCCCGCGTCCCATGCGGAAGGCGCGATTGGTATCGCGGGTCCAGACACCTGCTCCCAGCCCGTACTCCGTGGCATTGGCGATGGCGAGCGCCTCCGCCTCATCCTTGAAGGTGGTGACACCGAGAGTGGGACCAAAGATCTCTTCCTGGAATACCCGCATATCATTGGTGCCTTTGAGCAGCGTGGGCTGCACGTAGTACCCGCCGGCAATATCGCTGCCCACGGCGGCCGCGCTACCACCCATCAGGAACTCGGCGCCGTCCTGACGCGCCACGTCCATATAGGACATGATCTTGTCGAACTGCTCCTTTGAAGCCTGGGCACCGACCATGGTGTCCGTATCCAGTGGATTGCCCTGGGTAATGTTTTTTGCCCGCTCGAGCACACGCTCGATAAAATCCCCGTAGATGCTCTCCTGTACCAGGGCCCGGGAGGGACAGGTGCATACCTCACCCTGGTTGAAAAAGCCCAGTAGCAGGCCCTCCACACACTTGCTGGCAAAGTCGTCCTCCAGGGACAATACGTCGTCGAAATAGATATTGGGCGACTTGCCTCCCAGCTCCACCGTGGAGGGAATAAGGGTCTTGGCAGCGTTGGCCAGGATCAGGTGTCCTACGGCTGTGGAACCCGTGAAGGCGATCTTGGCGATGCGGTCCGAGCTGGCCAGGGCCTGGCCTATCTCTTCACCGTAACCGTTGAGAATATTCACCACCCCGGCAGGGAGCAGGTCCGCGATCATCTCCATCATCACCAGGATGGAGACCGGGGTCTGTTCCGCAGGCTTGAGCACCACGCAATTCCCCGCTGCCAGGGCCGGTGCCAGTTTCCAGCCTGCCATCAACAGGGGGAAATTCCAGGGAATGATCTGGCCCACCACCCCCAGGGGTTCATGAAAGTGGTAACTCACCGTGTTGGCATCGATCTCGGTGGCCGTGCCTTCCTGTGCGCGGATACAGCCCGCGAAATAGCGGAAGTGATCCACCAGCAGGGGAATGTCCGCATTCAGTGTTTCACGGATGCCCTTGCCGTTCTCCCAGGTTTCCACGTAGGCCAGTGTTTCCAGGTTGGACTCGATCCGGTCGGCGATTTTCAGCAGCAGGTTGGCCCGCTCCGCCGCCGGGGTTCTGCCCCAGTCATCCGCCGCCGCGTGGGCAGCGTCAAGGGCCTTGTTGAGGTCCGCTGGAGTCGAGCGTGGCACTTCACAGAAGGCCTCCCCGGTAACCGGGGTGATATTGTCGAAATACCCTCCCTCCAGGGGGGCAACCCACTCCCCGCCGATGTAATTCTCATAGCGACTCTTGAACGTGAAGGGGGCACCCTCGGTGCCGGGCATGGCATATAACATCGGTCTTCTCCTCGATCCCGGAAAAACAGCCCTCCTAATATAGACCACATATTCACGCAGCGCAGTTGCAGATGTCGCGCCCCACTCAGTAGACTGCCGTCTGGACTATCACTGGCAACGAGCGCAATGAGCGATCCCACCTCCCCGACACTGCCTCTGACCCAGCGCGCCCTGGCCACCGTTGAACGTGTCGGCAATCGGCTGCCGGATCCCGCGGTGCTGTTCATCGCCCTGCTGTTTATCGTGTGGGCGATCTCCTGGGGACTCTCCTATACCGACTTCGGTGTCACTGACCCACGCAGCGGGCAGCCCCTGGTCGTCGTCAACCAGTTGTCAGGGACGGCCATGACGGCCTTTTTCTCCAGTATGGTCAACAACTTTGCGCACTTTCACCCTATCGGCGTGGTGCTGGTGGCCATGCTGGGCATCGGAGTTGCCGAGCATACCGGCTTCATCAGCGCCGGCCTGCGCGCCATGATGAATGTCACTGCCCAATGGCTGCTGACGCCGATGATCATCCTTGTGGGCATCGTCAGCCACACGGCGGCGGACGCCGGCTACGTCCTGGTCATTCCCCTGGGAGGGGTGATTTTCCACGCGGCGGGCAGGCATCCACTGGCGGGTATAGCCGCGGCTTTCGCCGGCGTTTCCGGCGGGTTTTCCGCCAACTTCATCCCCTCGGCGATCGACCCCATGCTGCAGGGTATATCCCAGGCCGCCGCACAGATCATCGACACCGAGATCTCCCTGAACCCGCTCAACAACTTCTTTTTTACCGCGACCTCATCGGTTCTGATCATCGGTCTCGGCTGGCTGGTCACCGACAAAATCGTGGAGCCCCGGCTGCAGGGACAGGCCCTGGACGGGGAACTGGACAATCTGCCAGCCATGTCACCGCTGACCGACAAGGAGCGCCGGGGCCTAAGTGCGGCGCTCTGGGCCATGCTGGTCGGTGTGGGTCTGCTGGTGATGTCCGCCTGGCCTGAGAGTTCGGCCTGGCGTGGCCCCACCGGTTCCCTGACCGAGCGCGGCGCACCGTTGATGGCCTCTATCGTGCCGCTGATCTTTGTTCTGTTTCTGCTACCGGGGATCATCTTCGGCGTCAGCGCGGATACGGTGCGCAGTTCCAGAGACATCATCGAGGGCATGACGAAAGCCATGCACACGATGGCGTATTACCTGGTCATTATGTTTTTCATCGCCCAGTTCCTGTATGCCTTTTCCCAGTCCAACCTCGGGGTACTTCTGGCGCTGCAGGGTGCGACGCTGCTACAGAGTCTGGGACTGCCGGGGGCGCTGACGATCACCGGCGTGGTTATCCTCACCGGCTTGCTCAATCTGTTTGTGGGCTCGGCTTCCGCCAAGTGGGCGCTGCTGGCGCCCATTCTGGTACCCATGCTGATGGAAGTGGGGATTTCACCCGACCTGACCCAGGCCGCCTATCGTGTCGGGGACTCAACGACCAATATCATTACCCCATTGATGCCCTACTTCCCGCTGGTAGTGGTGTACTGCCAGCGCTACGTGCAGAACACGGGCATCGGTACGGTAACCGCACTGATGCTGCCCTTTTCCATCAGCTTTATCGTACTGTGGACGGTTTTTCTCCTGCTTTACTGGGCTTCAGGGTTGCCCCTGGGGTTGCAGGCCACCTACGCCTACTGAAGCCGCGACCGGCAGATCAGACGGTATGAATAGTGCCTTTTAATAGCAATCGACTCTATTGTCGAATTGGCGATATGGCTTACACTGTTTCTTTGACTCGAGGAAGAAAGTAGTCGGTTATCGTCCTGCCTCGCGCACCGTGAACGGGTTCTCTTCCGCTCATCTGGCGCTGTGTACCGTCCGGGCAGGACAATCAACTGGCGCAGTATCATGTTGCTACAGCAGTTTATCGAAGAGCTAAAGGGCAGAGGCGTCTACCGGGTCACGGCGTATTACAGTGCCGGAGCCTGGGTATTGCTGCAGGTCGCCGATGTCGTTTTCCCGGCGCTGGAACTCCCCGAGTGGTCGATCACCGCGGTGCTGGTTGTCGCAGCGGTCGGTTTTCCGATCGCGCTGGTACTGGCATGGATGTTTGACCTTACACCCGAAGGGGTCGTGGAGGCACATCCGGTAGCGGCCGAGACCGGCCCCCACCCCTGGTCGCGCTCCCATATCATCGAGTTCACCCTGATCATCGTGCTCGCTCTCCTGGTGGGGTATCTCTACCTGGAGCGCCTGGCTGACCAGGCATCCGCGACGCGACCGGCAGACGCCGGCCCCACATCCCAGGCAACATCCATCGCGGTGATGCCCTTCGTCAACATGAGCGACGTGGCAGACATGGAGTACCTGGGCGATGGACTTGCCGAGGAAATCCTCAACCTGCTGGCGAAACTCAACGAGTTGAACGTGGCGGCCCGGACCTCTTCCTTTTATTTCAAGGGCAAGGACGCGGATATCCAGACCATCGGCGAACACCTGGGTGTCGAGCACGTCTTGGAGGGCAGCGTGAGGCACCATGGCAACCGTGTTCGGGTCACGGCCCAGTTGATCAAAGCCAGTGACGGCTTCCATCTGTGGTCGGAAACCTATGACCGTGACCTCAGTGACCTGTTCAAGGTGCAGGACGAAATAGCCAGGAAAGTGGTGGAGAGCCTGCACATACTGCTTCCCTCTGCCAACCGGGGAGTCATATCCACCAAGACGAACGTCGACCCGGCGGCATACGACTATTATCTGCAGGGCCGGGCTTACCTGCGATCACCCCGGGACGCATCCAATTACCGCATCGCCGTAGACCTCTTTGAAAAGGCAGCCCGGGCGAGCCCGAAATTTGCGGATGCCTACGCCGGCTTGTGTGACGGCTTACTGGGGCTCTACGCCATTGACCTGGACCAGGAGAACTTTACCGCGGCGGAGGCTGCCTGCCACCGGGCGCTCACCCTGGATCGCCGGGCCGCCTCTGTCTATATCGCCCTGGGAAACCTGTACCGCACCTCCGGGCAGTACGAAAAGGCGGTGGATGAGTTCAATATGGCGCTGTCGCTCAATCCCGGTTTCGCGGACGCCTATGTCGGGCTGGGCGATACCTATCTCGAGGCAGACCAGGCCGACAAGGCGGAGCCCCAGTATCAGCGGGCCATCGATCTACAGCCCAAGTACTGGCACGCCCTGATGCGCATGGGCAATTACCTGTTCAGGACCGGACGGATGGAAGAGGCGATCCCGTATTACATGCGAATCAGCGAATTGATGCCGGAGAGCGAGTCAGCTTTCAATAACCTGGGCGCAGCCCGATTCATCGTCGGCGACTTCGAACTGGCATCCGCCGCATGGCATCGCTCGCTCGAACTTGCTCCCTCCGACGTCGCCTACTCCAACCTCGCCACCAGCCTCTATTTCCTCGGTCGCTTCGACGAGGCACTGACCCTGTATCACAAGGCTGTGGAACTGGCTCCGGACAGATTCGAGATCTGGGGTAACCTGGGGGATGCCTACCGCCACTCGGAACATGGCGTGGAAATGGCGGAGCCCATGTACGCCAATGCCATCAAGCTGGCGAAAAAACGGCTGGAGATCAACGAGTCAGATGCCGAAACGCTATCGTACGTAGGGCACTATCATGCCAGCATCGGCCAGCGGGCAGAGGCGCTGTCCTATATCGATCGCGCCATGGCTCTCGCGCCGGGAAGCATTTACGTCAATTACAACTGCGCAACGGCTCTGGCCGCGCTTGGCGAGCCGGAGCAGGCCGTGGAGGCACTGGAGCGGGCGCTCCAGGCGGGCTACCCGCTGCACATCGTCCTGGCGGATGCCAATCTTGAAAATCTCAGGGAATTGCCCTCTTTCAACGCATTAACCGCGAACGGGGATTAATTAGGGGAGAGGTGACAGGCGCTGGTGTGCTGTTTATCCACCTCTCGCAGCAACGGCACCTCCTGCCTGCACCGGGGCTCCGCCATCGGACACCGGGGGTGAAAGTGGCATCCTGCCGGCGGATCGATGGGGGACGGTACGTCACCGGCAATCACCTCCCGCTTCACCTCGCGATGCGGGTCGGGAACCGGCACCGCGGCTATCAGCGAGCGGGTGTAGGGGTGCACCGGCCCCCGGTAGATGGCCTCGCCGGGGGCCTGTTCGACAATTCTTCCCAGGTACATGACCGCCACCCGGTCGGAGACGTGTTTCACCACGGCGAGGTCGTGGGCGATAAACAGGTAGGACAGGTTGAACTCCCGCTGGAGCTCGATCAGCAGATTCAGGATCTGGCTCTGGATGGAGACATCGAGCGCCGATACGGGCTCATCACAGATGATCAGGCGGGGATTGAGCGCGATCGCTCGCGCAATGCCAATGCGCTGTCGCTGCCCGCCGGAAAACTCGAATGGATAGCGACTTGCCGAGCGGGCAGGCAAGCCGACAATATCCAGCAACTCCCTGACACGCTTGGCGCGGGACACTTTGTCGCCGAGCCGGTGGATAACCAGGGGCTCTTCCAGAATCTCGCCCACCGTGTGACGGGCATTCAAAGACTCCATCGGGTCCTGGAAAATCATCTGGATATTCTGGCGAAAGGGCATGAGCGCGGAGCGGCCCAGCCGGGTGATATCCGTTCCCTCGAAACGAATCGTACCCGAGGTCGGAGAGTACAGACGACTGATACAACGTCCCAGGGTCGACTTGCCACAGCCTGACTCGCCCACCAGACCAAGCGTTTCACCGGGCATGATGGCGAGGGAAACGCCATCCACCGCCCTGTTGACCTTGTGGCCGCGCAGCAGTATCCCCTCCCGGACGGGAAAGTGCATTGTCAGGTCCACCACCTCGAGCAGCGGACCGGTCATAGATCCCGCCACCGCAGGCAACTCACGCAATGGGATCCCTCGATCTGTTCATGAACAGGATCAGTGCTGCCACAGGCCGGCACCGCGTGCTGGCAGCGATTCTGGAATCGACAGCCGGAGGGCAATTCCAGCAGCCCCGGCACCATGCCATCGATAACGCTGAGTTTCGACTTGGGCCGGGTATCCAGCCGCGGAATCGATGACAGCAGTCCTCGCGTATAGGGGTGTGCGGGGCGATCGAAGATATCATAGACGCTGCCCTGTTCGGCGACTCGACCGGCGTACATCACGACCACGCTGTCGCAGGTCTCGGCTATCACTCCCAGGTCATGGGTGATCAGCACCACGGACATCCCCAGGTCGGACTGCAACTGCTTGATCAGCTCCAGTATCTGGGCCTGGATCGTGACATCCAGCGCGGTCGTCGGTTCGTCCGCGATCAGCAGGGCCGGCCTGCAGGCAAGCGCGATCGCAATCACCACGCGCTGGCGCATGCCCCCGGACAGCTGGTGCGGGTACTCGCCCATCCTGATATCGGGGGAAGGGATACCCACACGCTCGAGTAATTGCACAGCCTCTCGAGTAGCCTGGTCGGCGCTGAAGTCGCGGTGCAGCAGCATCACTTCCGTCAACTGGCGGCCGATGGTGTGCACAGGGTTAAGCGCCGTCATCGGTTCCTGGAAGACCATGCCGATATCATTACCGCGAACCTGCTCCATCGCTTCCAGGGGCAGTTGCGTGAGGTCCCGCTCCCGGAATCGCACCGCTCCACCGACCAGTTGACCCATCGGCTGGGGCAACAACCGCATGATGGAGAGGGCGGTGACGCTTTTTCCGCAGCCCGACTCCCCCACGATCCCGACGGTACTCCCCTCCTCCACGGTGAAGCTGACCCCGTCGACGGCCCGAACCCGTCCCTCGTCAGTGACGAATTCGGTGACCAGGCTGTCGACGTCCAGCAGCGCCATCAGGGTGGCAGCCTACTCTTTCCACTGATCATAGACAGTGATGACAGGTTCGAAGGTAGCGCCGGATTTTCGAGCTTCGAGCGTCTCCTCCTTCATGGCGGGGTCGATCCAGTGAACAAACAATTCTCCGGCTCCTGCCGCATGTTTATGGGTGAAATATTCGGGATAACGCACCCAGCGCCAGTGCCCGACACGGAAGAAGCCCTGGTAAAAGCCGGGGACAAAGGAGGCATAGTCGTGATGCAACTCGGACATCTTATGGGCCAGGCCGATCATCTCACCGGTGTCTGCGGACCGGCGATACCGGTCGATCATGCGGTCCATCTCCGGCACGGCGAAAGCCTCCAGGTTATTGGTCTGGGTCTTCAACTGGCGCTCGGGATTGATGCTGCCGTCCTCGAGGAAGGCACGATCATAGGCGTTATCCGAGTGGTAGTGTTCCCAGAACCTCGGGTACATTTCCAGGATCACGCCGAAGGCGGAGAAGTGGATATCGTGTTGCTTCTCCTGCACTTTCTTCCAGCCGGCGGTGCCGTCGAGAACCTCGATGCGGAACTCGAGACCTGCTTTGGCCGCTTCTTCCTTGAGTATGGTCATCACGTCCTTCAGGCTCTGGTAACCCGTCGACAGGGTGAATGCCAGCTTCTCCCCTGCATCATTGAGAAGAATGCCATCGGGCCCGCGGCGACTGAAGCCCGCGGCTGCAAAGTGCTCAAGTGCGAGATCGATGTCATATTCCCGGGCCCGCAACGTGGGATGCGTGAACTCGCCAAAGCCATCGTGGGGGGTGTTGAGTCGCCCGTAATCGCCGCGGAAAAACTTGTCGATCACCAGTTGCCAATGGGTCGCGTACTGGATACCCAGGCGTATATCGCGGTTGTCGAGCAGGGGCCGCGACGTATTGATCCACAGGCCGTAGGAAGGCCGCGGGCGCTGGTTGTAAAAGATGGACTTGTGAATGTAACCGGCCTGCACGTCGGGCGCGGTATCGGGGAGTTTTTCATACCAGTATTCGGACAGGTTGAGAGAGGCCTGGTCGAGGTCCCCGCGCCGGAACGCCTCGAAGATCTTTTCCGTATCCCTGATCACGGTGAACTGTATCCGGTCGGCATTGAAGCGATAGCGCCAGTGTTTCTTGTCCTGCGCCCACCACTCGGGATTCCTGGTGAGGGCGATGGAACGACCTTTTTTGACGTCTTCGGGCTTTATGACATAGGGCCCCGTAGTAGGCGCAAAGCGCCACTGGTAGCGATCCACGTAATCGTCACCCAGTTCCCGGAAAAAATGCCTGGGCTGCGGACGGAGCTCCAGCACCCACTTCTCCACGTCCGGCTTGCTCTCGGGGATAGTGACGGAAATGGTGTAATCGTCGTAGCGCGTGATATTGGTGTACATCGTGCTGTAATAGTTGTTGTACCAGGGCGCGGTGATATAGGGAGAGCGGTAGAACCAGAAACTGAAGAGGTAGTCGTCGGCAGTGATGGGTACCCCGTCGGAAAACCTGGCAGCGGGATCGAGTTTCACATAAACCGTTTTCCGGTCTTCCCCCACAGCCCAGGACTCGGCGAGTCCCGGGATATAGTCGAAATAATCCCGGTGCCGGTGGGCCAGTTGCAGGGTCGTATCATCCAGCAGCAGGGTGCGGAATCCACCGTTGGAGTCGGGACCGACGGTGCGCAGCGTCCGCGGGAAATCCTGCAAGGCGCGATACTCTGTACCACCCTTTTTTGCCTGCGGAGACCCCATCTCGGGGAACTCGTCGCCGCTCACCCAGTTGAGACCCTCGGGCAGGTCTGCAGGCGTCTTGAAACTGAAAAAGTCCGGGTTGGCGTCATAAAAAGCCTGGACCTCGACACTGTTGTCAATGGTGCTGGTGACTGCATCCCCGCTGGCCGGGGTCTCTGAATCGCCACATCCGTTGAGAACCAGCGCGACAGTCAACCAGCCCAGTAAGCGACAAATGCCGCGCATGTCAGTGTTCTTTATCATTTCATCTGCCTCAACGGTAGAAAGCGAATTTTTTCGGGTCAAAGGATTCCCGCACCGCTTCGCCGATAAACGTTATCAGGGTCAACAGGATGACCAGCGTGGAAAAGGCGGCAGACACGATCCAGGGAGCGGTGCGCAGGTTCGCCGTTCCCTGCTTCAGCAACTCGCCCAGGCTGGGTGTCGGCGGCGGCAGGCCAAAGCCCAGAAAGTCCAGGGCGGTAACCGCAGATATGGCGGAAACCACGACAAAGGGCATGAAGGTCACCAGCGTGGATAACACATTGGGCAGTATATGCCTGAAAATAATCCGCGTATCAGAGGCACCAATAATGCGCGCGGCGGCAACATAGTCGCGGGACTTCTCTTTGTAGGTTTCCGTCCGCATGTTGTAGGTCATGCTGGTCCAGGAAAAAAGGACCATGACGGACAGCAGAATGGCTATCCTCGACGGGATCGACAGGCTGGACGGAATGACCGAGAAGACGATGATGACCATGTACAGGAACGGGATATTCGACCAGATCTCTATCAGCCTCTGGAAGAAGAGGTCAAATACGCCACCGAAATAACCCATCGCGCAGCCGATGGATATGCCGATAAGATAAACCCACACCATAAAAGCCAGCGAAAACAGCAGGGCAATACGCGTGCCATAAAATAATCTCGCCAGAATATCCCGGCTGGTGGTGTCGGTGCCCAGGTAATGCTGGTCTGCCAGGGAGGGGGCGGCGGGCCTGAAGATGCCGCCCGCGGCATTGTTTTCGTAGGGATTGTACGGCACCGGGGGCATCAACACCCAGTTGTCTCCGTCCTCGGCTGTAAATTTTGCCTGCAATTCCCGATAGTTGACCTCGTAAGAGTATTCCAGCCCGAAATCCGTACCGGGATGAAAAGCGGTATAGGTCGGAAAGAACCACTCCCCCTCATACTTGACGATAAGTGCCCGGCTGTTGACCAGCAATTCACCAAGGGCAAGCACCACCAGCAGGACTGCCAGAATGACAAAGCTGTAATAGCCGCGCCTGATTTCCCGGAACCGTCGCAGCTTCTTCAGTGTCTGTGGGTTGAAGTTGAACATCGTCTAGTGGAACCGGATTCTCGGGTCCACCAGGGCGACCAGGAAATCGGAGAGTATATTGCCGATGAGCAGGAGGAGGCTGCTCAACAGGACCACGCCCATGACCACGGGATAGTCCCGGTCCAGAATCGCCGTCAATCCCAACAGTCCGAAGCCATCGATGTCGAATATCGTTTCGATCAGGAATGACCCTGAAACGAGCAAGGTAATATTCTGTCCAAAGGTCGTGGCGATGGGTATGAGCGAATTGCGCAGGGCGTGCCCCGTCACGGCCCGCCGGAACGAGACGCCCTTGGCTACGGCCGTGCGAATGTAATCCGCCGCCAGGTTGTCCATCAGGTGGTTTTTCAACAGCATGGTCACCAGGGCAAAAGCGCCGACCATATAGCATATCAACGGCAGTACGGAGTGCTGGAGCAGATCTATAGTTTTGCCCAGAAAATCTTTCTCGCTGAAGCTGAAACTCACGAAGCCGCCCATGGGAAACCAGTCCAGGCGGACGGAAAAGTAAAGCAGCAACAGCGAACCCAGGGCATAGCCGGGGATGGCGTAGCCGATGAAGATCAGCACGGACGTCAGGTTGTCGAGCACCGTCCTGTGCCTGACCGCCTTGACGATACCCAGCGGGATACAGACAGCGTATGTCAGCACCAGCGTGACCAGGCCGTAGTAGAGCGAGACGGGAAAGCGATCCTTGATGACCTCCCACACCGGCTCGTTGTACCGATAGGATGTCCCCAGATCACCGGTAAAAACCTTCCCCAGCCAGTCCACGTAGCTCTCCAGCACGGGCTTGTCGAAGCCGTAGTATTCCTTGAGTTTGAGCAGTTGCTCCTCGGAGATAGCCATACCCTGCCCGGCAGTCTGTGTGCTGATGCCGGTCGCTGCATCCATTTGCTGCGATTCCATGATGGCGCGTTCAAGCGGGCCACCGGGCACAAGCCGGGTGATCGCGAATACGATAATGGTGATACCCAGCAGGGTAGGTGGGATAAGGAGCAGTCGCCTGATGAAATAATCACGCATGGGCTGTCGAGATCATGTCACCGCGGTAAAACAGGATGCGGCTTGGCGCCAGCAGGCTGTGGCATAGACTGTTTGAGTCGTCGCAATTCACTTCCGCGATGTTGCCACAAAAACCCGTATGCGTGAAAGGAAAACTCTCGGCTTGCGGCTGCCACGCCTTGACTTTGCACCCGGTGGGGGGAGAATGCCGGCTATTGACCAGAATGGATGAACAGGTATGTCAGAGAAAAAGCCCGACTCCAGACCCATGGAGCACAAGGCGCCGAAAGGCAGGAAGTCTAACCACGAGATCGAGATCGACGGCGAGACCGTCGAATACTCCGCCCGCGCCGATTGGCTACTGTTGCGCACCGACGAAAAACCCCGGGCCGAGATGTTTCACGTTGCCTACCTGAAAAAGGGCGAGCCTTCTGATCGGCGCCCCGTCACGTTCGTATTCAACGGTGGTCCCGGCGCCAGTTCCGCCTATCTGCATGTGGGTGCCCTGGGACCCAAGCGGGTGGTGCTGAACAAGGACGGCAGCACGCAGAAGCCACCCGCCAGGCTGGTAGACAATCCGGAATCCTGGCTGGCTTTCACAGACCTGGTTTTTGTGGATCCCATCGGAACCGGCTTCAGCCGGATGGTCGAGCCGGAAAAAAAGGACGAGAAGACCGGTGACAAGCCGGAGGGCGAGAAGAGCAAGGAATTCTATCGCCTGAAACGGGACCTGGAGTCACTGGGGGAATTTATCCAGAAATTTTTATCCCGCCATAAACGCTGGGACTCGCCGGTATTCATCGCCGGGGAAAGTTACGGCGGATTCAGGGTGGGCAAACTCGCGCGGCTGTTGCAGGAGGGTTACGGTATCGGCCTTAACGGCGCTATCCTGATCTCTCCCGCCCTGGAGTGGATGCTGCTCGATCCATCGGATTACGACGTCCTCCCCTGGGTGGACCTCTTCCCCACGATGGCACTGGCCGCACGCTACCACGGCAAGAGTCGTATCGAATGCGACTCCGACCGCGAATTCAGGACGCTGGCGGAGGATTTTGCCATCACAGACCTGTCTACCTATCTCGTGCAGGGTGACCGGCTCGAGGCGGGTAAGCGACAATCCCTCTATCGGCAGATAGCGGATTTTCTCGGCCTGGACCAGGAACTCGTGGCACTGCACACGGGCCGAATCCCGTTCTGGGTCTTCTGCAGGACATTACTCAAGGGCAGCCGCGAAGTGTGCGGCTTCTACGATGCCACCATCAGGGCTGTCGATCCATTCCCGGACCGCGAAACACACCAGGCCCCGGACCCGACGCTGTATGCCATCGAGCGGGTTTTTGCGGGAGGCATCAACACCCAACTCAGGCAGAACCTGTCGCTGGAGACAGAGCGCGACTACGCCCTCCTCAGCGAAGAGGTCAACGCAGCCTGGAAGGTGGATACGGAGACCCATGCCTTCGAGCGCCAGGTGGGGGCGACCGATGATCTCCGTTACGCGCTGTCACTGAATCCTCACATGAACGTGTTCATCTGTCACGGCGTCTACGATCTCGTCACGCCCTACTTTTCTACCGACCGGATTCTCGAGCACATGAAGCTGGTTGATGCGCAGCGGGAGAAGGTAACTGTCAGGCATTTCGCCGGCGGGCACATGTTCTATGCCTGGGAGGACTCACGGCAGGAATTCACGGCCGCAATGCGTGATTTCTTCCAGGCCTCACTCTGAGATTACGGCTGAACCCTGCTGCGGTGATGCTCCACAGCCGGGATTATTGCAGGACCGGGAGCCGCGCAACGCGCCCATCGATCTCCCGCTTCACCTGTGCGTAGCGCGCATCATCCAGGTCGCTGTAGCGCTGCCTGAACGCCATTTCCATCAGGCCCTCGGGCATATCCTGCAGCGGCGGAATGAAGTGGGATTCGGCAAGTTCATCGGCGGCCATCACTGCCTGCACCCGTCCGGCTCGCGGTCCGATGGCGGCCTGTGACAGTTCCACACCGGCCCGATCCGCCACCAGGTCGGGAAAGCTGAAACCGCTGCCGTCCCGGGAATCATCCAGTTCCTTGAAGACACCGATCGCATCGGCGAGTACGCCGCCACCTGCGGCAGCGATAGCCGCCGACACGGCGAAATGCTGGGCGAGGTCACCGCGACCGTGAAGGGTCCAGTAAACATAGCGATGTCCCGGCAACAGGTCTGCAGGATCCCCCCCGATCAGGCGATGAGTCGATGAGCGGTTCAGCACGGTACCGAGCACCAGTAATAACGCGCGATTCTCTGCAGCCGCGTCGCCACCGACGCTGCGACGTTCTGCCATCTCAAACATGGGCTGCAACAGCGTGGCGAGGGACGCCGTGCCTCCGGCAGCGCGCGAAGTGCTCGCCAGTACGCGGTAGTAAGCCAGGGCACGGTCGCGATCCAGGTCCGGCAGCAGCACCGCCCTGCCCCGTTGCTCGATCTGCTTCGCGAGTGACCTGTCCCAGCGATACGTAAAGCTCGCCTCCCCGGCATCCAGAGATACGGACTGCAGCGCACTGAGCGCTCCCCGGTATTCGGGAAACTCTCGATCGAGCCGGTAGTCTGCCAGAGTTACCAGTGGCGCCAACGTCCAGCCGGGCAGGTCCAGGTCACCGAACCGGACACTCTGCAGGCGGAGCTGACCGCTTTCCTCATTGACGAATAGCGAAACATTGAAGTATCCGCCGGGCCAGCGCGAAGGCAGGCTCAGCGTGTAGTCGGCCCTGGCAAGCCTCTCGTACACAGTCACCCGCAATGCGTGCCCACCCGGGGAAGGCCGCAATGAATGCAGTCCGAGATTGATATCCCGCTCTGAAATCGTCAGCGTTCGCACCTCGCCATCGCGCAGGTCGCGCGGATCATGTTGCTGCAGCAGTGCCTTGATCCGTCCGACATCGTCCTGCTGCGCGCTCCTGAAGGGCTCGACGAGGGGGTCCGGTTGCATCCCTGCGAAAAGCAGCGCAAGGGGCAGCAACACCAGCGCCGCCACGACCAGCAACACCGACAGTAAAAACAGCCTCAACGAGGGCCTCCCGGGCGAGAGACGGATCCGGTCAGGTCTCGTTCAGCCATCCCGGGACTCTCCAGTCCGGGACCCTCCAGTCCGGGACCCTCCAGTCCGGGACCCTCCAGTCCGGGACTCCTCCAACCCCACAATCTCCAGCTCGGGCAACTCCTCGCTGCTCTCAAAGTCCAGCACCCGGGCATAGAAGTACAATTCCGCCTGCAGGGCACGGATCCGGTTGGAGGCCCTGCGAAATCCGTGCCCCTCCCCCGCAAAAGGCAGGTAGGCGGTGGGTACGCCGCGGGACTTGAGCGCCTCGAAAATCAGCCGGGACTGGTCCGGCGGGACCACCCGGTCGTCGAGACCCTGCAGCAGCAGCAGGGGCGCACGGAAGCCTTCCAGGCTGTGGATGGGCGATCGCTGCACGTACAGGTCTTTACACTCGGGGTAAGGACCAATCACCTGATCCAGGTAACGGGATTCGAACTTGTGGGTATCCCTGGCCAGGGCTTCGATATCACTGATACCAAAATAGCTGGCACCGGCCGCGAAGGCATCGTGGAATGCGTGGGCCGCCAGGGTGGTGTAGCCACCGGCGCTACCACCGCGGATGACCAACCGCTGCGGATCTGCCAGCCCCTGGTCCGCCAGCCAGGTGGCGCCCGCTACCGCATCCTCCACATCCGCAACCCCCCATCGCCCGTAAAGGGAACGGCGATATTCCCGGCCAAAACCCGTGCTGCCGCGATAGTTGAGGTCAAGAATCGCGAAACCGCGACTGGTCCAGTAAAGGTGACTGACGTTGTAGGCGGGGCGGCTCACACCGGTTGGTCCACCGTGCACGGTCACCATAAGCGGTGGCGCTGCATCCGCCGGCGCCACCGCCCCGGGATTCGTGGGCGGCAGATAGATGCCATGGGCCTCCTCGCCGTTTCCAGTCGGGAAATTGATCAGCCGGTACGCAGGTATCCAGCCCCCGTCAAGCCTGTTGTCGCTGGCAGTGCGAATCACGTGACGCACCGCCCCATCGTCGTTCACCTGCAGCAGCGCGGGAGGTTGATCGTAGGGTGCATTAATGATGAATAGGCCGTCTTCTGTCGGCAGAAGGTCGATCACCGAGGCACTGTTCAGTGCCAGCTGGCTGGTTCGGGATCGGGCAGGATCTATGATTGCCGCAGATTGAACGCCCCCTTCCATGACCCGGACTGCAATGCGTCCATCCGCCATGAAATGGTAGTAGTGTTCCCCGATACTCCAGGCAGGCCCGCCGATCTCCGCCCGCTCGATACCGGTCTCTATCGCGTCAAACCGGGAGCCCTCAATCCGGTAGATGCCCCACCAGTTGTCCCTGTCGGATATGGCATGGAGCCGGTTGTCCTTGCCCCACCGTGGATCAATCACGGACTCCCGTACACCCTCGTTGTGCAATGCAAGACCGGTGAGCGCGCCCTGCTCGTCGAAAGCTGCCGACCAGAGGCTGGTGTCATCCCACGGCATATTGGGGTGGCGCCAGCTGACGAAGGCTATCCTGCTGCCGTCCTCCGACAGGCTGGGTGCAGACACAAAGTCTGCATCATCAAACAGTATCTCGCCCTCGTTTACCCCATCCAGCGGAAGTGCGACGAGTGTGTTGCGCGGCTCACCCCCAGGGCGGTGATCTTCCCGGACACAGAGCAACCGCTTGCGCGGACGATCGAGAACAAAAGCGGCGTAACGCAGCTCTGCTTCCGGAGTTATCGGCCTGGGCTCTTCCCCCGGGAGCATGCAGTACAGACGCTGGTCATCGAAATTCGAGAACCAGACCGTGCCGTCCTCGACCAGGAAACTGCGTCCACCATACTCGTGCACCCGGGTCCTGACATACCAGGGTGAGGGCAGGATTTCCTCGGGCTCACCGCCAGGCAGCCAGCGCATGATCGTATTCCGGCCGCCCTCCTCCGGCCTCGACTCAGTCCAGTAAAGCACCCCACGGTCATAGCCGAGCCAACCGAGCTCCCTGACGCCCTCGACGGTAAAGGCCGCTGTCACCGGCGATGTCCATGAGCCGTAATGGCTTACGCTTTTCACAGGTCTGGATTCCTCCGCAAAAGTTCGGGTGATGCCATTGGCATCTGTCTCACATTACCATTAAGCCGCTCGATACGCTGCGCATCAAGGGGCTTGCACATCCGAAAACCATGGCTACACTTACCGTGGCCAAAATTGCTGGCATTAACGAGGAGAACTAGATGAAACTTTTCAATACACTGGCATTGTCCGCCTTACTGGTCACCGCGGGCCCAGCCTTCGCCGACAAGACCACAGGCCAGATGGTGGATGATTCCGTCACCCAGGCGGAGGTCAAGGCAAAGATCATGAGTGACGACTTTGTCGCAGGCGGCTGGGATATCAACCTGGAGACCCGCAAGGGCGTAGTGCAACTCGGCGGATTCATCGATGATCCCGAAAAAGGCAAACTCGCTGCCGAGCGTGCCGCTTCCGTGGAAGGCGTGGTCAAGGTCGACAATCAGATGCACGTAAAGGAAGGCGAGCGCAGCGCAGGACAGGTCATCGATGACGGCGTCACCACCACCCGCGTCAAGTCTGCCATCGGCTCCGCTGATCTCGGCCAAGGCGTCAAGATCAACGTGGATACCTACAACGGCGTGGTACTGTTGACCGGATTTGTCGACACCCAGGAGGACAAGGTGACGGCAGGTGAGACGGCGGCAAAGGACGCCAATGCCAAAAAAGTCATCAACGGCATTTACGTACTCAACTAGATCACCCTCGCTGTCCGTCCGGCGAACACCACCGGGCGGGCGGCCTGAATACCCCTGACGTCAACGCCCGCCTGTTTTTCGACATCGGGTAAATCTCACCGGCGCTTGCGGAGCGTCCGGATTTACGATTCACTTGCCTGTCAAACCCCATCGCCCCCGCGAATCCAGCCCCGTCGAAGGACCCGCAGATGAGTCATTACCCCCAAGCAGATGCCTGCGCCGCCAACACCCATGTCGTCGAAAACATGCCGACGATGCTGGAGAACTACAACGTATTTACCGGTGATCCCACGCTGATGGAGGCCGTATCCCGCGAGGGAGGCGGCTGGGCGAGCGGCGACCTCACGACCTACGGTCGATCCTGCGGCAGCGCGGAATGGATCCTGCGCGGCGTGGAAGCCAATCGTGTCAAACCCGTGCTGGAAACTCACGACCGCTATGGCCACCGGATAGACCAGGTGACTTTTCACCCGGCGTACCACGAACTGATGCAATCCTCCATTGCCCAGGGCCTGGCGGGGTCACCCTGGGCCCAGCCGGGAAAGGGCGCTCACGTGGCGCGCGCTGCAGGCAGCTACATGACCTGCCAGGTTGAAGCCGGACACGGCTGCCCCATTACCATGACCTTCGCCTCTGTACCGACACTGCAAAAGCAATCGGATATTGCCACGGAGTGGCTGCCGAAGGTGCTCTCCAGGGAATATGACCCGCGCAACGTATCGCATACCGAAAAGCGCGCCGTCACTATCGGCATGGCCATGACCGAAAAGCAGGGCGGGAGTGACGTGCGCAGCAATACCACCCGGGCCTATCCTATCGGCCTGCCGGGACCGGGGCGCGAATACGAACTGGTAGGGCACAAGTTTTTCGTCTCCGCGCCCATGTGCGATGCCTTCCTGATACTCGCCCAGGCCGAGGGCGGCCTCTCCTGCTTCCTGGTGCCACGCTGGCGCCCGGATGGCAGCAAAAACCCCCTGCAGGTGCTGCGTCTGAAGGATAAAATGGGCAACGTATCCAACGCCTCTTCAGAGACAGAGCTTCGCGGCGCGTTTGGCTGGTTGATCGGTGAGGAGGGGCGCGGAGTGGCCAACATCCTGGAGATGGTGTCCATGACCCGTTTCGACTGCCTGGTGGCTTCCGCCGGCGCCATGCGGGGACACATGACCCAGATCATTCACCACACCAGCCACCGGGAAGCCTTCGGCAACACCCTGGACAAACAGCCCCTGATGCAGAATGTACTGGGAGACCTCGAGCTGGAGACCGAGGCAGCCACCCATCTGGCCTTCCGTGTCGCGGGAGCACTGGACGCGGCTGCGGCTGGCAACACCGACGAGGCCAGCTTTGCCCGTATCGCGACCGCCGTGGGCAAATACTGGGTGTGCAAACGCCAGCCGGGCCACGCCTACGAGGCGATGGAATGTATCGGGGGTTCTGCGGTCATGGAAAACAGTCTCATGCCACGTTTCTATCGCGAAGCCCCCATCAATACGATCTGGGAAGGATCCGGCAACGTGCAGTGCCTGGATGTGCTGCGCGCCATGCGCAAGGATCCACACTCGCTGGAGGCTTTCCTGAGCGAAGTGGGTCGCAGCGAGGGCAAGGACCCACGTTTTGATCGATTTTTCAGCGGCCTTCGGGCGGAGTTTTCCAAGCTGCAGGATCTGGAATACCGGGCCCGCTCGGTCGTGGAAAAGATGGCGCTGGCGCTGCAGGGGTCACTGTTGCTGCGCGATGCGCCAACAACGGTGGCAGAGGGTTTCTGCGCCGCACGGCTTGGATCCGGCTCCGGTAACACCTACGGCATGCTGCCAACGGGTATCGACTGTCAGGCTCTGATCGACCGGGGGCGCATTGACCGCGTCGACACCGAGAACGCAAAGCGCCTGAGGGCCTGATGACCCCGGGCAGGACAATCTCCCTGGCGTGGCTGTTCGCGGCGCTGGCACTGGCTTTCATCTTATCGCTGGCTTACCTCCCCTACCCCGGCGCATTCCTGTTGAAGGTGTCCCCCATCGTGTGCCTGCTGGTCGCCGTCATGCTTTCAGGCACACACGGCAGGCAACGGCTTATCATCGGGGCGCTGGTTTTCTGCGGGGCCGGTGATGTCAGCCTGGAACTCGGCCACTTCACTTCGGGACTGGCGGCATTTCTGGTAGGGCACCTGTTTTACCTCGGGGCCTTCTGCCGTCACCCGGAACTCTCCGCAAGGAAATCGGTTCCACTCATTGCGCTGCTGGTCTGCACCGTATTCGTCGTCAACTACCTGTCGCCACACCTGGGCGAGATGAAGGTCGCCGTCTACCTGTACATGACGGTCATCACGGCGATGGCCGCCGCGGCCCTTATTGGTCGTAACAACCACCCGCTGGTAGCGCTGGGCGCCCTGCTGTTCGTTCTCTCCGACTCACTGATTGCCGTCAACCGCTTCGTGGAGCCCGTACCGGGCGCGCGCTACTGGATCATGGCCCTGTACTACGGCGCACAATACCTGTTGACATGGGATGC
>JAHEEV010000040.1 GCA_024640505.1 Halieaceae bacterium
AGCGCACCGCCGGTGGGTATGCCGACGCCGGAGGTGACCAGGGCGTGGTTGATTTCCTTGGCGGGCTGGTTGAGGGAGGAGCCGCGCACCAGTTTCGTTGCCTCGACGATGCCGTTGACCCCATGGATGTAAGCTTCGCTGAGCTGTCCGCCGTGGGTGTTGGTGGGCAGGCGACCGTCGGGGCGCAGGGCGCCATCGAGCACGAAGTCACCGGATTCGCCTGCGCCGCAAAATCCCCAGGCCTCCAGTTGCCACAGCACGATGGGTGAAAAGGCGTCGTAGATGACCGCCGCATCGATATCGTCGGCGCGCAGCCCGCTCATGGCATAGGCGTTGTTTGCGGCGATTTCCATTTCCGGAATGGCGGCAAATTCCTCGCGATAGAATGAGGTCATCTGTTCCTGGTCGGCGGCTGCCGCCTGGGCGACCCCCCGCACTGCTACGCCAGGTTGTTTCAGGTCCCGGGCCCGCTCCGGTGTGGTGAGAATGACCGCGGAGCCCCCGTCGCTCTCCTGGCAACAGTCGAACAGTTGCAGGGGCGAGGCGATCATGCGCGCCGCGTCGTACTCCGCGCGGTCGAAAGAGCGGCCGTGGAAGAAGGCGTTGGGATTGTTGATGGCGTACTCGCGGGTGGCGTGGGCCACTTCGAACAGGGCGTCCTTGGTGACGCCGGTGTTATGCATCCAGCGCTGGGTAAACATAGCCACCCAGCTTGCGGGAGTCAGCAGGCCATAGGGCATGTACCAGCCCCAGTGAATGGCATCTGCAGTGGTGATCTCGCCGGATACGCCGCCGGAGAAGCGATGACCTGAGCGGCCGTTGAGCGCGCGGAAGCAGACCACGGTTTCGGCCATGCCGGTGGCAATGGCCAGCACGGCCTGGAGCAGCGTGCCGGTGGCGGCACCCCCACCGTAGTGGGAGCGCCCCCAGAAGGTCAGTTCGCCGCAGCCCAGGGCACGGGCCACTTCGATCTCATCGTTGGTGTCCATGGTGAAGGTGGCCATGCCGTCGACGTCCGAGGGCTGCAGGCCCGCGTCATCGAGGGCGACCTTGATGGCCTGTACCGCCAGCGACAGCTCGGATACGCCGGAGTCCTTGGTGAACTCGGTATTGCCGACCCCGACGATAACGGCTTTATCTTTTACGTTTGCAACCACGTCTCAGGCCTCCGTCGGCAGTTCGAGTTGGACAGTGCCCTGCATGTGCATGCCCCAGATATTGTTCTCACCCAGCACCTCGATATCGACGATGCCGGTCTGCTCGTCCTTGGCCTTCACCTCGCCGGTGATGGTCATCACCATGCCGGGGATATTGGGCGCACCCAGGCGGATGTCCAGGGAGCGAACGATCGCTTCCGGACCACTCCAATCCGTCGCGTAACGGGTCATCAGGCCCTGGCTGGTGAGAATGTTCATGAACACGTCGGGAAGGCCGGTGGCCTGAGCCGCCGACTTGTCGTGGTGCACGGGCTCGAAATCCCGGGTTGCCAGCGCGCCGCAGACCACCAGGCCGGTAGTGATGTCGATAGCGACCGGGGGAAGTTTGTCGCCGACCGAAACTTCGGTGCGGCTCAGTGTGTTGTATTCACTCATGGGTCTGTCACTCCGTCGCTGATCAGGCCGGGTAGAATTGGGGCAGCATGGTTTTTTCATCCACCTGCTCCACCCTGCCTTGCACGCGCATGCCGATCTGTATGTCGGCCGGTTCACAGCCGACCACGTTGGCCACCAGGTTGGTGCCTTCCCCGAGCCTGATCACGGCGCAGACCAGCGGGTACGGGTAGCCCGGGATCTTCGGGTGGTGCAGTTCCGTGAAGCTCAGTATTTCCCCGTCGAGGCCGGACTCGATCGAATCCCATTCCATGGACTGGCACTCGCCGCACATGGGGCGGGGAGGGTGGCGCAGGGTCTGGCAGTTCGTGCAGCGCTGGATCAGTACCTTGCCCTCGTCGCAGGCGTCCCACCACCACTTGTTGTCGTGCCCGCGGGGTGACGCGATGCGCGTGGGCACCTCCAGTTTGTCCTCGCTGGCCGCTGCCGCGGGCTGCTCCTGGGGGATGAACTTCAGCACACGGAAGCGCTGTGTGCCGATTTTTTCGCCGTCCTGATTAGTGAAGGTCGCCAGCGTCTCGAAAAAGTATCCGGCCCCGCGGGCGGTCGCCTTGCGCTCTGAGATCTGGTCGATCACCATTTCGATCACCACCGTATCGCCGGGGCTGACCTCCCTGAAATACTCCTGTTTCACGTTGGTACCCAGCACGCCAGTGAAACCGTGCTCGTTGAACAATTCCACCATGTCGGTCTGGGGGTCGGAGGAACGGCCGGTGGTGACCGCAAAGCCCTCCTGGTTCCACACGTACAGCATGGCCGGAGGCGCAATGGTTTTGCCACGTCTGCTCGAGGCGGCCCACTGCGCATCGGTGTAGGCGGGATTTGTGTCGCCCATGACTTCGGTCCAGTGGCGGATCATGGTGGCATTGACATCGTCCCTGGCCGGGGTGGGGGGGCAGACCTGCCGTCCCACGTAGGCGTAGATCTTTTCCTCGAAGGCCTGTTGCTCTTCCGGTGTCATCGAATTCTCCTGTTACCTGTGCTGGGGCATGCCCAGGCCATGGGTGGCCACCAGTCCGCGCAGCACTTCCACCACGCCACCGCCGAAGGTGTTGATCATGGCCCGTCGGTGCTCGTGTTCCAGATCGCCATAGAGGGCCGCGCCGTCGCTGCCCGCTGCGATCAGCGAGTGCGGCCCGATCACCTCCATCAGCAGCCGGCAGATCTCCAGCAGGATTTCGGTCGAATAGACCTTGATGGCCGACGGAAATACGGCATCCATGGGGTTCTGGTCCAGCTGCCAGGCCATGCGCGCATTCATCACCCGCATGGCTTCCAGGTGCGCGTAGGCCTCTGCGAGGTTGCGCTGTGCAGTGGGATCGTCGATGACGCGTCGGCCGTCAGCGGAGCGCGTGCTGCGCACCCATGTCAAGGCCTCCCGGAAAATTTTCCAGCCCTGGATGCCCCACGCCGCCAGGCCGACCCGCTCGTGATTCAACTGCTCGGTGATCAGGCGCCAGCCGCCGTTCTCCTGGCCGATGATCATGTCCAGTGGCACCTTGACGTCGGTGTAGTAGGACACGTTGGTCCGCACGCTGCCCACCGTATGTATCGGGCCATAGGAGAAGCCGGGATCTGTGGTGTCCACGATCAGGATGGAGATACCCTTGTGTTTGGGTGCCTCCGGGTCGGTGCGCGCCGCCAGCCAGACGTAGTCGGCCCCCTCAGCACCGCTGGTGTAGACCTTGTTGCCGTTGACCACGTAGTGGTCGCCGTTCTTCACCGCGGCGGTTCTCAGGGCGGCCAGGTCAGTGCCCGCACTCGGTTCCGTATAGCCGATGGAGAAGTGCAGTTCCCCGGAGGCGATACCCGGCAGGAAGCGCTTTTTCTGTTCCTCTGTGCCGCGGCTGATAATGGCCGGCCCGACCGTGTTCAGTGTGACAAAGGGGGTGGGGGCGCCAGCCAGGAGCGCTTCCTCGTAGCGGATCAGTTGCTCACTTTCACTGAGGCCCCGGCCGCCGTATTCCTCTGGCCAGCCGACCGCCAGCATGCCGTCCTTGCCCTGCTGGCGAATCAGCTCTTTGTAGAGCTCTCCACTCTCGGCGTTGCGCAGCTCATCCCGGTACTCGGGTTTGATCAGGTTGGTGAAATAGGCGCGAAATTCCCTGCGCAGGGCTTGCTGGCTCTCGGTGTAGTCGACAAACATGTCAGTCATCCTCCGGTTGAGGGCACAATGATATTGATTTTGAATTCAAATTCAACTATTTTATTGCCCATGTCGACTCAGCCTGCCAAGTCAGCGAAGAATCCCGGTGCCCGCAGCGCCCGCGGTGAGCGGGCCAGGGCGCGCCTGAAAGAGGCCGCCCTGGTGGTCCTCGAGCGGGAGGGCTATCACAAGATGCGTATCGCCGACGTAACCCGCGAAGCCGGGGTGGCACAGGGTTTGTTCTACCACTACTTCACCGACCTGAAATCGCTGACGCTCGAGGTGCTGGCCGATTTCGCGCAGGCCGGAAGCGACCCCCAGGAAGTGGAGAAAGACGTGGCGCGGGGCGACTGGTATGGCCGCATTTACGCCTACAACCTGGTGGTGGTGAGGAGTTACGCCAGGCGCCCGGGTATCATGCGCTGCCTGCTGCAGCTGGCGGATGAGGAACCCGGGTTTTCAGCCATGCTGCGCGAGCGTTACCGCAGCCAGTTGCTCTGGCTGGTCGATCTGATGCCCAAGTTGTTCCCCGACGTGCGCTTTCGCAAGCACCAGGCGCTGATGGTGGCCTACTCGCTCGCGGGCATCGGGGAGGGGCTGCTGCGGGAATACTTCATCAACGAGAGCGGGACACTGCGGGCGGCTGACCTCTCGGTCGAGGAGTTCGTCGAACTGCTGTCCACCATGTTTTATCGCGCGCTGTTTCTCGAACACCCCGATGCGAAACAGCTCAAATACACCCGTAACCTGGCCGGTATGGTCAAATTACACTGAGGCAGGACACCATGGAATTCAAATTTACCGACGAGCAACAGGCTATTCGTGAGCTGGCCTACCAGATCTTCACGGACCGGGCCAGCGACGAGTTTCTGCTGGCCTTCTCCCGCAGTGGGGAGACCTATGACGAAGAGCTGTGGCAGACACTGGCAGAACAGGGCCTGCTCGGTGTGGCCATACCGGAAGCCGCCGGGGGCGCCGGCCTGGGCCTAATGGAGCTTTGCCTGGTGCTGGAGGAGCAGGGACGTCGTGTCGCGCCCGCGCCGGTTTTTGCTTCCCTGGTGCTGGGCGGGCTGCCCATCGCGGCATTCGGTAGCGCCGAACAACAGCAGCGCTACCTGGCACCTCTGGCCGGCGGTACGGCCAGATTCAGCGCGGCGATAGCCGAGCTGGGGATGAACGCTGCGGTTGCCACCACGGTGGAGGCACACGCGGAAGGTGAAACGTGGATTCTGAACGGTCAAAAAGCGGTGGTACCCGACGGTGCCGCGGCCGATTATATCCTGGTCCCGGTGCAGGCTGCCGGCGGCGCCAGCGGGGTCTTTATCGTCGATACCCGCGCCGAAGGTGTCAGCCTGACACCGGTGACGATCGGCATTTCCGGCGAACGAGCCGCCCATCTCCGGCTCGAGAACGTGACGCTCAGCGGCGACACGCTGCTCGGCGCGATGGGGCAGGGCGATGAGATCATCGAGTGGCTGGAGCAACGGGCGAATCTCGGTCACTGCGCCCTGCAGGTCGGCGTCACCGAAGAGGCCATGAAGCGCACCGCGGCGTTTGTGAGTGAGCGTCAGCAGTTCGGTGTTCCCCTGGGCAGTTTCCAGGCCCTGGCCATGCGCATGGCCGACAGCTACATCGACGTGGAGGCGATTCGCTCCACCTACTGGCTTGCGCTCTGGCGGCTCAGTGAAGGGCTGGACGCACGGGCCGAAGTGCGAGCGGCCAAATGGTGGGCCTGCGACGGGGCACACCGTGTGGTCGCGACCGCGCAGCACCTGCACGGCGGTATGGGTGCGGACATCGAGTATCCCATTCACCGCTTCTTCCTGCTGGCCAAGCAGATCAGCTTCTCCCTCGGCAATGCCGCCAACCAACTGGAAAAGCTGGGCCGGTTGCTGGCGGAGGACGACAGCCTGGGCTTTCGTGCGTTGGAAGTCTAGGTTCCTGTTAATGGCACAGGAAACTGGGACATGACCGAATACGCCCGCATCAAGCCCCCACTGGGTCATGACAACGCCTGGTGGTGGGAAATGGCGGACAAGGGCAAGCTGGGTATCCAACGCTGCCTGGGATGCAAAACCCTGCGCCATCCTCCCCGGCCGATGTGTGGCGAGTGCCGCTCCATGGAGTGGGACGCAGTCGAGTCCAGCGGGCGCGGGGTTATCTGCAGTTACACCATCCTGACGCACCCGAAATTTCCGGGTTACGAATACCCCCTGATTATCATCCTGGTGGATCTGGAAGAGGGCACCCGCATGACATCGCAGTTGGTCGATTGCCAGCCGGATGAGGTGGACTTCGACCTGCCGGTGGAGATGGTCATCCACGAGGACCCGGACGGTTTCAGACTGCCCGTTTTCAGGCTGAGGAGCGCTGACTGATGCCTGTATCGCTGAAGAACGAAGCGGCCATTGCAGGCATCGGCGTCACGGAATTTACCAAGAATTCCGGGGTATCCGAGCTGTCGCTGGCGGCGCAGTGCGTGGTCGCGGCCTGTGATGATGCGGGTGTGGACCCCGGCGATATCGATGGACTGGTCAGTTTCACGCTGGATTCCACGGACGAAATCGAATTGGCCCGGGCGGTGGGTGCGGGCGATCTCACCTTCTACAGCAAAATCAATTACGGGGGTGGTGCCGCTGTGGGCACCATCGCCCAGGCGGCCATGGCCGTTGCCACGGGGCAGGCCAGTAACGTGGTGTGCTATCGCGCCATGAATGGCCGCTCGGGCAAGCGCATGGGACAGGGCATCTCCGGAGATATCATCAGCTCGGACATCATTCACTGGTCGTGGTATATGGCCTACGGGATGCTGAACCCCGGATCCTGGATTGCCATGATCGCCAACAAGTATATGCACAAGTACGGCGTCACCCGGGAAGACCTGGGTCGCGTGGCGATCTCCCAGCGTACTCACGCCCTCCGCAATCCCCGGGCCTTCGGTTACGGTAAACCCCTCTCCATGGAGCAGTACCTGGAGGCGCCGGTGATCGCCCATCCTCTCTGCCTCTTCGATTTCTGCCAGGAAACCGACGGCGGTTGCGCGATTCTTGTCACCAGTGTCGAGCGGGCGCTGGAACTGAAGCAGAAACCGGCGGTTATACGCGGCGTAACCCAGGCATCCACCCGTGGGCAGGAACAGATGACCAGCTTCTATCGGGAGGAACTGGAATCCCTGCCGGAGATGGAACTGGCCGCTGCACGGGTTTATGCCATGGCTGGCCTGGGCCCCGATGACATCGATGCCGCCTGTCTCTATGATGCCTTCACTTCCGAGATTATCATGCAGCTCGAGAGCTTCGGCTTCTGCGGACGCGGCGAGGGCAAGGACATGGTGCGCGACGGCGCGCTGGATATCGACGGCCGCCTGCCCAACAACACCCACGGCGGGCTGATCTCGGAGGCCTATATACACGGTATCAATAACATCGCAGAGGGTGTACGCCTCATTCGCGGGGAGTCTACGGGCCAGCCATCCAAGGCGGTCGAGCATGTGCTGGTCAGCAGTGGCGTGGGTGTCCCGACCGGGGCTATGATTCTTGGCCAGGCATGAGCCTGTGACGTCAGCCGCACCCCTGCGTCGACGATCCCGGCCGGAGACTTAACTTGAACACGCTGCAATTTCCCGACATCACCCGACGCCACATCGGGCGGGCCATAACCCTGCAGGCGGAGCAGATCGGCGACCAGCCTTTCATCCTGTCGGGGGAGGAGCGCTTCACTTTTTCCGACGTCAATCGCAGGGTCAACGAACTGGCGGCAGGTCTGGCGGCGCGCGGGCTCAAAGCCGGCGAGCGGCTGGCTTTCTACATGGACAGCGGGCCGGAAGTGATCTTTATCGCCCTGGCAACCAATAAACTCGGGGCGGTCTGGGTGCCGGTCAATACGGATTACAAGGGCGCCTGGCTCGAAGATACGGTGCTACGCAGCCGTCCCACCATTCTGGTCACCGACCTGAAGCATGCCGGGCGGCTGGCCGAGGTGCGCGGCAAACTGCCCGTGCAGCATATCCTCGTACAGGGCGGCAGTGCTGAACTGGCGGGTGCAGAGGATCTCGCCGCGGCCTACATCCCTGGCGCTTCCGAACCGGATATGGATGATTTCGGTTACGGCGACACCTGCGCCGTGCTGTGGACTTCCGGTACGACCGGCAGATCCAAGGGCGTGATGCAGAGCCACAATGTTTTCTTCAGTGCGGTACTTTCAGGTGCAGTGCCTTTCAGGGCTACCGGGGGGGACGTAATCTATTCCGTGCTGCCGATGTATAACACGGCGGCGTGGGTCACCAATATCTTCCGCGCCCTGTTCTGCGGGCTGCCGCTGGCCCTGGACCCCGTATTTTCGGTCAGCCATTTCTGGGAGCGGATAGACTATTACCGCGCTACCCAGACTTTCACTCTCGGTGCCATGCATATGTTCCTGTGGAACGCGCCCGAGCGACCGGACGATGCCGATCACTGCCTGCGTAAATTGATGGCGATACCTATGCCCCCGCAGGTCGCCGGCCCCTTCAGCAAACGCTTCGGGGTTGAGCTGATGCCCCAGGGTCTCGGCCAGAGCGAGGCCCAGCTCCTGTGCAATCACAACGCGAGTCCGGACCCCGAGCCGCCGCCGGCCAGTTGCGGGCGACCCGTGCCCAATCTGGAGGCCAGGCTGGTCGATGACCACGGGAATGACGTGCCGGTCGGTGAGCCCGGTGAGCTTTGGGTCAGGCCCCTCGAGCCCTTCCTGATCTTCAATGGCTATTTCGACGATCCCCAGGCGACGGCAGCAGCCTACGAAGGGGACTGGTACAAGACCGGTGACATGCTCAGGTGCGATGAGGCGGGCTACTACTACTTCTCGGATCGCAAGAAGGACGCCGTCCGTTACAAGGGTCGCAACATTTCAACCTTCGAAGTGGAAATGGCAGCGCGCCACCATCCCGCGATCCAGGACTGTGCAGCCTTTGGTGTTCCCAGCGAAGAACTGGCGTCCGAAAGCGAGTTGAAACTGGATGTCATACTCAAGCCGGGCGAATCCCTGGATGCCCGCCAACTGGCGCAGTTCATCAACGACAATGCGCCCTATTTTTTCGTGCCGCGCTACATCGAGTTCGTCGACAGCCTGCCGTATACCCCGACCAACAAGGTGCAGAAGTACCGCCTGCGGGAGCGGGGGGTTACGGATAATACCTGGGATGGTCAGGCCGAGGGGTTTCGGGCGGAGCGGTGAGGGCGGCAGTCGGGCAGTTATTCTCTGCTGCTCCCAGTGGCTATCGACTGTCTGGGGTCGAGGTCAGACTGGTCGGTAACGTTACGCGCACCGCCAGCCCCGAACCGGTATTCTCTGCCCTGATACTTCCGCCATGGCCCTGGACCACGCGGCGCGCTATGGCCAGACCCAGTCCGTAGCCCCCGGACTCCCGGGTGCGTGCGCTGTCCACCCGGTAAAATTCGTCAAATATCCGCTCCAACTGCTCCTCCGGTACTCCCGGGCCCTGGTCTGTGATGCATACCGTGACTCTGTCGTCTTCGCGTACAAGCGAGACGCTCACCCTGGAATTCTCGGGCGTATGGGTCAGTGCATTGCGCAGTATATTGTCGAAACTCTTGTGCAGCAGGTCACCCGAGGTGGCCACGATAGCTTCGGTAACCGCGCTGGTGAAGAGCACTTCCCGGTGACCCGATGTTCCCTCGAAATTGGCGTCATCACAGAGTTTGCGTAAAAGGGGCACGAGGTCTGCCCGGGCGTCAAGCTTGATGTTGCCTGCCTGGCTGGAAAGCAGCTGTCCGATCAACTCCTCCAGTCGTTCCGCTTCCTGCTCGATGCGGAGCAGGTGCTTCGGCGTTTGCCCGGAATCCTCCTGGGCCAGTGCCAGGGCGATGCGCAGGCGGGCCAGGGGAGAACGCAGCTCGTGGGAGACATCGGCCAGCAGATGCTTCTGCGCCTGTATCCGCTCCTGAAGCTGTTGCGCCATACTGTTGAAATCCCTGGCCAGCTCGTCGGTCTCGTCGCCTCCACTCTCGCGCACCTGCAGGCGCGTATCCAGTTCGCCGCGGGCGAGCCTGCGCGAGGCGCTCCGCAGGTCTTCGAGACGGCTGGTCATCATGCGCGACAGCAGGTAGCAGACCATGCCGCTGATGAGTATCGCCAGACCCAGTCGCAACCAGAGATTGCTCCCCAGCCATCCCACCACCCGGCGTGGACGCTGGAACTGGAAGACTGCCCGCAAGGGCCCCTCGTCGGGCCGGTAGATTTCGTGGGCCAGCAGCAGCCGCCTGCGGTCGCGACCAACCGCGCGACGACGACCACCCTCCAGATCTTCTGCCAGCTGCAGCACAGCCGCGGATACTTCCCTGCCCAGCAGGTCGTCACCGGCCCCATCCAGCAGGTAGATCTCTACCCCCTGTTTCTCGCGCACCTCGCGCAACAGTGCAGGCAGTTCCCGTTGCGGGGTATGCTGCAGGTCGTAGATCAGGCGCAATACGGCTCGATGGGGCGGCCCCGGCATGTGGCGTTCGCCTGCCGTTGGCTCATCACCCGGCAGTGAGCGGAAATAATTGTCCGTCAACATCCAGCTGGCGAGGATTGCCGTGGTGACCAGCCAGAACCCGACGAATATCTTGATGAACAGTGAGCCCGGCAGCTTCACGAGGCGCTATCCCCGGCTGAGAGGGCGAACTGGTAGCCGACACCACGTACGCTGACGATCAGGTCATGACCTCCGTGGCTGGCCAGCTTCCTGCGAATCTTGCTGACGTGCACGTCGATACTGCGGTCATAGGCTGACAGGGGGCGGCCCAGCGCTTCCTGGCAGAGCGTCTCCTTGTCCACTACGGATCCGGCCCGCCCCAGCAATACCTGCAGGACATTGAACTCCGCGCTGGTGAGCTGCAGGTCCTGCCCGGCATGTTGTGCACAGCGGTTGGCCATATTCACACAGGTCACGCCGACGCTGATCACCGCGGGAGTTTCCGGTTCATGGCGACTCTCCAGGCGTCGCAGGATGGCCCGCAGTCGGGCCGCCAGTTCGCGGGGGTTGCAGGGTTTCGGCAGGTAGTCGTCCGCTCCCATCTCGAGGCCGACGATACGGTCGGTGTCCTCGCCACGGGCGGTCAGCATCAGGATGGGTGTGTCACTGAACTCTCGCAGCTTGCGCAGCACCTCCAGCCCCTGCAGGCCGGGCAGCATCACGTCCAGCACGATGGCGTCGTAGCGGTTTTCCCGGCAGTGCGTTACTGCCTCTGCACCATCGTGAATCGCGCTGGCCTGAAACCCTTCCAGTTTCAGAAAATCAGCCAACAGGGCGCAGAGCTCCCGGTCGTCATCGATGATCAATATGTTGGGGACCATGGCGAACAGTGTGTATAAAGCCGTCGCGGTTGTCACCTGACGTTAACACTTCTTTACCCGATGGCTGCACAGCTTTACGCGATTATTCCCTAGACTGCTTGCGAACCGTGGCGGTATACAGACCGCCGCACTCTGATCAGTGACTTGGGAGAGATCATCATGAAACAACCACTCGTTAAACGTATCACCGCTTCCGTTGCCGGCGCACTTGTCGCCCTGTCTGCCGCCACCCTGGCCATGGGGCCTCCCGGTGGCGACCATGACCCGGCCCGGATGCTCAGGCACATGTCGGAACGGCTGGAGCTCACGGACGATCAGCGGGACCAGGCAGAGGCCATTATGCAGGCGGGCAAGACCGAGTCAGGCGCAGACCGCCAGCGCCTGCGTGAACTGCGCGGGGAGCTGATGGCCATGGAATCGGCATTTGATCCGGATGCGGCACGCAAGGCCGCGGATGAGATCGGGGAGATTACCAGCCGCATGGTCTACCGTTATGCCAGCACTTATGCCGAGTTCTATGCACTGTTGACCGACGAGCAGCGCGCCGAGCTGGAGCAGCTGAAGGAAGAGCGCGGCGAGCGCCGCCAGGATCGGTGGCGCAAGCATCACGAGTAATTGGGCTGTAAAGGCCAGAGCAGGGCGTTGCCCCCTGTTTCCGGCGTTACAACTCCTCCACCGTCATACTGAGTTCTTCCCTCAGTGGGGCGGTGGCATCCAGTTGCGCGCTGCCGGTTATGACCGCGGTGCTGGCCAGCTCGGGGCGCAGGTAGGTTTCGGTGACGCGACCCAGGTCATCCAGCGTCACGTCCAGGATGCGCTGCCGGAACTGCTCGCGCTGTTCATGGGTGCGGCCGAACAGACGGTTGTGAAAGTGATGCTTGGCCTCACCTGCGGGCGAGCCCGGCTTGTCCAGGCTGCCGATGACCCCGAGAATGGCCTCTTCCAGGGCGCCGTATTCATGTTTCTCCCGGAGCATCCATTCCACCGCCCCGTCGAAGTCCGCCAGGGTCTCCGCCAGTCGCGGATCCCGGTAGGAGTAGAAACGGAAGGCGGCGACACCGCTGTCCTGTGAGGCGCCGCCGCCGTAGGCGCCGCCCTGCTCGCGGATGGTCCGGTGCAAATGACCGTTGCGCATGAAGCCGCCCAGTACCGTGAGTGCAGCTGCATCCGGATGATTGACAGGTACCGTGGGGTACGCCCTGGCGCAGAAATTCACCTGCGTGTTGGTCAGCCACATCTCGCGTCGCTGCTCGCGCAGGGGGGCGAGGGTGAACGTCTCGGATTGGCTGCTACTGCCGTCGGTCGACCAGGTACGGCGTAACAGTCCGGCGACCCCCTCGATGCTGTGTTCATCGCTGATCGCCAGTAATTGCAGGGGCATGGCGGCGACCAGGTCGTGCAGTTCCTGCAAGCCGGAAGCGAAAGACCTCAGGTTGTCGGCATCCCGCAACCGATCGTCGAGCTGTCGCAGGTCACGGATGCCGGCCATGCCGGAGAGGCGATGGTTGAGTTGTGCCAGCGGACTCATTCCGGCGCAGGCGGCGGCCAGTGCAAGGCCGTGCCCGTTGCCGGTGATGGACTGCTCGCGGCGCGCGCGTAGCTGGCTGACGAGATCGCGAATACGTTCGTCCTCGTCGAAGCGCGCCTGGTGGAGCGTGTCGTGCATGAGCTGGGCCTGCTGTTCCGCGTTGCGCGCCAGCGCCTTGGATGAAAGCACGAAGTACCCGGACACCTGCTGTTCGTCGTCCACGGCGCCGCGCATTTCCTTGAAGGCGTTGATGGCGCCGACGTGTGCGGATTGCCGGTTCTGGACTTCCCGGTAGTCGTGCTTACCCAGTCCCAGTTCGGTCAGCATATTGCTGTAGAGGGGCATCACCTGTAGCTGCTGCTCGGTCAGCGACGGCAGCGGCGCAACGGCCTGCTGATAGACCAGGCCGTTGGTGCCCTGGGTATAGGTCGTGATGGTCAGGCGTTCATCCCCGACGGTGCGGAATTCGAGATCGGGGAGGCTGGCGGGTACGTCGTCCAGCCCCACCTTGGGCAGGATATCGGCGTCGTCCACCTGCTGCTGGCGCGCGGCCAGATCGGCGGCCAGTTTCACCACGGCCTCCCGTTGTGACGCATCCATTGCGGATTTTATCTCTTCCAGGCGGGCCCTTTCCCGGTCAGTGCGTCGGCCGGACAGGGCCTGATCGGGGCTCATGACCAGGGTCACCCGGTGGCGATTATCCAGCAGCAGCCGACGCGCCAGGTGGCGGATATAGTCAGGATCCTCGATCTTCAGCCGCAGGTCGTCAATCACCGGCTCCAGGTCGAGCATGGCGATCGGATCGCTGTAATGGGTGGCGCCGCTGAGTGCCTGCAATATGAGCTGCAGTCCGTAGGGAAAGCCGTCTCCGCTGATTTCCCGCTGGTGCAGTTCGAGCTGGTGCAGTACGGCCTCGAGCCTTTCCCGGGGTACGCCGTTATCCGCGACGTCCGCGATGACCTGAATCACCAGGTTCTCGAGGGCTTCGGCGTGCTCCACCTCGCTGCCCTCGATGCCGCAGCAGAACACCAGTTCCCGCATGGAATCCTCCAGACCACACAGGGGGGAGGGTGCCAGTCCCAGTTCGGTGGTTTCCAGGGCATGTTGCAGCGGAGAGGCGCTGTTCTCCAGCAGGATACTGGACAGTAGCTGGGCTTCCATCAACTGTTCCAGGTCGGTGCTCTCCCCCAGCATCCAGCCCATCACGATGTGTGTTTTGTTGTCTGTGCTGCCGCTCTCATCATAGGCATAGCTTTCCTCTATCCGAAGCGGAGCCGGCAGGCGTTGCTCCGCCGCTACCTGGATGCGGCCTTGCAGCGGCTCGAAGCGATCCAGGGCCAGCTCCTCGAAGGCCGCCTGGTGCTCGGCCGCTGCGATATCGCCGAAGGTCATGAAGATGGCATTGCTCGGGTGGTAGTGTGTGCGGTAGAAGTCCCGCAACGCCTCATAGCTCAGATCGGGAATGACCTCGGGGTCTCCACCGCTGTTGTAGTGGTAGGTCGTGGTGGGAAACAGGTGCGCGCAAAGGCTGTGCCAGAGGGTGCTGGTAACCGAGCTCATGGCGCCCTTCATCTCGTTGAACACCACGCCCTTGAAGACCAGTTCGCTGCCGGGATTATCCGCCTCGGCAAATTCGACCCGATGTCCCTCCTGGGCAAAATCCAGTGGGTCCAGCCGCGAGAAGAATACCGCATCGAGATAGATTTTAAGCAGGTTATCGAAGTCCTTGCGGTTCTGGCTGGCGAAGGGGTAGGCGGTCCAGTCGGAACTGGTAAAAGCGTTCATGAACGTATTGAGCGAGCGCCTGAGCATCATGAAGAAAGGATCGCGCACCGGGTAGCGTTCACTGCCGCACAGGGCGGTGTGCTCCAGTATATGGGCCACGCCTGTCGAGTCCTGCGGTACCGTGCGCAGGGCTACCAGGAACACGTTTTCGCTGTTGTCGGAGGCCATATGGTAGTGAGCCGCGCCGGTAGCCCTGTGTTCGAACTGCTCTATCCGCAGGTTGAGCGATTCGATGCTCTGCTGCCGCACCGGCCTGAAGGCGGGGTGGGCGACGGGAAGGGTGTTGCTGCTGTCATTCATGTCCTGTATCCGGGGTAAGGTTCTAGGGAAAACAGGCGCTATTCTAGCGTGCCTGTCCGGGAGATTCCTCTGCGTTGGGTGCGTAATCCTCGCTCTCTCGCCCGAACAGAGCACGGATATCCCGGCCGATGAAATACAGCACCGGTACCAGGAACAGGGTCACGCAGGTGGCAAAGAGCACGCCAAACGCTACCGAAATCGCCATCGGCTTGACGAACTGGGCCTGGATCGAGGCTTCCAGCTGTATCGGCAACAGTCCCACGAAGGTCGTGACCGACGTCAGCACCACGGCGCGGAAGCGGCGCACGCCACCCTGTATCACCGCTTTGCGCCAGTGCTCCCCTTCGCCCAGGCGATGATTGATGTGGTCGACCAGTACCAGGCTGTCATTCACCACGATGCCGGTCAGACCGATGATACCGATCACCGACAGCATGCTGACCTGACTCCCGAGAATCAGGTGCCCCAGTATCGCGCCGACTATGCCAAAGGGTATAACGGCCATGATGACCAGGGGTAGCAGGTAGCTGCGCAGTGGCACGGCCAGCGCGGCATAGATCATGATGAGCACGGCGATGAATCCAAGCGCCAGTGCGTGGGAGGTCTCAGCCTGGGCTTCTGCTTCACCCGCGAGCCGGTGTGACACGCCCGGATACCGGGCCAGGATAGCAGGCAGTACATCGCGGATCACGATCTGGCTGACCTCGCCAGGATTGACCTGTGACTTGTCCGCATCCGCCTGAACGTTGACCACACGCTGTCGGTTGAATCGATTGATGACGCTGACGCCCAGGCGCTCGTATGCCTCTCCCACCACGTCGAAGGGCACCTTGCGACCATCGGGCAGTTCAATCCACATGTCGTGCAGGGCATCCAGGCTGGCACGCCGCTCCGTCGGGAATCGCACATAAACCCTCACTTCATGGCGGCCGCGCTGCACACGCTGGATCTCTGCCCCGAAAAAGGCCTGGCGCACCTGCCTGGCCAACTCCACCTGCCCCAGCCCCATGGACTCGCCTTCGGGCGTGACGCGGATATCAAGCTCGGGACCGCCGGCGTCGAAGGTGTCTCTCACGTCAAATACACCCTCGAATTCGAGCAGGGCATGCTTGACCTCAGCGGCCGCCGCCCGCAGGGAAGCCAGGTCCTTGCCGGATAGTTCAACATCCACGGGTAGGCCGCCGGGCCCGACGTTGGCGTCGATTGCCAGTGATTGCACACCGCTCAGCTCTCCGAGACTGTCGCGCAGCCAGCCCGCCAGTTCCACCGAGGTAACGTTGCGCTCGGTGGTCTCGAGCAACTCCACAGTGACGCGCGATTCCGTATCTTCCGTCGACAGGGACATCATTTCCCGAATCACACTGCGGTCTTCGCCGGTCTGCTTCCGGTACTCTCTATCCATGGCGAGGGCGGCCTGCTCGATGCGCAGGGTATAGTCGTGCGTTTTCTGCCAGGATGTGCCCTGGGGCATTTTCAGGTCGATGATGATCTGGTCGGATGGCACGTTGGGAAAGAATACGAAGCGGACGATACCCGACGGGATCAGCGCCAGGCAGATGATCAGGCCGCCCAGGAAAACGGCAAGTGTTGTGTAGCGCTCCCGGGTGGCAAATTCCAGCACCGCCCGGTACTGAGTCTCCGCGAGGTTCTGCAACCCCCCGGCGCAGCGTTGCTGGATTGCAGCCAGGCGCCCCCCGGTCGAGCCGGAGTTGCGCCGGGCGCTCTTGATCCGGATGTGACGCAGGTGGGCTGGCAGGATCAGCTTGGTTTCCAGCAGCGAGAACAGCAGGCTGAGAATGACCACGGGAGCGATGTGCGTCATGATGCGCGCAAAACCCTCCTCCAGGAAAAAGGCAGGCATAAAGGCGATCATCGTGGTCAATGCGCCGAAAATGGTCGCCACGGCGACCCGCCTGACGCCGCGCACGATATTGTCGAGACCCTCGCCGTCACGCTGCATCTGGGCATAGGCACTCTCCGCCGTGACGATGCCGTCATCCACCAGCATGCCCAGCACCAGGATGAATCCGAAGACCGAGATCAGGTTGATGGAGACGGGCAGTCCGAGAACGGCTATGGCGAGCAATGCCCCGAGAAAGGAGAAGGGCACGCCAAGGATGACCCAGAAGGCCAGTGAGAGATCGAGAAACAGCGCGAGGACGAGCACCACGAGCAGTGCGCCCTGCGCCGCGCTCTTCAGCATCAGGTTGATTCTCCCCTTGAGAATCACGCTGCGGTCCCCCCAGGCGGTGATCTCGACCCCGGGAGGCAGTTCACCCTGCTTGCGCGCCACGTAGGTCCGCAACTGGTCGGTGATGGCCAGCACGTTCTGTTCGCCCACCGAGTCCACCTCGAGTGTGATGCCGGGTTTCCCGTTGAGCCGACTCATGACGGGCTGGTCCTCGAAGGCATCCCGGACGGATGCGACGTCGCCCAACGTAATCCGGGTGCCGTCCGGGCGGCTTATCAGGACGAGCTCCGCGAACTCGTCACCGCGGTAGGCCTGGCTGATGGAGCGCAGGACAATGGAACCGGCATCTGTGCGCAGCTTGCCGCCGGGCAGGTCACGGGAACGTGCCTGTATCGCCCTGACCACCGCATCGAAGGTCAACCCGTACTGGCGCAGTGCGGCATCTGACACTTCGATCGAGATTTCGTAGTCCCTCGAGCCCACGATTTCGACCTGGGTAATACCCGGGAGCAGCAGAACTTCATCACGCACCCGGTCTGCGAGCTCTTTCAGTTGATTTTCGTTCAGCTCCCCGAAAAGTGTCAGGCGCATGGCCCGGGTCTTGGACAGGACTTCGTCGACGATTGGCTCCTCGGCATTGAGCGGAAACGAGGCTATCCCGTCCACGCGGGACTTGACCTGGCTCAGTACCTTGGTCATGGGGGTGCCCGGCTCGAACAGCACGGTCACCACGCCCACGCTTTCGCGGGCCACGGAGCGGATCTCATCGACGCCGACGATGTCCTGTATGGCCTCCTCGACCTTGAGCAGGATACCCTCCTCAACCTCCTCCGGCGAACTGCCCGGGTAGGGTACGGTGATCGTTACGGTCTCCGAGGGGAAGGTGGGGAATACCTCCTTGGTCATCCCGTACAGGGCGGCCATGCCGCCCACCAGGACCACCAGCATCAGCAGGTTTGCTGCTACCGGGTTGTTGGCCATCCAGCCAATGATGCCCCGTTCCTGCATAAAAGTGTTCCTCAGGATTCCTTCACGGAGACGGGCATGCCATCGACCATCAGGTCCAGTCGCGACAGCACCAGGAGGTCACCAGGGGAGAGACTCTCGCCAATGATCACATTGTTTGCTTCCCGGCGTTTCACGTTGACGTCCTGCAGGCGCAGGCGGCCCTGCTCGACAAGGAACACCTGGTCGCCGTTATGGAGCGCCGAGCGGGGTATGACTGTGGCATTCTCGATGGTGCCGCCCTGGACAGCGGCCTGCACAAACAGGCCCACCTGCAGTGGCTGGGAGTGAATGGAGGTATCGTAGGGTTTTTCAACCTCCGCCACCAGGTAGAACACCCGGGTCTCGTCGTCCACCCGCTCCTCAAGGCGTAATTGCCGACCCTGCCAGGTCTGTTCCAGTGAGCCGAACTGTGCAGTGAGGCGTACCGGCGCCCAGGTACCGTCGGGCCGGCGTCCCGGTCGAAGATAGGGCACGTCAGGGGCGAGAATGGGCAGCCTGACCTCGACGTGGTCGGTGCCCAGCAGGTGCATCAGGGACATTCCTGTTTGCACATACTGCCCCAGGTCGACGTGCTGCTGGTCGATCACCGCATCGAAGGGGGCAGAGATTCCCGTATTGGCGAGATCGGTTTCAGCCTGGCGCAGCCGGTCGCGCGAGGCCTCCAGTCGCGCCTCCGCCTCGTCGATGGCGGCGCGCTTGAGGATGGCTGTCACCTCCGCCAGAGCGAACTCTGCAGCGGCCACGGCAGCCTTCGCGTCGGAAACGGCGACCTCGTAGTCTATCGGATCGATCTGCAGCAGCGGGGTGCCGCCGGGGACCTGGGCCCCCTCCTGCAGCTCCGGTGCCACCTCGATGACACGCCCGGATACCTCGCTGACCAGGTCGATCTCGCGTTTCGCCCTCACGGTACCCTGGGAGAGAATCGTGATCGCCACCGGCCCGGGTCGGACTGCCATGACGTCGACCAGCGGAATGGGCGCCTCGCGCTCCCGTCGCGGCAGCTCCGAGCGGTTGCGCAGCATGGCCATCGCAATGGCAACAGCCACGGCGATGATCACGAGGGGTAGCAGATATCGCGTCCATGATCTGTTCATGTGTAGATGTACTTTCCTTATGGGTTGCGTACTCTAGGGCGGGGATGGGACGCTGGGGACCAGCTCGATCCGGAATATCCAGGGCCAGAATTTGCCGGTGACCCAGAGGCCGCCGTCGGCAGGGTTTTGTGCGATACCGTTGAGTACCATGTTGATATCTTTCAGCGTCTCCCGGGGGCGCAATCCCGTGAGGTCGATGCTGGCCGTCACCTCGCCGCTGCCGGGATCGATGACCACGATGCGCTCGGATAACATGATGTTCGCCCAGACCTTGCCGTCGATCCACTCCAGCTCATTGAGGCGTCCCTTTAGCGGGCGGCCGTCCTCTGTGACAGCCAGGGAGTGAGAGATAAGTCCCGTCTCCGGGTTCATGAAGTGCAGGCGGTGGCTGCCGTCGCTGTAAATCAGCTGGGCGCCGTTGTCGGTCAGGCCCCAGCCTTCACCGGGCAGGGGGAACCACTGTCGCTTGCTTAAGTCGTCGCGGTTGTAGACCAGCAGCGCCCGGTTCTTCCAGGTCAGCTGGTAAACGGCATCGCCGAGCACTGTCAGACCTTCACCGAACAAGCGGGGGTGCATTCGTATGCCCGTGTCCAGTGATCCGTCATCGAAGTCGTAGCGCAGCAGCCGTGACTGGCCGTATTTTCCCAGGCTCTTATAGAGGTAACCATCCACGATCTGCAGACCCTGGACGTAGTGATCCGTCGGCTGGGGTTTCTTGTCCACCACGCGGTAGCTGTAGTGTGCTATCTCTGCCGCAGCGGCAGTGGTGCACAGCAGGGCGGACAGCAGTAGCAGCGTCCCGACTATTAATCTCACAGCCTGTTGCGCCCCAGGTCGCGGATAATGAATCTTGCCGGTGACAGGGCCCTTGCCAGCTCCCGGCTGAGGGGGGGCGGCTCCCCGCAGATCTGGCTGGCAAGCAGCTCAGCGCAAAGGGGCGTCGAACTGAGCCCTCGGGATCCGTGGCCGGTCGTCAGGTAGAGCCCGGGCATGTAATCACCTCGTGTATCCAGAATGTGTTTCGCATTTTTGCGCAGCGGCGCATAGTCGCGCAAGAATGCATCCCGGTCCGGCACCGGCCCTGCCAGGGGCAGGTAGTCGGGGCTGGCGCAGCGAAAACCCACCCGGCCATCGAGCCGCTCCGGGTCCAGGGCCTCCAACTCGGTGCGCCATGAGGGCACGGCGCTGGCCAGCGCCGCCAGGTTGCGGCGGTGGTCCGGCGGCCGCAGGTCCCGCTCCCCGTCGTGCAGATCGAAGGTGGCACCGATGCAGTGGGCGCCCCCTCGGGCCGGCGCGATATAACCCTCGTGGCACAGGGTGCTCCGCAGCTTACCCAGGTTGGGGGAACTCGGCAGTTGCGTGGTCTGTCCGCGTATCGCCTGCAGGGGAAGCCAGTCGAGCCCCGCCAGGGGGGTCGTGCCCGTACCCGTGGCGATGACCGCACAGGGCGCCTCGGCCAATGTATCCCCTCCGGCCATCGCAAGCCAGCGGCTGTCCCCCCGGTGCAACGAGACGTTACCGGCATGTTCTATCACTTCGATGTTGTCCGCGGCGATCAGTTCCCTGCAGACCGATACCGGCCGCAACCAGCCGGAGCCGGGAAACCAGTAGCCACCCTGTGACTGCGTGACACCCAGCAGGTCGTTGGCACGGGCTGCGTCCACCACCTGCGCCAACTCGGGAACCGGCTGCAGCAGAGAGGACAGGGCGGCCAGTTCCGTGGCGTCTCCGGACTGGTGGAAGCTGCCGCAGAGTTCGCCGTCTTCGCCCTCGACCAGAAGCCCCCTGTCAAAGAGGAACCGGTAGTACTTCGAGGCGAAGCAGAAGCTCTGTACAGCGAAGTCGGTGAGGACGGAATGGCGGCGTGAGAGGCGGGTGTAGAGAATGCCCTGGTCATTGCCCGAGCCTTCGCCTGCCAGGTCCGCCCGCTCCAGGAGGCGGACGCGCAATCCCCTCCGGGCCAGGGCCGCAGCAGCCGTACAGCCGGCCAGTCCGCCGCCTACTACCAGTACCGATTCCGGAACCGGCTGGCGGTCGCGCGGCAGGTCCCACGGCGTGGCCGGGTCTGCAGCCCGATGGGGGCGCTGTTGCAGCTCACCGCGCAAGCACTCCCGTTTGCGCCCATAGCCGGGGGCGCGCTCTACCCGGAATCCCGCAGTCGACAGGTCGCGACGCACCTGTCCTGCGGCCGTGAACGTGGCGAATGTGGCTTCCGGGAGGCTCAGCAGGGCCATCGCGTGCAGAATGTCGCGGCGCCACATACTCTCGTTCAGTGCAGGCGCAAAGCCGTCCAGGTACCAGGCATCCACCAGTGCCTCGTTGCGGCCGGCCAGGTCGGGCAGGGCCTCATTCGCATCGTGCCACCACAGGTCCAGGGTCACCCGACCATCGTCGAGCAGCAGGCGGTGTTGCCCGGGGACCAGGCCGGGGTAGTCGTGTAGCAAGCGCTCCGCCAGCGGTTGCAGGGCAGGCCAGGCCGAGAGTGCGCGACACAGGTCCTCCCGGCTGAGGGGGTACTTCTCGATGGAGATATAGTGCAGTCCCGGACCGGTTGCGGGCTGATCGCGCCATAGCTGCCAGGTGAGCAGAAAGTTCAGTCCTGTCCCGAAGCCGGTTTCAGCAATGCAGAAGTGACGTCGCGGATGGTGCCGGAGACGTTCCTGCAGCCGGTTCCCTTGCAGGAAGACGTAGCGGCTCTCCTCGATGCCGTCATCCCTGGAGTAATACACATCACCGAAGCTGCTGGAGTAGGGGCAGGCATTCCCCCGGGCATCGGGCTCTTCCCAGCGCAAAGCCGCAGGCCCCACAGCCTGCCAGGGTTTGTTATCGCGCTTCATCCAGGAGGTCCTTGCGAATCGACGGCGGATGATAGCAGATGGTGTGCTGTGTTGCCCGGCACGGGAGCGCGCATTACACTTGGCGTCCGTCCGATTCAGAGGTTGCCATGGCCGAGCTGCAGAACCAGTCCATCCCCCGGGATAAATTCCTGTTGATGTCCATGAACCTGTTACACAAGGCTTTTATCGAGGCGGCGCGCACGGACGCCAAGAACCTCTACAGATCCCTGGCCGAGGGCGGGCGGATCCGTTTGAGCCATGTGCAGATGGAGGATAAATCAACGCTGGCGGTGAACCTGGCGCTGGATCACAGTGAATATTGCGGCAAGCTCAATTTCGGCGCATTCCGCGCCAGCCTCACCGCGCTGATCGGCAATGTGGGGCAGACATTGCAGGCAGAGAAAGATTACCAGGTATTCAGTGGCGAGAGCGACGCCGGAGAGATGATCTTCGGCATCACAGCGGTCACGGTGGAGGACGAGCAGCCCAACGTTCTGGTGCTGGGCACTAGATCCGATGCAGATGATGCCTCGGTGATGCTGCGTCTCATGTATCTCGATCCGGCGCAGTTCGCCGCGGGCTAGGGCGAGATCGTTATTCCGGGCAGTTCCGGGGGCATCAGGGACAGCTTCTCCGAGGGTGCGATGACATCCGCCGTGCCGCTGGCGACGAGTTTTCGTGCCTGGTTGTAGGCCTTGCAGTCCAGGGTGACGGATTTGCGCCGGTCCTGTTTGCCCGTTACTTCCAGCTCCACTGTTATCGTATCGCCGATTTTCACCGGCAGGCGGAAACGGAGGTCCTGTGCCAGGTAGATCGTGCCGGGCCCCGGCAGTTTCATGGCCAAAGCAGCTGAAATAACGGCCCCCGTGAGCATGCCATGGGCGATGCGTTCACCGAAGGCGGTGGTGGCCGCGTATACCGCGTCCAGGTGCAACGGGTTCAGGTCGCCTGAAACCGCGGCAAACAGGCTTAAATCGCGTTCCTCCACCGCCTTGGAATATGTGGCCGTTTGGCCTATGGTAATCTCGTCGTAGGTGAAGTTATCCAGCGTTGTCATTTCTTTCCCTATCTCTTCCAGATGCCAGGACTGTGCGAAGCATAGCGTAATTCTGTCACAGCCGAACCCGGAATACGGACACTGAGCATGCCACAATCCGCCGGTCGGGATTTGAACATCCCGACGATCAGCTATCCCGAAGAGCTGCCTGTATCGGAGCGGCGGGAGGAGATTGCCCGGGCTGTTGTCGCGCACCAGGTGGTGATCGTGGCCGGTGAAACCGGATCCGGCAAGACCACCCAGCTGCCGAAAATCTGCCTGGAACTGGGCCGCGGTCGGGATGCATTGATCGGGCATACCCAGCCCCGCCGACTCGCGGCGCGCACGGTGGCCCGGCGGATCGCGGAGGAACTCGACACAGCCCCCGGTGCGCTGGTCGGCTATCAGGTGCGCTTCACCGATACCGTATCTGAGACTACCGCCATCAAGCTGATGACCGACGGCATTCTGCTGGCGGAAATACAGCGGGACCGTCTCCTGCGCAAGTACGATACGATCATTATCGACGAGGCCCACGAACGCAGTCTCAATATTGATTTCCTGCTGGGCTACCTCAAGCGTCTGCTGCCCCGGCGGCCCGACCTGAAACTCATCATCACCTCGGCGACTATCGACGTCGAAAGTTTCTCACGCCATTTCGACGACGCGCCTGTCATCGAAGTATCCGGGCGCACCTATCCTGTCGAAACGCTTTACATGGGCGAGGTGAGCGACAGGGAGGAGGGGGTGCAGCAACAGATTGTCTCCCTGTTGGGGGATATCGAGGCGGGACGATTGGGCCCGCGAGGCGATGTCCTGGTTTTCCTGCCGGGGGAGCGTGACATACGCGAGCTGGCGCGTCAGTTGCGGCGTGACACCCAACTCGAAGTCCTGCCTCTCTACGCCCGTTTGAGCCAGGCAGAGCAGAATCGTGTTTTCGACACGTCCCGCAGGCGCGGTATCCGGGTCGTGCTGGCCACCAATGTGGCAGAGACATCACTCACGGTGCCGGGGATCCGCTACGTCATCGACCCCGGAGAGGCGCGGATCAGCCGCTACAGCTTTCGCACCAAGGTGCAGCGTCTGCCTATCGAGCCGATCTCTCAGGCCAGTGCGAACCAGCGCCAGGGGCGCTGCGGCCGGGTGGAGGCGGGCGTCTGCATCCGCCTGTACAGCGAGGAGGATTTCAACCGGCGGCCCGAGTACACCGACCCCGAAATCATGCGGACCAACCTTGCCGCGGTAGTCCTGCAGATGCTGTTGCTGGGCCTGGGAGAGGTGGAGAAGTTCCCGTTCATCAATCCGCCTGATCCACGCCTCGTGCGTGATGGCTACAAGTTGCTGGAGGAATTGGGCGCTGTCACGCCCGGGGGCAAGTTGACGGACACGGGGCGGCGCATGGCGCGCCTGCCCGTGGACCCGCGGTTGGCACGCATGGTGCTCGCGGCATCGCGGCAGACGTGCCTCGAGGAGATCCTCGTGATCGCCAGTGCCCTGGCGATACAGGACCCGCGGGAGCGACCCGCGGACAAACAGCAACAGGCGGACCAGATGCATGCCCGCTTCAGACACCCGCGCTCGGATTTCATGGCCTGGCTCGACCTGTGGCGGTATTACGAGGAGCAGCGCCAGGCGCTCAGCCAGAACCAGCTGCGCAAGCTCTGCAAGCGCGAATTCCTCTCCTTCCTGCGCATGCGCGAATGGCGGGATATACACGCTCAACTCACCGTAGCCTGCCGCCAGCAGAAAATGCGCCCGCGGCCCACACTGCCAGACGAAGAGAATTACCAGGGGGTGCACGTCGCGCTGTTGTCCGGTTTGCTGGCCAACGTTGCGCAATACCAGGAGGGCCGGGAATACCTGGGCAGCCGCAACCGCAAACTGGAGATATTCCCCGGCTCCTCCCAGGCACGCAAACAGCCGAAATGGCTGGTAGCTGCGGAGATCGTCGAGACGTCGAAAGTCTGGGCGCGGGAGGTGGCCGCCATCGATCCCGGCTGGATCATCGGCATCAACCCGGAACTGCTCAAGCATCACTACTATCAGCCCAGATGGCAATCCCGCAGTGGGCGGGTTGCCGCCTACGAGCGGCTCACATTGTACGGCCTGACCGTGGCGGACAAGCGCACCGTGCACTACGGCCCTATTGCACCTGGAGAGGCCAGGGAGCTGCTCGTTCGCGAGGGCCTTATCGCCGGAAAATTTCACCGTCCTCCGGCTTTTCTCAAACACAACCTGCGGCTGGTCCGGGAGCTGGAGGAACTGGAGTCGCGTGTGCGGCGTCGCGACATCCTGGTGGATGAGCAGGTGCTGTTTGAATTTTATGACGAGCGCCTGCCTGAGGATGCCTATACCGCCGGTCGCCTGCAATCCTGGCTCAAACGCAACCCGGAGCTCGATGCAGGGCTGCGAATGCAGCGCGAGACCCTGCTAGCGCGGGATCCGGGTGCCGCGGTGGGAGAGCAGTTTCCGGATGACCTGCAGTGGGAGGATATGCGTTTCAAGCTCAGCTACGAGTTTGAACCCGGGCGTACCTCCGACGGGGTGACGGCGACGGTACCCGTGGCTCTGCTCAACCGGGTTCCGCGCTTCCTCTTCGACTGGCTGGTGCCGGGGCTGTTGCGGGAAAAATGTATCCAGCTGGTGAAGGGGCTGCCCAAGGAAAAGCGCAAGCGCCTGGTCCCCGCGCCGGATTTCGTGGATCGCGCGCTGGAGGAGTTGCAGCCGGGCGATGTCGATCTCGTAGAGGCGCTGTCGCGCAGTCTGTCGCGGATCGGTGGGATCAAGCTCGACGCTGCCGACTGGGCGCCGGAGAAACTGGACGACTACTATCGCATGAACGTGCGGGTTGTGGATGCTGACGGGCGTCTGCTGGAGCAGGGTCGCGATCTCGGTGCGCTGATCGAAACCTATCGCCATGACACACGGCAGAGCATCAGCGCGGGCAAGCAGGATTCGCCGACCCGGTCCGGTATCGTTCGTTGGGACTTCGGTTCCCTGCCCCGCGAGTGGCGCTTCCGCCAGGCCGGCGTGGAGATCGTGTCCTGGCCCGCGTTGGTGGACGGCGGTGAGAGTGTTGCCATCGAGCTGTGCGACTATCCTGCGGATGCGCTGCTGCAGCATCGGTTGGGGGTTCTGCGCCTGTTGCGTCTGCACAGTGCACAACAGGTCAAGTACCTGCGCAAACAGATGCTGCGCGGCAACGAGTTCAGCCTGGTGCTGGCCGCTGCAGGCCTCGAGAGAGGTGCCCTGCTCGAAGACCTGATCGATGCGGCCTATGTGCAATCGATGGCACTTGACCAGTCTCTGCCCTACGACGAAGCCGCGTTCCAGGCTGCATTGTCCGCCGGCAGGGGGGAGGTTATCAACCGCGCCAACGAATGTGAGGGGGTATTACTCAATGCGCTGAGGGTGTTGGCCGAGATCAGGCAGAAGCAGGCAGGCGGAGACCGCGGAAACTGGCCGGATACCCGGGCAGACATCCAGGCGCAGCTGGATACACTGCTGCATCCGGGATTCCTGCGGGATACACCCGTTGAGTGGTTCGCCCAGTACCCGCGCTATATGAAGGCCGTGCGCACCCGGCTGGAGCGGGTCACAGGTCAGTATGCCAGGGACCAGCAACATACGGTGATGTTGCAGGAGCTCACGCTGCCCCTTTCCGAAGCACTGCGTGACCGCCCGGGGCTCACGCTGATCAGCAGCGAGGCAAGCCAGTATCGCTGGATGCTGGAGGAGCTCCGGGTCTCCCTGTTTGCGCAGAATCTCGGTACGCGGCTGGCCGTTTCACGCAAGCGCCTGCAGGAACAGTGGCAGTCCGTTGCCGAATGGTTGGCGAAAAACCCCCACTAGTTCCGTGGGCTTGGCGGTGAAAAATACCGTGGTTGTTCCCACCCGGATGAAACTAACGCTTGCGCACCCTGTCATAATTTGCAGCTATGCTGTTCGCGGAGGCGCCGAAAGCCTGAACAATGTGGTAGGGACCTAAACTGGATTACTGACGAGGAAATCATCATGGCACAATCAAGAAAACCGCTTGCAGTCGCTCTCGGCGCAGCATTCATGGCCAGCTCCATCGCACCGATGGCATCTGCCGAGGTCAACCCCTTCTCGGCGCAGCAGCTGAGTGGCGGCTACGACCTGGCCAATTTCGACAAGCATA
>JAHEEV010000158.1 GCA_024640505.1 Halieaceae bacterium
CACCGGCACGGACTCAGATGAGGGCGAGGACATCCCTGACACAGTCGCTGATGCCGGCATAGGCCTCGGAGACACTTCCCGCCAGCATGTAGGCGGGCGTGGTGACCAGCTTGCGCTCGCGATCGACCCGCGACTCATCCACCGGACACTCCAGGTGCTCCCCGCCCATCGTCTCGATCGCGGCGGCCACCTCCGGGTCATTACCGATGGTACAGCGGGTGCCCTCGCCGCAGATAGCAGCCGCCATGACCGGCGCTATACAGACCAGGCCGATGGGCTTGCCAGCGGCGTGGAAAGCCCTCGCCACGCGCAGAAAATCCGGTTGCACCACCATCTGCGCCCCGGCAACGGCGAAATTACTCAGGTTTTTCGCGGCGCCAAAGCCCCCGGGCACCAGCAGGGCGTCAAACTCCTCGACCCTGGCTGAAGCGAGATCGAGTACGTTGCCGCGGGCTATGCGCGCGGCCTCGACCAGGACATTGCGCGACTCGCCCTCTACGGGTTCGCCGGTCAGGTGGTTGATGACGTGCATCTGCTCCATGTCCGGCGCAAAACACTGATAGCTCGCTCCCTGCTGCTCGAGACTGAGTAGCGTGAGCACCGCCTCATTGATCTCCGCGCCGTCGTATACACCGCATCCCGCCAGTACTACCGCCACTTTCGCCACCTGATACCTCCCCGTTCAATCCCGCAGGCTGTTGGGCCGACCGCCCCGATCGACAGCCTTCAATGTACTAGATTCCGTTATGCCGGACCACCGCCGCAGGCGTTCACAACCCGAGGCATGGCTGGCTGAACCGGGCCGGACACTAGCCCCGGCGCCACTGGTGGTAACGGCGCACCCAATCCAGCAATCGCTCCGGCTTGCGCGCCTTGCGCCACTCCCCGGCGGCGAACTTGTTCGCCTCACTGAGGGTCGGGTAGATATGGATCGTCCCCAGGATCTTGTTCAGGCCGATCCCGTGCTTCATGGCCAGTACGAATTCATTCAAGAGTTCCGCCGCATGATAGCCGACCACAGTAGCTCCGATGATGCGATCCCGGCCGGGCTCGGTGAGGACTTTGACAAACCCATGGGCTTCCCCGTCGGCAATGGCCCGATCCAGGTCGTCCAGGCCATAACGGCTGACCTCGAAGTCGATGCCCCGCTGCTGCGCCTCGGCCTCGCTCAGGCCTACGCGCGCCACCTCCGGGTCGGTAAACGTGGCCCAGGGAACGACCGAGTAATCAACCCGGAACTTGCGGAACTGCCCGAACAGGGCATTGACCGCGGCATACCAGGCCTGGTGACTGGCCATGTGCGTGAAGAGGTAGGGGCCGGCAACATCGCCACAGGCCAGAATCGTCGGCACAGACGTGCGCAGGTAGTCATCCACCGCCACATGACCCGCCGCTGTCACGGCAATGCCAAGGGACGCCAGCCCCAGATCCTCCACGTTGGGACTGCGCCCTACCGCCAGCAGCAGGCGATCGAAGGGGATACGCCGGCCGCCCGAGGGACCATCGAGCAGACAGTAACCGCCGTCGCCGTCCGCCTCGACCGCCCGCGGCTCGCTGCGGACATGGACCTCCATGCCGTGGCGCTCGAAGGCGGCCATCAGCTGCCCGGAAGCCTCCTCGTCTTCCCGGGGCAGAATGCGCCCCGCATGGGTCACCAGCGTCACCGCGCTACCCAGCCGGGCAAATGCCTGGGCCAGCTCGCAGCCTATGGGCCCCGCGCCCAGGACCAGTAGTCGCCCCGGCAGCTCCCTGATACCCCAGATCGTATCGGAGGTCAGATAGTCGACCTCAGCCAGGCCGGGTATATCCGGCACCCGCGGTCGCGAGCCGGAGGCGATGATGATATTGCGCGCCGACAGCGTCCGCCCGTCGACCGTCACTTCCCAGGGGGAAACAATCCGCGCGTCGCCCTGCACACAGTCCACGCCCAGCTCCGTGAACCGCTCCACGGAGTCGTGGGGCTCGATCGTCTTCACAACGGACTGCACCCGCTCCATCACCCGGCGGAAGTCGACGTCCACGGGCACCGGGAGGAGACCGAATTCCGCGGCGCGGCGGGCGTAGTCGGCCACTCGCGCAGAGCGGATAAGGGCCTTGCTCGGCACGCAGCCGGTATTGAGACAGTCTCCCCCCATTCGCTCCCGCTCGATCAGTGTCACCCTGGCCTTGACGGTGGCGGCGATGAGAGAGGCCACCAGGCCGGCAGATCCGGCGCCGATCACTATCAGGTTGGTGTCGAATTGACGCGGTCGCTCATAAGCCGCCAGTGCACGGCGCGCCTGCAGGTAGTTGAGCAACCACCTGGCCAGCAATGGAAAAATGCCCAGCAGTACGAACGAACCCAGCAGGGAGGGAGAAATGATACCCGACGTGGACGTCAGGTTGCCCAGCTGTGTCCCCGCGTTGACATACACGGCGGTCCCGGGAAACATGCCCAGCTGGGAAACCCAGTAATAGCGCCAGATCCCGATGGGGAGCAGGCCCATCAGCAGGTTGATGAGAAAAAACGGGAACAGCGGCACCAGGCGCAGGGAAAACAGATAGAAAGCGCCGTCCTTCTCGAAGCCTTCATTGACTGCCCGCAGCTGACGGCCGAAGCGTCCCTGGACCCAGTCCCGCAGCAGCACCCGGGATACCAGGAAGGCCAGGGTTGCCCCGAGACTGCTGGCAAAGGATACCAGCAGCAGGGCATACCAGAATCCGAACAGGGCCCCGCCCGCCAGTGTCATCACCGCGGCTCCCGGTACCGACAGGGCCGTCACCGCCACGTATACGACAAAGTAGATCACGCCGGCCCGCAGCGGATTCTCCCGGTACCAGGCCCGCAGCTCGCCGATACGTTGCTGCACCACCTCCAGTTGCAGGTAGCTACCGAGATCAAGGTAGAACCAGGCGGCGACGGCCACCGCGATCACCACCAGCAGTGCGATTTGCTTTGCGTTCACTATCGGCTCGATACGTGGAGGGCTTGAAAAAACCATTATAGCCCCCATGCATAACCACATGCCGAAAAACTCTGGCGGCGTGGTTGTGCCACTTCCCGCCAGTGGTATTATTAGGCCCCTCGACAGCCAGCGGCGCGCGCCGCGTTTCAACCGGAGACCTTGATGAGCGAGCAGATCGTACACGTCAGCGATGCCACGTTTGACGCAGAAGTACTGAATTCGGATATTCCCGTACTGGTGGATTTCTGGGCCGAGTGGTGCGGACCGTGCAAGATGATTGCACCGGTGCTCGATGAGATCGCCGCCGAGTACGAAGGCCGTCTCAAAGTGTGCAAGGTGGATGTGGATGCCAATCCCGACATCCCCCCCAAATTCGGCATTCGCGGCATACCTACCCTGATCGTATTCAAGGGCGGCAACGCGGAAGCGACCAAGGTGGGAGCCCTGTCCAAATCGCAGCTCACCGAATTTATCCAGGAGGTCGTCTAGCGCCCGGACCCTTCCGGCCCGTCCCGGGCCGGGAGTGCGGCATCCCCGCAGTGACATCCATCGTTTGCAAAAAAGCGCTAGACGATGTCTGCGGGCCATGCTAAATTCCTTCTCGTTGCACATTCCTGTGCCAGAAAAATAACTCAGCCACTCATTTTTTAGCTCCGCACCCTGACGCCGTTCGTCGGCGCCTACACACGGTTCCTTCTTCCTTCCCCAGAGTCACTCTTACTTATTCTTATGAACCTTACCGACCTTAAAACAAAATCCACCCAGGAACTCATCGACATCGCCAAGGAGATGGGCCTGGACAATATGGCCCGCTCACGCAAGCAGGACATTATCTTTGCGATCCTGAAGCGTCACGCCAAGAGCGGGGAAGACATCTACGGCGACGGCGTTCTGGAAATTCTGCAGGACGGTTTCGGCTTTCTGCGTTCCGCCGACAGTTCCTACCTGGCCGGACCCGATGACATCTATGTTTCTCCCAGCCAGATCCGGCGCTTCAACCTGCGCACGGGAGACACTATCTCCGGCAAGATCCGCCCGCCGAAGGACAGCGAACGCTATTTCGCCCTGCTCAAGGTCGGCGATATCAACTTCAACAAACCGGAAGACGCCAAGCACAAGATTCTGTTCGAAAACCTGACCCCACTGTTCCCGGACGAGCGCCTGACCCTGGAAAAAGGCAACGGCAGTTCGGAAGACCTGACCGGCAGGATCATCGATCTGGTTGCCCCCATCGGCAAGGGGCAGCGGGGCCTGCTGGTAGCGCCGCCCAAGGCGGGCAAGACCATCATGATGCAGAATATCGCCCAGGCGATCATCAGCAATAATCCTGAATGCTACATCATCGTGCTGCTGATCGACGAGCGGCCCGAGGAAGTGACGGAGATGCAGCGCTCGGTGGGCGCTCGCGGCGCGGAAGTGGTTGCCTCCACCTTCGACGAACCGCCCTCGCGGCACGTTCAGGTCGCCGATATGGTCATCGAAAAAGCCAAGCGGCTCGTGGAGCACAAGCGGGATGTCGTCATCCTGCTGGATTCCATAACCCGCCTGGCACGTGCCTACAATACCGTGATCCCGAGTTCCGGCAAGGTGCTGACCGGCGGTGTGGATGCCCACGCGCTGGAGCGACCCAAGCGCTTCTTCGGCGCCGCCCGTAATATCGAGGAAGGTGGCAGCCTGTCCATTATCGCCACCGCACTGATCAATACCGGATCCAAGATGGACGAGGTGATCTACGAGGAGTTCAAGGGAACGGGCAACATGGAATTGCACCTGGATCGCAAAGTCGCGGAGAAACGCGTCTACCCCGCGATCAATATCCGCAGTTCCGGTACCCGCCGCGAGGAGTTACTCACCGGCGAGGAGGAACTGGCGCGCATGTGGATTCTGCGCAAGTTGCTGCACGGCATGGAAGACACGCCTGCGATCGAGTTCCTGCTGGATAAACTCAAGGACACCAAGACCAACCAAGAGTTCTTCCTGTCGATGAAGCGCAAGTAGCCCGACGGCGAACCGGATACCCCGGGGCGGGCCCGCGTTGCCTCACCCGGTCCCTGGGTGTACTGTCCCAGCGTTGGTCAAAGACAACGGGCAGGCAGGCACACGGTGAACTACACAGATCTCAGAGACTTTATCGCGGCACTGGAGCAGCGCGGCGAGCTCAGGCGCATCCACCAGGAAGTTGATCCTCACCTCGAGATGACCGAAATCGCCGACCGCACCCTGCGCGCCGGCGGACCCGCACTGCTGTTCGAAAATCCGAAGGGCCATACCACGCCCGTGCTGGCCAACCTGTTCGGCACCGAGCAGCGGGTCGCACTGGGGATGGGCAAGGAAACCGTAGCGGCCCTCAGGGAGGTCGGCGAACTGCTGGCGTACCTGCGCCACCCGGACCCGCCGACGGGCCTGCGTGACGCCTGGGACAAGGCCCCGGTACTGAAGCAGGTGCTGAATATGGGCCCCAGGCTGGTCAAAAACCCGGCGTGCCAGTATCACGCCAAACAGGGCGATGAAGTCGATCTCAACCAGTTGCCGATCCAGACCTGCTGGCCGGGGGATGCGGGACCCCTGATCACCTGGCCCCTGGTCATTACCCGGGGGCCTAACAAGGAGCGGCAGAACCTGGGCATCTACCGGATGCAATTGCTGGGACGCAACAAGCTGATCATGCGCTGGTTGTCACACCGGGGCGGAGCCCTGGACTACCGCGACTGGCAGCTGGCCAATCCCGGACAACGCTATCCGGTTGCCGTCGCGCTCGGCGCCGATCCGGCAACCACCCTGGCCGCAGTCACCCCGATTCCCGACGCCATCTCAGAATATGCCTTCGCGGGACTGCTGCGGGGCAGCAAGACGGAACTCGCCGAGTGCCACACCGCGCTGTGCCGCGATCATGGTCTGCGGGTACCCGCGACAGCGGAGTATATCCTCGAGGGTTATCTGGAACCGGGAGAACTCGCTGATGAAGGCCCCTTTGGCGATCACACCGGCTACTACAACGAGGTCGAGCGCTTCCCGGTCTTCACGGTAGAGGCCATCACCCATCGGGAGGCACCGATATACCACAGCACCTATACCGGTCGCCCTCCGGACGAACCCGCCGTGCTGGGCGTAGCGCTCAACGAGGTATTCGTGCCGCTACTGCAGAAGCAGTTCCCGGAAATCGTGGACTTCTACCTGCCGCCGGAAGGATGCTCCTATCGCATGGCAGTCGTGACCATGCGCAAGGAATACCCGGGTCACGCGAAGCGCGTCATGCTCGGCGTGTGGTCGTTCCTGCGCCAGTTCATGTACACCAAATTCGTGATCGTTACCGACGACGACATCGATGCCCGGGACTGGAAAGATGTGATCTGGGCCATCACCACCCGCATGGACCCCCGGCGCGACTCGGTGTTTATCGACAATACCCCGATCGACTACCTCGACTTCGCCTCGCCGGTTGCCGGCCTGGGCTCAAAGGTGGGGTTCGATGCGACGGCCAAATGGCCCGGGGAGACCAGCCGGGAGTGGGGCCGGCCCATAGCAATGGACGCGGCGGTCAAACAGCGCGTCGATGCGATGTGGGAGTCGCTGGGTATCGACCGGCAGGCGCCGCCGAACTGACTCAGTTCGGCGCCAGCTGATGGGAATGGGGCACTACGTTCTCGGGCATCGGCAGGGTGGGCAGCCCGGACTCGCGCAGTAACAGGCCATCGCGGAAGTAGGCAGCAGCGACCTTGGGCTCCCCCAGGGCAACCAGCAGACGGCCCAGCTCGGCACAGGTTTCCGGGCGCCGCTCCAACTGATAGCTTCTCTCGAAGTAGTCCCTGGCCTTGCCCCAGAGTTTGTCCCGGGCGGAGAGACGGCCGAGGCAGAGCAGTAACTCCGCATCATCCGGGTGGGCCGACAACCAGGATTCGGCCTGGGCGAGCTGTCGTTGGGGGTTATCTCCCGCGATCCACCCATACAGCCTGACGAGTTCCGGATCCCAGCCGTGCTTGAGCGCGTTCACGATGACCTTCCCGGCCACAGCGTACTCTCCCTGCTCCACCAGCATCCGGGCGTAAATTCGCACCACCTCGGGCTGGCGCCTGAGCGCGTTCGGCATGCTATCCCAGGCGGACTGCAGCCTTGCACCGGCCGAGCCCTCGCCACGTGTCACACTCTGTTCCAGCCGCCTGATCCAGGTTTCGCTCTCCAGCCTTTTGAGTTCGGCCTCAGGTAGAATCCCGTGTTTTTTCAGCTCCGGCAGCAATCCCGCCAGGTTTTCCCAGTCCTGCAGGTTGTGGTAGGCCTGGTAAAGCAATTCGAGCACG
>JAHEEV010000159.1 GCA_024640505.1 Halieaceae bacterium
GGCGAGTTGCGCTACTGGGGTTACTCGATCCACGACCTGGCGGAACACTCGACCTTCGAGGAGACCGCCTACCTGCTGCTGCACGGCGAGCTGCCCACCGCTGAACAGTTACTGGCCTTCGATGCGCAATTGAAAGCGGGGCGGCAGCTGCCCGTACCGGTGATCGACATCATCTCGACCATAAAACAGGGTCATCCGATGGATGTATTGCGCACCGCGGTCTCCGCACTGGCGGCCTTCGATCCCGAGGTGTCCGACAATTCCGCGGCAGCGGTGCTGCGCAAGGGTATCCGCCTGAGTTCCCAGGTGCCGATGATCGTCGCGGCACACCACCGCATCCGCAATGGCGAGGATGTGGTGGCAGCGAGTGAAGAGCTCGGCCATGCGGCCAATTTCCTCTACATGCTCAAGGGCGAGGCGCCCAGTGAGGACGCCGCCCGGTTGATGGACCTCGATCTGATCCTGCACGCGGAGCACGGCTCCAATGCCTCGTCGTTTACCGCCCGGGTGGTGACCGGCACCGATGCCAACCTGCATGCGGCGATCACCGCGGCGATCGCCGCCCTGTCGGGTCCTGCCCACGGCGGCGCGGCGGAGGATGTGATGCATATGGCCCGGGAGATCGGCGAACCCGCCAACGCCGCGGCCTATGTCAAGCGCAAGCGCGCCAACAAGGAAGCCATTATGGGCTTCGGGCACCGTGTCTACCGGGCGGAGGATCCGCGCGCCCGTCACCTGCGGGAAGGTATGGAACGCCTGTCCGAGGAGATGGGGCAACCCCACTGGAAGGCGATCCTGCAGGCCCTGGTGGAGGCCATGAAGCCCTACGCGCGCCTCGGGGTGAACGTCAACGTGGATTTCTATTCCGGCGTGATCTATCACCTGCACGGCATACCGGAAGACCTGTTCGTGCCGATCTTCGCGGTGGGGCGGGTTCCCGGCTGGAGCCTGCAGGTGCTGCAGCAGCAGGAAAACAACATTCTGATCCGCCCGTTGCTGGAGTACAACGGACCTGACCTGAGACCCTACACGCCCATCGACCGGCGATAGGTCCTGACGCCGCGATGCAGCAGTTTATCGATCGCGCCAGGCAGGGCCGCTACCGTGTGGTTTATGCGGAGGGGGCGGAGCCGCGTATCCTGCAGGCGGCTCGCCGCGTGGTGGATGAGGGAATCGCCCGTGCGGTCCTGGTCGGTGACCCGGCGGACATCGAGGCGGCGGCACTTGCCGCCGATGTATCACTGGACGGCCTGGAACGCGTCGACCCGTTGACCAGTGACCGGCGGGAGCGCTATACCGGACTGTACCTTCAGGGCAGGGAAAAGGCGAAAGCCGGCATGGCCGCCAGATTGCTGCGCAAACCGCTCCATTTCGCCGCGATGATGGTCAGGGCGGGTGACGCCGACCTGATCGTGGCAGGTATCGCCCACCCGACGCGGCGGGTCATCGAGGCGGCCGGTCTCTGCATCGGCTTCGCCCCGGGGATCACCCTGCCGTCCAGTTTTTTCCTGATGAGCGTCCCGGGACGCGAGCAACCGCTGGTCTTCGCCGACTGCGCCCTCAATGTGGCGCCGGACGCCGGGGAACTGGCGCAGATCGCCGTGGCGTCGGCGCACAGCGCGCAATGCCTCTTCGGCAAACCTCCGAGGGTGGCCCTGTTGTCCTTTTCGACTCACGGCAGTGCCGACCATCCCCTGGTCGGCAAGGTCACGGAAGCGCTGGAGATCGCCAGGAAGCTGGCCCCGGCACTGGCCATCGACGGGGAACTGCAGGCAGATGCCGCCCTGGCACCCGCCATAGCCAGCGCCAAGATCAGGCACGAGAGCAAGGTGGCCGGTGCGGCCGACGTCCTGGTTTTCCCCGATCTCAATGCGGGCAATATCGGCTACAAACTGGTCCAGCAGCTGGCGGGCGCCCAGGCCGTGGGCCCCATTCTCCAGGGTTTTGCCCGGCCCGTGGCGGACCTGTCCCGGGGCGCCAGCGTGGACGAGGTGGTCGTCACCACCGCCGTGGCCCTGGCCCTGTCGCAGGAGTCTGCGTCCCCGCAGTGACGGGCCACCCGTCCGGCGTGGCCCCGCAACGCCGGACGCTGATCAGTCGTTATTCCCGATCGTCGCGGAACATGACGGATACCCGGTTGTCCCAGGATGGCCAGTTCGGCACGTTGAGGCGGGTCTCGCCGCCGCCCCGTGTCACCAGGGAAAACTCGACCGTGCCGGTGCCACCGGGTGAAGCGGGCGTGAACACGTCGGCGCCGGTCAGGAAGGTGATCCCGTTGAAGGGGAAAATCTCGCCCTTCTCCAGGTCGGTGATCTTGTCACCCCCTTCATCGAACAGGAACACGGCCAGGTTCACGCCGGAACCAGGGCCTGCGGCCCGGGGGCTGATGGCAGGCGTCAGCACGTTGACCCCATCGACGAACAGCTCGTCGCTCATTGCGCCCTGGTCTCCCCAGAATTCACGCATTCTCGTGATGACGAAGCCGGTGGCATCCTCGTAGCGCGGGATGAAGGCCTCCAGGCTCTCGCCGGGACGGCTCGCCTGCAGGCGCAGGAAGTAATCGTCGTGGTCGAACGGTTCGCTATAGAAGTGGTGTACCGAGGGTACGGGAAAACTGTCCGAGGCGTCGCGCAACAGGGCGAACTCGTAGTAGCTGCCGCTGGTCAGCTCAACCGGCCCGAAGTTTCCGGAGGGACCAATCTGGAAGCTGTCGCGGGGCGCGTCGGAGGTCCGCTGTCCCGTGGATGGGTCGATATCCCAGATCTCTACCGTGGTTCCGTCGAACCCCACGTTTTCCGGAAAGATGACCGCGCGGCCGGCGACCATGACCGCACCGTCGACCGGAACCACCGAGGTGGTGGCCGGCGGCAACCCCGTCAGGAACTCGTACATGATGGCGAAGGCTTCCGCGGAGCTGGCTACCTCGCTGTGGGACTTCCCGGGGAAGTGGAAGTTATCTTCAGGGTTGGGGCCGATCCGGGCGTCGCTGTTATCCTCGCGACGGTTGTAGCCGCTGTCGGCGCTGTTCCATTCGCCCCAGATACCCACGGTGGGCACGCCGCCGGGCAGTTCCTCCGGTGAGCGTCCGTCGATGTTGACGTACTTGGCTACCTTATCCGGGCCGGAGAAGGTCTCATCCTCCAGGTAGCCGGTCCACAGGCTGGTGCCGCGGGAGTGGCCGATGGCGTAGACCTGCTCTGCTCCGGTCTCCGCCAGCACGTCGTCGATGAAAACGTCCAGGTCCGCCAGTGGATTCTCCTCCCTGTTGGTGTCGTACTCGAAGGCGAACAACAGCGCCTGGGGATAATCGTTGCTGGTGAAGCGCATGGCCTGGGTCTCAAACTGCTGCGCTGAACCGTACTGCCCGTGAATGAATACGATAGGCTTGTACTCGGGTTGGGGAGCTGTTCCGGGCGTGCTGTCGGAGCCGTCCGAGCAGGCCACCAGGCAGAGCGCCAGCAGCAGGGTGGACCAGAGGCCTACAAGTCCAGGGTTGATTTTCATTACATTACCTCCATACGTTGCATGACTTTCAGGCGGGCACATTGCCGCCATTGACCGGGAGCAGCTGCCCCGTAACCCAGCTGCTCTCCGCACTGGCCAGGTAGACGACGGCTGCCGCGGCATCCTCCGGCGTCCCCAGCCGGCCCAGGGGGATTCCCCGAACCAGGTGGTCGCTGTATTCCTCCGGCAGGTTGTTCATGAGGCCCAGGGCAATGGCGTTCACGGTAATGCCGAGTGGCGCCACTTCCTGGGACAGGTTGCGCACCAGCTGCACGGCGGCCGCCTTGCAGCTGCCGTAGATCGTGACGCCGGCTTGGGTGCCCACCCGGCCGGCGTCGGAGCTGACCATGATGATCCGGCCGCTGCCCCGTTCACGCATGCCGGGCAGCACCGCATGCGTGGTATTGAGAACGCCGTAGAGATTGACGTCCACCTGGGGGCGCCACTCATCCGGGGACATGTCCACGAACGCCTTGAGTTCCATGCCCTCGCGACCGGGTATGCCCGCGTTATTGACCAGGATGTCGACCGCACCCAGTGCTTCGATGGCCCGGCGCACGGCGTCGCCGTCGGTGACATCGAAGGGAGCGGCGATCGCCGCCACGCCTTCGCCGGCGAGTTCGTCTCTGGCGGCCTCCGCCCGGTCCTCGAAAAGGTCGTTGATCACCAGTTGCGCGCCCTGATGGCCCAGGGCGCGGGCAATTCCCAGGCCGATACCGCGGCCGGCGCCGGTCACCAGGGCAGTTTTGCCATCCAGTCTGAACATTTAGCCTCCTCCTTGATCACCAACCCTGTAGGAGCCCGGGGCCTGCCCCGTTTTACCGGGCACTCCGCGGGCGATCGCGCACGGAGTGCGCTCCTACGGCCCGGCGACCGACCCAAACCAATCTTACCGGGTACTCCGCGGGCGATGGGGTTTCTGTAGGAGCCCGCTCCGCGGGCGATCGCGCACGGAGTGCGCTCCCACAGCCTGGCGCGCTGCGCTCCTACAGCTGGGCTAACCGCCCGGGCCTGTGGCCGGATAGTACCAGACCGGAGAGGTCCATGCGCGCTCCTGGATCTGCCAGGGCAGCTCCGGGTCGCTGCAGCTCTCGGGGCGCTGGTCCGGGGGCAGTGAAAGGCAGGTGTGGTGACTCCAGCGGCAGCCCGGGTTTTCCAGTACCCTGGCGTAGTACACAGCTGCCCTGTCGGGCTCAAACTCCGGGTCTCGCCAGCTGGCACAAAGCTGGCTGAAACCGGGTCCGGAAACGGCGCAGGTCTCCGGGTCGACGGCCGCCCCGTTCCCGGGATCCCCGGCGACGTCGTAGACCGCCTGGCGGGTGTGACCCTCCCTGTCGATCCAGGCCTTGATGATCTGAACCCGCTGCAGCAGGTTGGCTCCGCTGCGGGGGTCGCCCTGGGCACTCACGGTGAACACCGGGCCGCCCTTCGCCCCGCGGGGGGCAGGGGGTATATCCGACCCCATCGGCACGCCTCCCCGGTAGGCTACTGCGAGATAATCCGGTGACTGGCAGATCGCTTCCGGCAGATCCCAGCCGGCGAAGAACCGGGGGGTGATGCGCGGGCCGCTGGTGCCAAACGTCTCCCGGCGGCGCATCGCCTCGAACAGGGCGGCACGACTGTTCCGGGTTGCGTAGACGCCGGCGATACCCCCCGGGTTGTAACGCACCGGCGAGCCGGTGGCGATATCGCCCGGCACCTCCACCCTCGTCAGGAGGCGACGCTGGACGTCGCGGTCGTTGCCATGGGAGCCGGGGTGATTTTTTTCCAGTCCTGCCGCGGGCAGACCCGTATGGGTATCGGTCGCGGCCACGATGCCGAAGCCGAAGGGATTGACGCCCAGTTTTTCCCGTTCCGAGAGGCCGGCTGCCAGGCTGTAGCGCAGGTAGCTGTAGCGGGATACGCAGCCCTTCAGCGACATACCGCCGCTGCCCTGCGTCTCCCCGCAGTCCGCAATGACCTCCCGGGGAGCGCGCAGCTTTTCGAAATCGCAGAACTCGTCCGGTGCGCCGTAGACGCTGGTGATGCCACTGCGGCACTCGGAATCCCCCTTGACCTGCATGATTTCCGCCAGTGGTTCCAGCGCGGCCCGCAGCGCCGCGCGCTGACGCTGTTCGTCCACGGGCAGGTCGAGATTGCTGTAGGGGTGGAACATGCGGCCGCTGCTCCAGTTGCTGTTGTGGGGTATCGCCAGGGCATCGCAGGCCGGGGAACCCTCGATACAGGTGCGACGCAGCCACTCCCAGAGCAGCTCGGGTCGGGGGGCATCCTTTGCACTCAGGGGTGCCTGGGGCACGGTATCGGATTTGAACACCACGTTGCGGTGCAGGTTGGAGCCCGCCTCGGCCAGGGTGTACTCGTAGGCGTGGAAGGTGGTGAATTCACAGCGCCCGGCACGGTCCTGCCAGCGCTCTGTGCTGCGCTGGTTGTCGCGCCAGGCCGCCAACGCGGATTCCCGGCAGCGCCGGCCGTCCTCGCCGCAGACCCGTGTGGAGCGGTCCTGCCCGAAGATGGCCAGCGTGGCCAGGCGCACGATGGACTGCAAGTGATCCTCCACCGGCAGGCGCAGGTCGCCGCGGAACAGCTTGCACACCAGGGTATCGTGGGCCGGGCTGTCCGGGTCATAGCAGAGGCGGTTTTCTCCCAGCGCTTCGGCGTGGTCGGTGACCGCCATGAAATCCAGGGGCGAACTGATACGAACCGTGGGCGGCGTAAAGTCCGGTGGGTCGCTGCTCAGACGCAGGGGAACGGCCTCACCCCTGGCGAAGCGGTAGGCTTCGTCCGCGGTTGTGGTGACATCGAACGCGCTGCTGTCGTAGGAGGCCGCGGTGTGCACATGCAGGGCACCGAAGAACGCCTTGCGGTGTGGAAACTGGTCCTTGCAGGGGGCTGCGGTCCGGTTGCCGGGCTCCAGGGGTGATACTGCAACCTGATACCAGGATGACAGGGCATCGGGGCTCGCCTTCACCCGCGCAAACTCGAAGCGCAGCCAGAGTGCCATGGCCGCGCCGGCCACGACCACGAGCAGCAACGTGAAAGCGATAGTTTTAAAGACAGTCTTTATTGTCATGCGTTGCTGCGCCCGGCCAACCACGATTTAAGCATGTTAATCGTCGAGGCTCCAGCAACGGATCCTGAACCACTGGCGCTGTGACGGGCGATCCCGATGGAGTAGAGTGTGGCTTTCGTTACACGCCATGAAACATGCGCGAAGCAGCCGTCGGACAGGCACAGTGTCGGCCGGCTCGGACCAAGGAGGAGAAATCGTATGGATCCCCTGTTTGATTTCAGCGGAAAGGTGGTGCTTGTCACCGGTGGCAGCCGGGGCCTGGGGTACCAGATGGTCAGGGCATTTGCCGAACGCGGTGCGGACGTCATCGTGACCAGCCGCAAGAAGGCCTCCTGCGACCTGGTCGCTGACGAGGTGCGCGCCCTGGGTCGCAGGGCGCTCGCCCACGGCTGCCACGTGGGTCACTGGCAGGAAGTCGAGGAACTGGTCGAGGTGGCCTATGGCGAGTTCGGCAAAATCGACGTGCTGGTCAACAACGCCGGGATGTCGCCGGTGACGGCGACCCCGGCGGATGTCAGCGAGGAACTGTTCGACAAGATCATCGGCGTCAACTTCAAGGGTCCCTTTCGCCTGGCGGCCCTGGTCGGACAGCGTATGGCAGCGCAGGGGGATGGCTGCATCATCAATGTCAGCAGCATCGGCGCGATACGTCC
>JAHEEV010000160.1 GCA_024640505.1 Halieaceae bacterium
TTTGGCCGGTAGTTCGACCAACACCTTAACCGCCAGCCATGCCAGACATATGGAAATCGGTAACGTGACTGATTACGCCGACCTGTGGTCCGGCAGCGCGGACGGTTTGCGTCTTTACGCGCGCGATTATCCCAGCCGCAGTGCGCCGCCCGCGGGTCCGCCCATCCTGTGTATGCACGGGCTGACGCGCAACTCGGCAGATTTCACTGGACTGGCGGATTACCTCAGTGCACGTTACCGCGTGATCGCCGTTGACCAGCGTGGCCGGGGACGTTCGGACTACGACCCGGTCATCGCCCACTACACGCCGGTAACCTATGTCCAGGACATGTTCGCACTGCTGGACCGGCTCGAGTTCCAGAGGGTCATCCTGGTCGGTACCTCCATGGGCGGGTTGATGTCGCTGTTGATGGGCGCCGCACAACCCGGGCGGATCGCAGGGATTGTCATCAACGATATCGGTCCGGAAATCGACCCCCGTGGCCTGGCGCGGATCCAGGGCTATGTCGGCCGCTCTGCGCCCGTGAGGACGTGGGGGGAGGCTGTCGCCCAGCAGAAGGCGATCAACGGCATAGCGTTCCCCGACTTTTCCGAGGCGCAGTGGGAGACGTTCACCCGGGGCGTGTACCGCGACGAGGGTGGTATCCCGGTGCTGGCCTACGATCCGGCCATCGCGGAGCCCATGGCTGACGAGGATTCCGGTGCCGTGCCACCTGACCTGTGGCCGGTTTTTGAGGCGGTCTCGGCCTTGCCGATGCTGGTCGTGCGGGGAGCCGAGTCCGATATTCTTGCGCCGGATTGTGTTAATGGTATGCGCCGGCGTAAACCGGATTTGCAGGTGGCGGAGATACCCCGGCGCGGCCATGCGCCGACACTCGATGAGCCCGAATCAATCAGCGCCATCGATACCTTTCTCGCCAGTCTGTGAACCCGGGTGTAGTCCGCTGGTCAGCTGTCTTGCCCGGCTTCGAGGTGATCCATTTTGTTGTAGCTGAGCAGCTTGTTGGACGTGAGGCACAACTCTGAAAAAGCCGTGTTTCCCTTGGTGTATTTTGGCCAATGGGTGCTGTCTCCCTCCAGAAACTGCGACAGTGCAATGGCTATGGCGACACCGTGGGCAACGACCACGATATTCTGGCCGCTATGCCTGTTCGTCAACTCCTCGATCGCCGCTACCATCCGTTTCTTTACCAGGTTCTGCGATTCTCCGTTCGGCGCCGTGAATGTCGGGTCGAAGACGAGCTTTTCCATGATGTTATCGGCGTTGCGCAGAGATTCGAACGTAACGCCCTCCCAATCCCCGAGATCGAACTCCATTAAGCGCGGGTCCAGGTGCACGGGCAAGTCGAACCTGTCGGCGATGGCCTGGGCGGTCAGCCTGGCCCGCTGCAGTGGGCTGGCATAGATCACCTCCGGCTGCATGTAATGATGAAAATGTCGTCCCAGCTTCGCCGCCTGCTGGTGACCCAGTTCGGTCAATTCCGTATCGGTCCGACCGTGCCATACATGCTCGATGTTGGCGCTGGTCTGGCCATGGCGTACCAGACCCAGCCTGCCTTTGTGTCCCATGGTGCCGTGTAATCTCCCGCAGTGACGTTGGTGAAGTGCCCGGAGCGTACCGCATAAGGCGGTCGTCACGCCAACCCGTCCCTGACCCTCGATGCTTGCCCGTACCGGAGCGAAGGGGGCAGCGCATCTGAGCCGCGGTCAGTGTACAATTTTGGCTGCCGTTATGGAGGATAAGAAACCTTGAATGACAAGAAAAAGAAACTGACTGTCCCGGAACCGGCCCATCCGACTCACCGCAGGACCAGGCTTCCCTGGGAGGTCCCGAAACCGTCCTCGGATGATGTCTCCTGCGAGGAGCGCATCAGTGCAATCATGGAAAGCCCCTCTTACCTGCCCGCTATCGAGGATGTCAGTTTCCTGAGCAGCGGTGATGCCAGAACCGTCAGACTGCAGCTCGATTACCTCAAGCCCGAACGGTTGATGCGCCGGCATGGAATAAAACACGCCATTGTCGTCTTCGGCAGTACGCGCATCGTCGAGCCCAAAGTGGCAAAGAAAAGGGTATCCGAGCTGGAAGCAGCGGTAGGAAACTGTCCCGGAGACGCAGAGCTGGAACAGGAACTGGCCATTGCCAGGCGCATCGAGGCCAACAGTCGCTTCTATGATATCGCCAGGGAGTTCGCACAACTGGTCGCCCGCGCCGGCAGCGGGGTAGAGGACTCCAGGCTCGTGGTCATGACCGGAGGCGGGCCGGGGATGATGGAGGCCGCGAACCGTGGTGCCAGTGATGTCGGCGCGGACACGGTGGGCCTGAACATTTCACTGCCACATGAGCAGTTTCCCAATCCCTACCTGACACCGGATCTGTGCTTCCAGTTTCACTATTTTGCCATGCGCAAGATGCACTTCATGTTGCGCGCGCGGGCGCTCGTGGCATTCCCGGGCGGCTTTGGTACGTTCGATGAACTCTTCGAAACCCTGACATTGGTGCAGACCCGCAAGATCAAGCCCCTTCCGGTTGTGCTGGTAGGTGAAGAATTCTGGCGCAGGGCCTTCGACGTGGATTTCCTGGTGGAGGAGGGCGTCATCGATGCGGAGGATCGGGACCTGTTCTGGTACGCGGAGACGGCCGAGGAGATATGGGACAGCCTGCAACTATGGTATCAGCGTGCGGGTCAGCCGCTGATTGCTGACACCTAGGGCCGACTCGGATACCGGGAGCGGGCCCTGGTCTCAGTCGCCAAGCCTGACATTACCCGCATTCGATACCAGGACCAGGTCACCCAGACCCCGGACGAGGTCCTGCAGGTCTTCATGCCAGACTTCATCGGTTACCTCTTCCGGGGGATCCATGCCCAGTATGACGAGTGCTGCATCGCGCGAGTGGTCAGAAATTGCGGATCTCACATCCCCGGAGGTTATGATCTGCGGCTCTGCCTTGATTCTCGCGGTCAGCAGTAATTCCCGCAGGGCAGCCAGCATCTCCCCGCTGTTTTCTTCCGGCCCGACCACGTGCAGTAACCGGATCGGGTGGTTTCGCCATGAATGGGCATGGGTAAGAAGATGCGCAAAAATCAGCATCAGTGCCCCGTTCTTCCGGCTGTTCCACCAGACGTCTATGGTTCCGGTAGTGGCCTTCCAGCGGGGCACCGAGACATCAGTATGCACGGCCACCGCGCTGCACTCGAATGCCCTGGCGGTCTCCACCAGGGAGGCCAGCGTGGCGGCGTGCAGCGGGTCCTCTTCCCATTCGAATAAAACGGTATTGGGGCGCACGTTACCTATGCCGTAGCTCTGGAGCAGCGCCTGCAGTCCGTCGACCAGCCGGTTTTCGACGATGACCGCGTAGAAGACGTCCAGGTCCTCTTCCTGCACGAACTGGCGACCGATAGCGAGTTCTTCGTTGCGGCGCTGCATGCGGTTCTCTATTTCGCCGGGCACCACCTGTGCCAGCGTGACGATACCACGGCCGCCCTGCAGCCAGGAGGCATACTCTGCGGTGCGGTGGTGGTCTGTCCAGCGGCCGATTCTCACGGCCAGAATCGAGGGCCGCCAGCTTTTCGGGTGGTACTTCTCCTCCTCCAGGCTGAGCAAAGCCCTGCGCGTCCGCTCATAGGCGTTGCCCCATTGCACGTCCCCCCAGTGAGACTGGATTTCATAGCGTTTTATCTGTGACATCAACACGGCAATGAGTGCGATCGCCGCCAACGCCCACAGCGGTGCCATCAGAAACATGGCGGCCAGACAGGCGGTCGCACCCAGCAACCCGATGCTCCAGTGGCTCAGTGGAAACACCGGGCGATAACTCGGGTTGCGCGTTATTGACTCGTAGAAACATGACAGGTTGATGGCGCCATAGGTAATCATGAAAAACATGGTGATGAGCGGGGCGATGGCGTTCAGGTCGCCCAGCAGGATACTGCATTGCGATATGGCGAATGTCAGGATGATCGCACGCCTGGGTTCGTGGTCCCTGCCTGTGGCGCGGCCGAAAAACTGCAGGGGATTGAAGACGTTGTCGCGGGACAGCGCGTGCAGGACTCGCGGCGCACCCATCATCGAACTGAGAGCTGAGGAGAGGGCGGCTGCCAGGATTCCGGCGGCAATCAGTGCCGGCCAGTGTGAGGCCGTACCCATGATGAAAGTGTCCTGCAGCAGCAGGTTCCGGGTCTGTGATCCCGCCAGGGCGACGGCGACGGCCACATAGATGATGGCGGTGGCAAGGATGGCGAGCAGGGTTCCGCTGGGAATGGCGCGGCCGGGATCCTTGAGATCCCCCGAGAGATTGGCGCCCGCCATAAAACCCGTGACTGCCGGAAAGAACAGGGCAAACAGGGTGAAAAGGTTATTGCCGGGCGTGTAGGCGGGTGCGACATTGGCCTGCAGCAATGCCATGGAAAATGTCGGTAACACACCGGCGAAGAAAGACACCAGTGACAGGATCATCACGCCGAGAATGACGAACTGCAGACTGATCGTCCAGGCCGCGCCAAGGTAAACGCAGATGAAAACAAAGAGGTTTACCAGCGTGGCGCATAGCTTTGACGAGACGGGCAGGTCAGGAAATAGCCAGAGGACGGCCTCCGTAAAGCCCAGCACATAGAGCGCAACGGATGTTGCCAGCGCCAGAAAAAAAACCGGGCCGATGGCCCCGCCATACTCGACACCCAGGCTCCGACTGATGATGTAGTAGGCGCCACCGCCACGCACCCGGGTATTGGTCGCCAGGCTGCTCAGGGAGAGGGCTGTCAGGAGGGTAATGAGTTTGGCGAAGGCTATGATCAACAGGCAGTCGAGCAGTCCTGCCTGGCCGGTCACATAGCCCATACGCAGGTAAAGGATCACGCCGAGAATCATCAGCACACAGGGGGTGAACACACCGCTGAAGGTGCCGAATCGCGTCCTGGCTTTCGTGGTCACCGACTGGTCATCTTGATTCCCTCATGCAGAGGCTCACGATACCAGCATGTGAGAACACCATGCCAGTCCCTGTCATTCACCCCCGGGCGGACGGCAAAGCCGGGCTGCGGGTGAGGCCGGGCCGGTATACGGTCCTACTCCTGCAGATTGAACAGCTGCGTATTTCCGCCCTTGGCCGTCACGTTCTCCGTACGGGTTTTTTCTGTCGCAAAGCGAAGCAGGTAGTGCGGCCCCCCTGCCTTGGGGCCGGTACCCGACAGACCCTGGCCGCCGAAGGGATTCACCCCCACCACGGCGCCGACGATATTGCGGTTGATGTAGGTATTGCCGACCCGGGTGGCATTGAATACGTCCCTTGCAAAGCCGTCGATGCGGCTGTGCACACCGAGCGTCAGGCCATACCCCGAGGCGTTGATATCCTCCAGCACCTGCGGCAGCTCACGAGCGGCGTAGCGGATGACGTGCAGTATCGGCCCGAAAACCTCGCCGGGCAGTTGCGAAAGACGCTGTATTTCGTACACCTGCGGGGCGAAGAAATGACCGCTGCCGTGGCGTGGCCCCAGCTCACAGCAGGCAAGCAGCCTGGCTTCTTCGCGCAACCGGGTGGCGTGGCGCTCCAGCATACTGCGCGCCTGGGTATCGATGACAGGTCCGATGTCGGTGGCCAGGGCTGCCGGGTCACCCACCTCCAGTTCCTGCATCGCGCCCTGCAGCATTGCAATGACCGTGTCGGCGATATCCTCCTGGAGGTAAAGCACCCGCAGTGACGAACAGCGCTGGCCCGCGCTCAGGAAGGCGGACGTTATGACGTCGTCCACGACCTGCTCCGGCAGCGCGGTGGCATCGACCAGCATCACGTTGAGTCCACCTGTTTCTGCGATCAGGGGCACGATCGGTCCCTGCCGCTGGGCCAGCTGTCGATTGATCAGCTTTGCGGTATCGGTGCTGCCGGTAAAGGCCACCCCCTTCACGCGTTCATCATTGACCAACGCCCCACCGACCTGCGCGCCATCTCCGGGTAACAGTTGTATGACGTCGCCGGGAATGCCCGCCTCAAGCATCAGGCTCACCGCGCGTGCGGCGATCAACGGCGTCTGCTCCGCAGGTTTGGCGATCACGGTGTTACCGGCCATCAGGGCAGCGGCCACCTGCCCGGTAAAGATCGCCAGCGGGAAATTCCAGGGGCTGATGCACAGGAACACGCCGCGACCGTGCAGTGACAACTCGTTGCTCTCCCCCGTGGGCCCCGGCAGGGGGCGCGAACGGGCGAAGGCTGCGCGTCCCTGGCTGCCATAGTAGCGACAGAAATCCACGGCTTCGCGCACCTCGGACAGGGCGTCGTCAATGGTACGGCCCGCTTCCGCCACGATCAGGCCCATCAGTTCCCCGCACTGCTGTTCCAGCAGCTCGGCTGTACGCTCCAGGCAGTCTGCCCGCTGCTTCGCGCCGGCAGCATTCCAACTGGCCTGGGCAGCCGTTGCCCGTTGCAGCGCCTGTTCGATGGCCTCGTCATCCGCTTCCACTACCTGGCCTACTACCGTGTCCGTGGCGGCGGGATTGCGGATATCCCGCTGCTTTCCTTCAAGCCATTTACCGCCAATGATGGGAGCCGATTGCCAGGGCCTTGCAGCCGCCACCGCGAGCGTGTCCAGCAGGTTCACTACATCCAGGGGATCGGACAGGTCGATGCCCAGCGCATTGGGCCACGGCGCTGCCTCGCCGGAATAAAGTTCCCTTGGCACGGGAATCTGTGGATGTCGCCCCAGCGGTTGCGACCGCGCGTCCTCAACGGGATCCCGAAGCAGTTCGCCGGTGGGCACCTCGGCATCGAGAAAGCGATTGACGAACGAGCTGTTGGCACCGTTTTCCAGCAGGCGCCTCACCAGGTAGGGCAGCAGGTCCTTGTGGTTGCCCACCGGGGCGTAGACCCGCACCGGGGTGTCGGGGTTTTTCTCCAGAATCTCGTCGAACAGCAGGTGACCCATGCCGTGCAGACGCTGGAATTCGAAGGATTGGCCAGCGGACGCGAGTTCCTGTACCAGCGCCACGGTATAGGCGTTGTGGGTTGCAAACTGGGGATAGATAACGTCCTGAGCCGCCAACAGGCGCTCGGCGCATACCTGGTAGGAGACGTCGCTGTGGCACTTGCGGGTGAACACCGGATAGTCGACCAGACCCTGCTGCTGTGCATGCTTGATCTCCCCGTCCCAGTAGGCGCCTTTGACCAGCCTTACCATGAAGCTGTGATCCGTTTCGCGGGCCAGGGCGATCAGCCAGTCGGTCACCAGGTAGC
>JAHEEV010000161.1:0-2586 GCA_024640505.1 Halieaceae bacterium
GATAGGCCGATATCATCGAGCCGCAAGTTGGAACTGATTGAGCTAATAGGAGCGGAGTTTGGACGCCCGGTGGATATCGTTGATTTATATGACGCGGCTGAACCCGTTCTTGGACAAGTGTTGAAAGGTAAGCGACTGCTTGGAGATAATCCAACCTATGCAAGATTACTCACAAAACACCTGATCAATGAAGCGGACTTTGTGCCCTTGCAGCAACGAACCCTGGCCGAGAGGCGAGCGGCATGGATCCACTGATACTTGCACAGAAAATTGAGTCTCTGCGCCGCTGTATAAAACGAGTGGCGGAAAAAACGCCCACAGATGTTGATCAACTCATCGAAGATCCTGACATTCAGGATATTCTGGTTCTCAACATTTCCCGCGCCGTGCAACTCTGCGTGGATATAGGAAGCCATATCATTAGTGAAACCGAAGAGCCAGCTCCCGCAACAATGGGTGACGTTTTTACAACGCTTACCAGGCTTGGGGCGATTACACCAGCGACCGGCGAAGTCATGAGAAAAGCTGTTGGCTTTAGAAATGTCGCGGTGCATAACTATGACACGATTAACTGGGAAATCGTTTTCGCAATCTGCCAAAAATCTTTACCGGATTTTCGCCGGTTCGTGGAAGAGGTGACCAACTACTCCGCGTGATGAAGTTGGCCTGCCGGGTTTTTGCCGGAATCAGTTCTGCTTTGTTGTGCATTTCGGTGCAACTTGCAACGGGCGTCACCGATAATAGTTAAATCAATCACCTAGAAATTGGTCGGTCGACTTTTAACCAATTGGTCGCTGGTTCGAACCACCGTTCGAAAAATTCGCCTTAGAGGCGAATTTAGACGCCGAAGGCGCGCGGTAGCAGATTCCTGCCCAACCGCACTGCACCAGCAAGGAAGCCAGTGAAGAACCAATGGCATGAGCTGTTGTGTGCTCCCGTTCAGGCGGGAGCCCTCTACTGGACCGACATCTTCGCAAGATCTGCCCGCAGGTGTTTTGCTGCGAGCAGGTACATCAGCATGGCCGGCCAGTACATCTGCATGGTCGCGAGCATGGAGTAGCGCAGCGCCTGGTCGCCGTAGGTCGGTACCAGCAGGTCGCTGACCAGGCCTGTCAGGAACGGCCCAAGGCCCAGCCCGATGATGTTCAACACGAAGAACAGCACGGCGGACGTCAGCGCGCGCATGCCGGGCGCCACCAGGGCGTGAGCCATAGCGATGCAGGGCCCCAGCCAGAAGGAATTCACGATCAATGCGAAAAAGAATACAACCAGCCCCGAACTGGTGTTTTCCGTCAGCAACATATTCAGATAGGGAATGTAGGACACGGCAATGCCGAGCAGGGGTATCCAGAGGTACCAGCGGATATCCCTGGCACTGAGTTTGTCACTCAGGTAGCCACCCAGGAAGGTGCCTATCGCCGATGACACCCCCGCCACCAAAGCCAGTACAGCGCCCACCTCTGCTATGCCCATACCGTGGTTGCGGATCAGGAACGAGGGCAGGAAGTTTCCGTTGCCGTAGGAGACATACGCGGTGAAGGCGCAGCCCAGGGTGAGATACCAGAACGATGGCCTGTCGCGCAACAGCGCAATGGTCTCTTTCAAACCCGGTTTGGCGTCGTTGGTCCCGGTCTGCTCCCAGCGACCCCTATGCGGCTCCTTCAGCGTAAATCGCAGGATCAGGGCGAAGATCACACCCGGCACTCCGACTACCATAAAGGCGGTGCGCCAACCGAAAGTGTCCGCGATCACACCGCCGAACAGGAAGCCGAACAGGATACCCACATGAATTCCCGAGGAGTAAATCGACAGGGCGGTAGCTCGCTGTTGCGGGGGGAAGTAATCGCTGATCATCGAATGCGCGGGTGGGCTGCCACCGGCCTCGCCCAGTCCCACGCCCACCCTGGCCAGCAGCAACTGGCCGTAGTTCTGGGCCAGTCCCGATAGCGCGGTCATTCCGCTCCAGACAGCCACGGCAACGCAAATGACATTGCGCCGGTTGGCGCGGTCCGCGTAGAAGGCGATAGGGATGCCTGCGGTGACATAGATCAGGGCGAACGCAAAGCCGCTGAGCAGGCCCAGCTGGGCGTCGCTGAGGCCCATTTCCGCCTTGATCGGTTCCTGCAGAATGACGAGTATCTGCCGGTCGATAAAATTCAGTGCATAAACGACGGTGAGCATGGCCAGCGCAAAGCGTTTGTAAGCAGGAGAAAAATCCGTCGGACTCGCCGGGTGCCCAGGGTTCATGACACTTGCATCCTTATTATTTTCAGGCCCGGCTGTTGCGACCGTGGCCGTTCATTTCGAATTCGCAATCAGCCTTGCTCTTGAGTGGATCCTCAACTCGAGAGGCGACTCAGAGCACCCACTCTGCCATAGTCCTCAACAAAGTGATATCGCTGTTAATCAGCAGGCTTGTCACCGGGGAGTTTTGCCAGTCCTTGATACGCTCACGTATGCGATCGGGCGGATCCTGTATCACCTGCGCCGGAAAGAACAGGACACACCGACTCGGCCATTGCTGGTGCCACCGACCAGAGCGCCAACTGGGACAAGGTGAATTGATGCGCAGCATCAAGAGAAGGT
>JAHEEV010000161.1:2686-7121 GCA_024640505.1 Halieaceae bacterium
ACACCGCCCATGGGATCCTGGATAAACTCTGCGAACTTTTGACCGGTGGATTTGCTCGCTGCTGCCGTCGCTACTACCTTTGTTTCCATCCTTGATTGTCCCTCTGGTTACTATCCAATTCGAGGGGCAATGATAGCCGGTTCCGTGTTGTGGGCAATGCGAGTTAACCGCGACTACAGTTCGGTAAAACCGTGGTTTAAGGACCGGGCGACGATCTGATGGCCGCGCTTTTGAGCAGGCTAGTGTTTAGTGCCAGCCTTCTCGTTGTCAATTTTTGTCTTTATATCCTCTGCCTGTGCCGTGAGGGTCGAGTAGAGACGAATATCCCCGTTGCGCTGCGCGTGAAACGCCTGGGTCAACAGCATCTCGTGCTCTTTCTGCCATTTCTTGACCGGTGATGATTTGAATAGTCCAAACATGTTTGAAGCCCTTCCGTTTGTTTAGTAATTACACATGTTACGGAGCGGGACGCGAAGGGGATCACCTGGAACAGAGAGGCTTACCTGGTGTTTTGGTGGGGCTTCGCAGACATCAGTCATCCATGCACGAGGCACAGCTCGTGCTGGCTGGATTAAAGCCCGGGTGGGCCTTGAGAGCATCTAAAATCTCGAGGGTTTTCCCCATATGCCAGACGCTGCCCATTAATACGGGGTCAAGCGGGAGCAAGCCTCTCCAGCTCTTGCTCGCTCCAACGTAGAATGGATTCCTTTTCGTCATCATCCCGACGCGACCAATTGGCCAGGATCAGGGACATCCTTGGATTGCCCGACAGCGTATCGCTATGGCGATCAATGAAGCGCCAGTACAGGCTGTTGTAGGGGCAGGCGTCCTCGCCGGTGGTTTTTGCAGGTTTGAAGCGACAGGACTTGCAGTGATTTCCCTGTCGTTGGATATATTTTCCACTCGCTGCATAGGGCTTGCTGGCCATCAGGCCGCCGTCACCGTAGAGCGCCATGCCCAGGGTGTTCGGCAGTTCAACCCACTCATAGGCATCTACATAAACAGCGAGGTACCAATCGCATACCGCCTTCACTTCCAGCCCCGTCAGTAGCGCGAAATTGCCAATTATCATCAGCCTTTGAATATGATGGGCATAGCCAAGGTCCAGGCTTTGGGTAATCGCCACATCCAGGCAGCGCAAGCCACTGCTGCCCTGCCAAAACCATGCCGGCAACGGTCTGGTGGCCTGCAAGGCATTGTGTCGCGCGTATTCGGGCATAGCGTGCCAATAGATGCCGCGAACATATTCCCGCCAGCCCAACACCTGGCGAATAAAACCCTCGGCCGCCGCCAGACTGCACTGATCGTCGCGCCAGGCGTTTTCCACCTGGCGGCACACATCAAGCGGGCATAGCAGGCCAATATTCAGGTACATGGAAACAAGGCTGTGAAATAACCAGGGCGACTCCTCCGCCATGGCATCCTGGTATTTTCCGAAAAAGGGCAGGGCGAATTTTAGAAACCATTCAAATTGGAGCTGGGCTTCCTCCGCAGTGACGGCAAAACTGAATTGGGTGAGATCGCCCGGGTTCGCCGGAAATTCCTTCTCTACCAGTGCCATGACCTCTGTGGTGATATCGTCCTGTGACAACACCGGTCGGCTGGGAAGCTCATCCTTATTGCGCCAGCCCGCCCGATTCTCGGCATCATAGTTCCATTTACCGCCAATCGGGCCACCTGCGTCGTCCAGCAGAATATTGTGCCGCTTGCGCATTTGGCGATAGAAATGTTCCATGCGGGGTTGCTTGCGACCTGATATCCAATGTCGAAAGTCATCGAGAGGGCACAGAAATCGAGCGTCGGCGAGGATCTCGGTGGGAATATTCCATGTATCCTGCCATTTGCGCATGGCAGTGAGCAATCGGTACTCTGCAGGTTCACAGCACCTGACGGCACAGGCACCGTGACGGGCGATAGACTGCTGCAGGGCCTCGCCAATGCTCTGCAAGTTGTCTTCGAGGGTGTAATAGTCGACAGTAAAACCCCTGGCTTGCAGTTCGCCACAGAAATGTCGCATCGCGGCCAGGACGAGTACGAGTTTATGTCGATTGTGCTGAACGTAGCAGGTTTCTTCGCGCACCTCGGCCATGACGATGACATCAACGCCCGGCCTGGCATCGCTTAGCACACACAAGTCATGACTCAGCTGGTCACCGAGCACCAGAATACAGCGCGGGTCTTCTGTCCCGGGGCTCGAGGAATGTGGCATCAAACTGAATCCAGTTCAGCGAAGCTTGCCCGATTACAGCACACTCTCAATGGCTGCCTTCAGGTCTTCGCTGTCGGGGCGGGTATTGCTGCCAAAGTGCTGGACTACCTTGCCCGAGCTGTCGAGCAAGTACTTGTTGAAATTCCAGGAAGGCGACTGGCTCTGATCTGCCAATTCGCGAAAAACCGGGTTTGCGTTGCTGCCCTTGACGTGACTGGGCGCGATCATGGTGAAGGTCACACCGTAATTGACGTAGCAGACCTCTGCCGCCTTTTCTTCGTCATTTGCCTCTTGGTAGAAGTCGTCGCTGGCGAAGCCAACGACCTGGAGTCCCTGGTCGCGATAGTTTTGATATAGCGCCTCCAGACCTTTGAATTGCGGGGTAAAGCCGCAATGGCTGGCGGTGTTGATAATCAACATCGGTTTTCCGGATTGCACTTCACACAAGTTTATCTGCTCCTTGGAGTGCAGTTTGCGCATGGAGTGATCCAGGAACTCCGGGCAGCTGGCCTGGGCCGCTGAGCCCGTGATAAGCAGGGATATCAGTGTCAAAATTCGAATCATAAGGGGCCTCCGGTTTACTGCATGGGCATGGTTTTAATAATCGATATACGCAAGCATAGCTCATCAGGTTCACCCATCACTGAACATCGCTCCCGTAAAAAGGTATCGACAAGTTAACTCTCCCAGACCCAGGAAATCTGGCCTCGATATCTCAAGCAACAGCCCTGCTCCATTCTGCAAACCCACTCATTCTAAGATCTCGATAGTGCTCTGCTCTAACCAAATGCCTTCCCAGGTTGAAAAGATTGGATACGGCAGCGTGCGCCGCCACAAATCGTTGAGCTTGGGCAACGGATTTGAATCGCCCTGGGCCGCTTAATTTGTCGGGACCCAGCTGCCAGGTAAAAAAAGCGGCGAACATTAGCTCGCAGGGTTTCGTTTGTAATCCCGTGGAGACTGGCCACTCCAGCGACGAAAAGCGTGGCTGAAATTTCCGGGCTCGGTGTAACCCAGCAGCACGGAGATTTCCTCCACCGGCAGCCGGGTCTTTGCCAGGTACTCCCTGGCCAGCCCAAAACGGATTTCGTCCGTGAGTTGCCGGTAGGTCGCCCCCTCGGCCTTCAGGCGGCGCCGCAGGGTGCGGACCGACATATCCAACTTTTCCGCCACGTAATCGATATCGGGGAAAAAGCCGGGACGGGAGAGGATTAACATACGGACGTCGTCGACGAAGTGGCCGTGGGTCGTCAGCTTGGCCAACAGCAACTGGCATTGCTGCTGGAAATGGCTGGACGATTCCGGGTCGCCTTGCGGCAGGGGATCATCCAGAATGGAAGAACTGAAAATTAATTTGCCGGTATCCGCCGAAAAATGTACCTCGCAGCCAAAATGCTCGCGATACAGAGATTGCCTGCCGTGACCGTCGTGGGCCAGGTATAACTCTTCAGCGGGAAATGGCTTCCCCAGTAATTCGCTGAAATCGACTACAGCGGCCGACAGGTCCCGGTCCAGGTAGAGGTCGACCAGTTCCCGTTCAAAGGGTGGAGGTTCACTCATCTCGAACCATGTGTGTTTTCCCGCTACGCCGTAATTCAATGTGAAGAAACTGAAGGTCAGGCGGCCGAACTTTCCCGCGAGTGCGAGGGCGTGGCGGAAGGTGGGCGCGCTGAGCAGGGCGTAACCGAACAGGCCGTAGCGCTGTGGTACAAAACTCTCTCCCAGCTGTAATCCAATCGCCGGATTGCCGGACAGTTCCAGGGTATTGCGGTAAAACTCCAGCTCCTGCTGTAGCGACATGCGTGCATTGCTGTCCTTGAGTTGGGACAGGAGAATGCCGGTGCCCTTCAGGCAGGACTGATGATCAAAGCCGAGATCTTCCATCACCCCCAGTGCGGGTAACAGGGAGCGCATCGGGTGCGGCGGCAGGTCTTGCAGTGTCTTGGCCATTTTATTTTGTCATCCGTGCGGGCCTGGCCCCAGTCTAGACTCGATGGCCGAAAATCACAAATTACTGTCCCGGCACCACATTCGATTCCCAGGTGGTTTTTACTAAAGTTTCACCCGTCGTCGAGATAACAACCCAGGAGGCAACACCATGTCCAACGAAAGAAAAGTACTCATCTACGGCGCCAGTGGCTACACCGGCAAGATCATTGCCGAATCACTGGCCCAGCGGGGCATCCCCTTCTACATGGCGGGCCGAACCCTGGCCAAGCTTGAAAA
>JAHEEV010000162.1 GCA_024640505.1 Halieaceae bacterium
TGGGCACGGGAGCTTGCAGAGACCGCGTACGCTGCCTTTTCCTATGTCCCTTCCATCAGCCACCGCTCACGCAGAATGTACTGGAAGATGAGCATAGACCTCAGCCGTCCGCAGGTGCCCTCCATGGGGCAACATGATCCACTGGATGGCTACATAACCTGTCTTCAACTCCACGCCGCCGCTGTTGGCGTGCCTGAATCAGCAGGTGGATCGAACCTCGAGGAGGAGATCAGGGGTTTTGCGGCCATGGTCGAGGGGCGCGACTGGGCCACCACTGACCCACTGGGCATCGGAGGACTGTTGGCGGATGCCTATCGCTTACAACAGCTGATACAAGGCGGCGAACTGGTGGACAAAGGGCTCCTGGCAACCCTGCTCACAGCGTCGCTCGCCGGTCTGGAGTATTTCGCCGAAAGCGGGGAGCTGGCCGAACCGGCGGATCGGCGGCTCGCTTTCCGGGAGCTGGGCCTGGCGATCGGGCTGCATGCCGTGGAGTTGATGGGGGAAGCAGTTCACCGTGAATCGCGTCACCCGCTTGCAGCATCGCCAACGCTGCCCCGGCTCGAGGCGCTGGTGAAGTATGTGCCCCTGGCGGACAGAATCGAATCTTTTTGGCGCAAACCTGAACATCGGAGTGCACCCACTTGGCTCGAGCACCGCGACATCAATGAAGTCATGCTGGCGGCGAGCCTGGCACCCGCGGGATTTCTCGTGCTCATTGGCTCCTGAGATGGCAGTGCCGGCCTCACCACCCGGGGGTCGGAAAAGAGCGAGTTGCAGAGCTGCAAATAAGTGCCAGACATTGCAAGGGAGCATAAACTGGTTTGTCGCGATTTAAAGGCATCGCATGAGGGAGCAGGATTTGCGGACCGGTTACTGAAATTCTACTACCGAGCATGGAGACGAAGCTGAAAACGATCTACAGGGTATTGGGCTGGATTACTGGCGCAGTTGTGTGCTTTGCACTGCTCATCGGTCTGTGGATAGCCTCCGGGGGTTACGCCGACCCGCCACCCAGGTACTGGTACCCGTTCATCAATTCGCTGTTCTCCGACTATTACACCACCGGCCCCTTCGCCATGACCAGCAATACGCGTGAGGAAAACCCGGTGTGGGAGTCACTGCCCGCGTTCAACCTGCAACAGGCCCGGCTGGCCTACGCGATGACCCGCGGTGAGTCACGCGCTGCTGTGGCCTGGCTGTTCCCGGCTCAGGAGTGGCCCGACACGCCGGCCATCGGCGGCGGCCTGCAACCCAATGCGGGGGAGTCAGAAATCAGTCGCGCACTGAGTTACAGCAGTTTCGGCTATGACCGGGTCAGCCGGCGTAACCTGCTCGCCGCCACGGTGTCAGACGGACAGCTCACGGTAGGAGTGCAACGCTACCAGGTACTGCTGGTCTCGGACCTGCATGCCAGCGACCCTGAGCTGCTGCAGCGCATCATCCGTGTGGCACGGGCGGGCGTGCCGGTACTGTGGCTCGGCTCCTTACCCAGCCGGTCAACGGGCTGGGCGGAGCACGAGGCCAGGGACCGGGCGGTCGCCGAGCTCAACACAGAACTCGAGGGTCTGGTGCGCTCAATTGACAGTGGTGCGGCTATTCTTGAGGGGTTGCAGGCCCTGGGAATCACTGCACCACTTTCAGGGGTCGACGGCCCGACGCTGGATTTACGGGTTCTGCACCGCATCCTGCAGGGTGCCGATCTGTTCCTGCTGTTCAACGAAGGCGACCAACCGGTGAGGCAACGCGTGTCATTTAACGGTGATGTAAGCGGTGTCGCTGTACTGGACCCCGCCTCTGCAGACTGGCGAACGATCGCTAACGCGAGCTCCATAGAACTGGAGGTGCCCGCTCGACGCATTCGTCTGCTGCTTGTCGACCGATCCGGGCAGGGCTCCGGTGATCTGAATCAGGCCGGGTGGGACACGCCAGCCAGGCACTTCCATCCTTACATACGCTGGTGGTGGCCAGGGAATGCCGTGGATGCAGTGCAGTTGGAAGCAGAACTGAAAAGCATGCAAAAAGCGGGATTTGGCGGCGTGGAGATACAGACCCTCACCATCGGACTGACCCACCAGCACCTTGAAGACAATGAGCAGCGGATCTACCAGGTGGGCAGCCCTGGCTGGTTGGAGAACGTGCGCCACGTCATGGCAAAAGCGGGAGAACTGGACCTGGCGGTCGACCTGACGCTTGGCAGTGGCTGGTCCAGCGGAGGGCCGTTCATCCGCGACTACCCCGAGCAGCAACTGCTGTTGGCTACCAGCGACCTGAGCGGGCCGCACGACGGCGAGGTGTCGCTGCCCCAACCGGGAGCGCCATTCTATAGCCGGCCGAGCAACTGGATTATCGCCAATACTATCGGCAGATTCGACACTGACCTGCAGTTGCGCGCCGCGGTGATTGCCCGTATCGACAAGAGCACGAAGCCGCCCACCCTCTCGGCGCTGCGCACACTGGCACCTGATCCGCGCGGCGATAGGGTTGACCTGCAACTGGATGCCGGTGCCTACCGCCTGTTCGCGCTGTACCAGAACGACACGGCCCACAACGTCGCTGCCTCGGCCTATGAAAATGGGCGTGTATCGAGCCCTGTGGTCGATCACCTGGACCGCCGCGGGGCACAGGAGTACATCGCCCAGCTGGGCGACCCCTGGCTGCGGGGCCTCTACCCACTGAAGCCCCGGGCGTTCTTCATCGACAGCTTCGAGCTTATCGGAGAGCTGCCCTGGTCGTCTGTGTTTGCGGCAGCTTTTCGCGCGCAGCACGGCTACGACCTTCGGCCTTACCTGCCACTAATGTTTCGCGAACACGGCGAATCAAAGTACCTGAACGTCATCTTGCCGCCCGGGGCGGCCTACCGGGGGGAACAGGATAAGGCCGAGCGCGTGCGGGAAGATTACGAACTCACGCGGCAGGCCCTGTTCATATCGGAATTCGTGCAGCCTCTGCGGCAGTGGATTCACAGCCAGGGCATAGACTTGCGCCTGCAGGCTCACGGCGGTTTCGGCGATTACCTGGACGTGTACCAGCTTGCAGACATCCCTGAAGCGGAAGGCTTATTTGCGGGCGGCAGCTTCGAGTTCCTCAAGCTGGCCGCGTCCGCGGGTCACATTGCCGGTCGCTCGACTATCAGCTCGGAGTCGTTCATCACCATGGACCGCAACTACAATGGATTGACCCTGGAGGACTATTACCTGCTGATGGGCAATGCATTTGCAGCGGGCATCACGCGCACAATATGTCATGGCTACGCCTATCACTATGAGCCAGGCTCACGAAAGATGCCCAACGGGGGAACGCTGAACTGACCCCCGGATCGACGCCAGCCTGTGAGACATTCGTTCACAGGCACACGAGACTGCAACCACTGCAAAGACCGGGGTATTCGCCCTCTAGCTCTTGTCGTACACCTTGCGTCCGGCCAGTGAGGCCGGCACCTGGTCTACCGGCACCAGGAACTGGTTGTACCACTGTCTGAGGCGAGTGACCGGGCCGTCGCCGTCGCAAAGCAGCGGATTGTCGATGGTAACCTTGTCCTGCCAGATTGCCAGGTCGGCAAAGACGCCCTGCACATTCTGGTCGATGATCTCGTTCACGTGGGCGATCTGCGCAACGGTATTGCCCTCCATGCCCGGGGGAATCGGATACTTGAATCCCGCCAGGAACTCGAAGCTGCTCAAGCTGGTAGGCACGTTCATCACCAGTGAAAGAAAACGCGCTGTTACGCCATCGGGCATATCGGTTGTCATGCTATGGAACATGTAGCCGGGGCCGTAATAGGTGGCCCTGGAATCCATCACACCGCCCATAGATTTACCTTTCATCAGCTGGGTGTAGGTATGGGCCTCGCTGATGTTCTGGAAAAAGGTGATTTCCTCGGCACCGTGGACAGGGACGAAGTGGGCCTTGTCGGCCATATTATCGATCAGTTCGCGGCAGTTGCTCCCAACCTCTACCCGGCGAATGACCCAGGGCGTCCAGGCCTCATCATAGATCTCGTCTTCCCGGGGGATGGCCTGGGCCTCGATAGGCGGCCCACCATCCGGGTCGTGCCACACGTAGACCAATTCATTCTGTTCCATAGCCGGCCAGGACTTTATCCGCGCCTTAGCGGGAATCTTCTGCGCATAGGGAATGTCTTTACAGAAACCGTCGGCTCCCCAGCTCCAGGCATGGAAGGGACAGATCACGGAATCTCCGACAACCTGCCCACCAGCCAGGTTGGCCCCCATGTGGGGGCAATACGCGTCCAGCACGTGTATGTCGCCGCTGTCTGCGCCGCGGTAAGCTACCAATGACGTGCCGAAATAATCCAGCTTGGTGGGTACGCTGGTAAATTCGTAATCGGTGCCGATGCAGAACCAGCCCCTGGGGTAGCGGTCCGGTAATTTACCCTCTATCACGTAAGGTTCTGGTAAAGCCTCGTTCATGGCTTCCTCCTGTCGTTTTTTACGTCCTGCGTATTCTAGCCCTCGAAGGCGTGTCGTGCTGCGATGTAGGCAAAGGTCATCGCCGAGCCGATGGTCGCGCCTGCGCCAGGATAGGTATCACCCATGACCGCCGCGCTTGTGTTACCAGCGGCATAAAGCCCGGCTATCGGGCTCCCGTCCTCATTGAGTACCCTGCCGAATTCGTCGCAGGCCAGTCCGCCCTTGGTGTCCAGGTCGCCGGGATGGCAGAGCAGCGCATAGTAGGGAGCCTCGTCCAGCGGCGCCAGGGAGGGGTTGGGGCCTACACGTTTGTCGGCATAGTAGCGATCATGCTCGCTCTCGCCGCGGCCGAATTCGGGATCCTCTCCCCTGCGGGCGTGTTCATTAAACCGTGCTACCGTGCTTTCCAGCGTCTCCGCATCCATGCCGAGCTTGTCCGCCAGTTCCGCCAGGGTGGGTGCTACCGTCAGCAGCCCGGTATCGAAATAATCCCGGGGAATCGAGCTGTCGTCCGCCACCTTTCCCGGTTTGATGTGCCCGATGGGGTAGCGGCGGCGATGAGCGGCATCGAACAGCAGGTAGCAGGGGATAGACTGTTCTCCGCGGGCGTTACTGGCGTATTGGGCCTTTACCAGGTCCTCGTAGGGCTGGGCCTCGTTGGCAAAGCGTTTACCAAGAGTGTTGACCATGATGGAACCGGGATTGGACTTACCCGCGATCAGCGCCACCACACGACCGTCGGGTATGATGTAAGTGGGCGACCACCAGGCACTACCCATGAAATCCAGGGCGGCTCCCACCCGCTGCCCCATCAGGATGCCGTCGCCGCTCGCCCCCGGAGCCGAGGCGCTCCAGTCAGCACCGATAGGGGCCTGCTGGTGTTGCTGCCGCAATGCGGCGTTCTGGGAGAAACCACCGGTGGCTAACAGCACACCTCTGCGGGCCCGGATTCGCAATGAGCGCCCTTCGTGGTCTACCACTGCACCGATAATTCGTCCGCTCTCCGTGAGCAGTTCCTGCATCGGGGTGTTCAGCCAGACGGGAATGTCCCGGTCCATCAATGATCGCCGCAGCTTGGCCACCAGCGCAGTACCCAGAGTGAGTCGATTATCGCGATCCTTGCGCAGGCGGGCCGGCACATCCAGAAGGTAGCGCAGCATCAGCTTAATGCCAGTGATATAGCTGCCGAGGTTCATATCGCCCAGCTTGCGGCCCTCCTGCACAGTGATGTTGAAGGGCATCAAGAGGTCGTCGTAGTGGCCGATACGAATATGCCTGCCCTCCGGGCCCAGGCTGCGCAGGCTGATGGTGCCAGGGTCCATCGAGCGCCCCCCGGTTTTATAGCCGGGAACGGTTTCGTAATAATCCATGTACTCAGGCAGGGCAGTATAGTCTACATGGCTGTGGTTCATCATGAATTGCAGCATGTCGCGAGCCTGCTCTGCATAGGCGCGTACGCGAGCATCCGCAACGGAATCACCGATCAGCCCCTTCAGGTAGCTGTAGCCTTCTTCCACAGTGTCGGAGATGCCCACTTCCGCCTGGCGGTGGTTGCCCGGAATCCAGGCTACTCCCCCGGACTTGGCCGTAGTGCCGCCGAACAACGGTTCTTTCTCAACGACCAGTACGGAGCCTCCCAACTGGTGAGCCACCACAGCGCCGGTCATACCGGCGGCGCCGGCACCGGCGATCAACCAGTCCACTTCCTTGTCAAAGTCGGCGGTGGAGTTTTCTGTGATTTCCTGATCCATTACCGTATTCCTGGAGTTACTTAAGTTTAACCTGCGAATCGCAGCTTGTGTATTTTCCTCTGGGTCATCAGTAGACACGCCGATCGCCGAACGGGTTTTGTGCGGATATCTCTTGGTCATGATGCCCATGAACAGCGCTGTCCATAGCCTGTTCAGGGATTTCCTGGACAGACGGTCGCTGAAACTGGGCTGCCCGGCCGTAAGCCGCGTATCCAGGCAACTAAACGAACACTTACTCGTTTCGCGCGGCATGCCGCGCATACCGCACTGGAGATGAATCATGAACGCGCACACTATCAGCCTGGTACTCTTTGCCTGCTTCGCCTTCGGGTTGCCGCTTTGGGCGATGCAAAACAACTCATACCCCCCTGGAAACGTGCACAATTGCTCCGGCGAGTGCTATGAGCGCTGGAAACAGGAGACAGGCGGTGTGCTGGCCATCGTTGCTGCCCAGGCGGAGGAAAAGGCGTCTGCCACGCCGGCCCAGCTGGGAGAAAAAGCTTATGCAGGGTGCATTGCCTGCCACGGTGCAGCCGGCGAGGGTGGTATCGGCCCCCAACTGGCGGGTCAGTCCGCCGCGGAGATTGTCGACAAGTTGATGCAGTACAAGCGCGGCGAAACCCGCGGAGCCCAAAGTGCATTGATGTGGAGCCAGGCCCAGCAACTCAGCGACATGGATATCGACAACATCGCAGCGTTTATCGAGACCCGCTGATCGTCGCCTTCATGACTTGACACGGCGTTATCAGGCGAGAACCCACGCACCGGCTTGCATGGTGACGCAGATAATCCGCACCCCTGACCTGTATCCCGTTCTTTCTAAGACCGAATATGGGGATGCACCTCCCGTTCATACAGCTTCAACATCTGCCAGGAGACGTCAGGATCTATTCCGGCGAGCAGCGGATTGAGATA
>JAHEEV010000005.1:0-2064 GCA_024640505.1 Halieaceae bacterium
TCCACCTGCAGGAGCAGACATCATGCAACTGAGCGTACCCGGTGTAGAACAGGCCGTGAGCACCGAGGAGTGGCAGGTTCGCACGGACCTGGCAGCCCTCTACCGGCTGGTCGCCCGCTTCGGCTGGGATGACCTGGTGTTCACCCATATCACGGCCAGGGTGCCCGGTGACGGGCACCACTTCCTGATAAACCCTTACGGCCTGCTCTATGACGAAATGCGCGCTTCCAACATGGTCAAGATCGACCTGCAGGGCAATAAGGTGATGGACAGTCCTTTCGAGATCAATCCAGCGGGTTTCGTGGTACACAGCGCCGTCCACGAAGTGCGGGAGGATGCGGGATGCGTCATACACTGGCACTCGAAAGCCGGTGTGGCGGTATCTGCACAGAAAAACGGATTGCTGCCCATCTCACAACAGGCCACCCTGCCCCTCGCCTCCATCGCCTACCACGATTACGAGGGAATCGCCGTGGACGAAGAGGAGCGGCAAACCCTGCAGCGGGACCTGGGGGACAAGATGTTCTATATCCTGCGCAACCACGGACTGCTGGTCGTCGGGCACAGCGTGGCTGACGCGTTCCTCTCCATGTACATTCTCGAAACCGCCTGCCAGATCCAGCTGGCCGCCCAGAGTGGCGGCAGCGAACTGATCCACGTGGGCCAGGCCATCATCGACGATACGGCCCGCACCGCGGCCGCCGCCACCCGCGGCATGGGGGGCAATATCGCCTGGCCCGCCCTGCTGCGCCGGCTGGACCGGGAGGATCCCTCCTTCCGGGAGTAAATCCCGCCGCGCTTGCGCACCTGCGCCGACAGGCGACAGGTGCATCCGGCAGGTAGTGGACAGGGGCACACCCTTCAACAATACTGTATGTATGTACAGTATTGTTGATTTTATCATGGGGATACTGCCCCCGCCGAAAAACTGCCATAGGGCCGGAGGCAACCCATGAGCCTGTGGCTGTGCCTGCGTTTCGACCAGCTGCCCCTGCAATGCCTGAGCCGCTCGGAAGAGCAGCCGATAGTGGTAATGGCCCGACAGCGGGTGGTGCGGGCCAACGACTGCGCCGCCGCCCTCGGCATCCGCGAGGGCATGGGGGGTGCTACCGTGCGGGCCCTGGCGGGCGACGAACCGTTACAGTCGCTGGAACGGGACCGGGCGGCAGAACGGCGCTGCCTCGAGCAGCTCTGCTGCTGGGCCTACAGCATCACTCCCAACCTCTATGCCTGGCGGGAAGACTGCCTGCAACTGGAGATCGGCGGCTGCCTCGCCCTGTTCCGCGGTTTGGACACCCTGTTGGCGGAAGTGGACAGCGGCATTGGCAGCCGCGGCTACCGGGTACAGTATGCCCTGGCGCCCACCCCCCGGGCCGCCTGGCTGCTGTCATTTGCCGACGGTGATGCGCCGACCGCCGTGGACCGCCCTCTGCCAGAGCGCCTGGCCCCCCTCCCCCTGGCACTGCTGGATGACTTCGCCACCACTGTCGACTCCCTGCGCCGGGCCGGCCTGCACACCCTGGGCGACATCCTGGCCCTGCCGCCGCAGGCACTGGGCCGGCGCTGCGGCCAGGCATTCACGGAGGTATTACAGCAGATACTGGGGCAGCGGGAGGACCTGCAACCGGATTTCCGCCCCCCCGCCACCTTCAGTGACGAGTACTGGTTCGGCTACGAGGTAAAAACCAACGACGAGCTGCTACCGGCAGTGCAGTTACTGCTACAGTCCCTGTGCCGCTTCCTGCGCAACACCCAGCTGCAGACAGCCGGGATCCGCTGGCAGCTGATCGGGATCGACCATCAAGTGCGGGAGGTGAGCGTGCGCAGCACCAGTGCCTGCAGCAACTGGCAGGACTGGTACCGGCTCACCTGCATCCGCTTTGAGCAGTTACAGCTCGTCACCAGCGTGGAGGGCCTGGCTCTCGCCTGTCCCCGGCTGCAGCCGGGGGAACTGGAAAGCATCGATCTGTTCGCCCCCCACAAGCAGCGCGAGCCACTGGCCGCGCTGCTGGACCGGCTGCGCAACCGGCTGGGACTGCAGGCCATCGAGCAGGTCGGCTGCCG
>JAHEEV010000005.1:2164-18454 GCA_024640505.1 Halieaceae bacterium
TGCACGGGAGCCCGGCAGGCACTGCGCGCAGCGCCCCTTCTGGCTGATGCCCCGGCCACAGCCTCTGCGACTGCACCGGGACCGGCTGTACTGGAATGGCGCCCTCGACCTGGTCTACGGCCCGGAGCGGATAGAAGACAACTGGTGGCGGGACGCGGTCAGCCGGGACTACTACATCGCCGAAAGCCGCCACGGCCAGCACTACTGGATATTTTGCGACCGCCTGGCCCGGCAGTGGTACATCCACGGCATCTTCGCCTGACGCTATTCAAACAGCACCACCTCCTCAAAGCGCGGAAGCGTCTGGAACTGCAATTGCGGATTGACCTGCTCCTGCCGCCGGAGAAAAGCCAATAAATCCTCGAGTCCGCCGGACAGGAAAGCCATGGCTTTGACAGGCCCGGTGAAGGGCCCCTCGACCGGCCCGGTGAGGCTGTCGAAATGGATCGGGATGACCCGCTCCGGCGCCACTGCCGTGACCGTCTCCCGCCAGAACGCATCACGGTACTCCGGCGTTTGCGAGCCCAGACCGCCGACACCGAGAAAAACCACGTCGACCTCGAGCCCCTGCAGGGCGCCCTCCTCGTAACCCGCACTGCCGACAACCAGCCAACTGCCCCGCGGGTGATCCACGTGCAGGATGTAGGCCTTGCCGAGCCGGTAATCGAAGGCAGGCACCGGCGGCACCAGCGGTGCGTCAATCACCGGATTCCCCAGGGCCCGCTCGCGCAGGGTCGGGTCGGGAAACTGGAAGTGCCGCGACTCGATGGGCGTGATGACGAAACTCCCGATACGCACGGGCTGGCGGTCCGCGAGCACCTGGATCCGGTTCTCCGGCAGGCCCCAGCCACGCCCGATATTGGCGGTCGCCTCGGAACCCATCAGCATCGCGCCGGTACGCCGGGCCACCTCGGGCGCATCCATGGCATGGTCGTAATGGGAGTGCACGGGAATCACGGCCGCCAGTCCGGTGACGGCATTGTCCGCCAGGCCGCGCGTGATCGCAGCCACATCGGGACCGATGTTGCCGAACAGCAGCTGCAGCGGACCGGGCCGGGTGAACCAGCCGTCCGTCATCCACTGCGTCTCGCCATCGCTGAACAGCAGCGTCGCCGTGCCTGAAAAACGCACGGTGACCGCGCCCTCGGGAATATCGGAATTTCCCCGCAGCGCCCAGGCGGGGTCGACCGGGGCGGCAGTATAGCTGTTCAACAGGTAAATGATGCCGCCGGCCGCCAGCAACACGCCAGTCAACAACAGCACCACCAGGATGCGCAGCGGTTTCATAGGGGCTTATGGATCATGCGGGACTCTCCTGCGGGGCGTCCGATAAGGGCTTTTCCCAGAACAGGGCGTGCCCCGTTTCGGGATCCAGCTGATAGCCACGGAATCCGTAGTGGAGGTAGGCTCTCTGCGCCGCCCGGTTACCCTCCAGCACCTCCAGGGTGAGCTTGCAGCAGCCCCGCTGCCGGGCGACCTCCTCGACCCTCGCCATCATCCGCTGGCTCAGCCCCTGGCCCCGGTAATCGCCGAGCACCACGACGTCGTGGATATTGACCAGCGGCTTGCATTTAAAGGTGGAAAACCCCTCGAAGCAGTTGATGAGGCCCGCCGGTTCGCCGTTGACGTAGGCAAGTATGCTGAACGCGTGGGGGCGCCGGGCCAACTCGGCTGCGAGGGAATTCATCACCTCCTCCTCCAGCGGCACTCCTCCCCCCATGGGATCACAGGCATAGCAGTTGAGGAGATAGGCGATATCACCCGCCTGCCGCGGATCGTCGTAATCCGCCTCGATGATTTCAATGTCCATTGCCGCCTTCCTCTCTCCTGCAGTCCGTTGGCTTCTTGCGTGGCGGGGCAGTGACACCACACCCGCTCACGCCATGTGCCTGGACAGTCTCGCCCTGAGTTCCGGCCCGGACAGGGACTGGACCTCCACAACCTTCCTGGGACTTGCGCTCCCGGCAATGATGACGACGGAAGATTGCGGCACACCGAGCGCATCGGCCAGCAAAGCCCGCAAGGCCGTATTGGCCTTGCCGCCTTCCGCCGGCGACGTGACGCGCACCTTCAGGCGATCACCGAGCCAACCGGTGATCGCACTCCTGGAGGCCCCGGGGACCACTTTCACGGAAAGTCGCGCGGTGACCTCAGTCATATCGTGCTTCCCGGAAAAACAACGGGCCGATCAGGCTTTCTTGACGAACTGGGATTTCAACTTCATCGCACCAATGCCGTCAATCCTGCAGTCGATATCGTGATCTCCCTCGACCAGGCGAATGTTCTTCACCTTCGTCCCGACCTTCACCACCGCGGACGAGCCCTTGACCTTGAGATCCTTGATCACGGTGACCGTATCGCCATCCTGCAGCGGATTGCCATTGGCATCCACCGTTGCTTGCTCTCCGTCACCCGCATCTCCCCTGTCCTCAGCTGACCATTCACAGCCGCACTCCGGACAGACCAGCAGTGCGCCATCCTCGTAGGCATAGGGGGAACTGCACTCGGGGCAGTTGGGAAGGTTGCTCATGGCCTGTCCTTGTTTACCCTTTGTCGGCAGGGTCAGTTGCGCTGCAGGAGATAGAACACGTAGCCGTAGCTGTCGCCGGCAAGCTGGAATATGTCGATTTCCTCGAGATTCTCCCGCGCCAGGGCACGCACAGCGCTATCCGCATGATCGAGCAGCGCTTCGGCTCTGGGGCGGAGGATATCATAGTAGCCATTTTCCCAGGATGTCCGCGGCAACGTATAGGTATCGAACAGACGATAGCCGGCTGTGACAGCCGCCTGACAATTTTCCTCGATAGTTCCCATGCCGGGATAGGCCGATGCCCAGAATTCCCGCACGGTGTCATGCGCTTCATCATCCAGCCAGGACAATTCGCTGAGCACCACATAACCGCCGGGCGCTACCGCAGGGAACCAGCTTTGCAGCGCTGCGGCAAAACCCAGGTTATACGCTGAGCCCTCACCCCACAGCAGATCGATTTCCCTGAAATTTTCTCCCAGCACTGCCATATCGAGGCAGTGGGTCTGCACCCGGTCTGACAGGCCCGCCACCCGGGCCTTCTGATTCAGCTCTTCCAGGAAAGGCGCAAAGTTGTCGACAGCGTGAACCACAACATCCAGTTCACGCGCCAGCACCAGAGTCTGGCGCCCGGAACCACAGCCAACATCTACAACAAGACGGAACTGTCGCCGCGGCAGTTTCTGCAACATCAGGCGGGTGATGTAGTCGTCACCCGGCCCCAGCTTTTCCAGGCCCCCATACATCACGTTGATGGGGTCGCAATCACTCACGTATCGGTTCCGGTCCAGTTGCCGCTATTGAAAGGTTATCTGCCAGTATCCAACATCTATCCACTGATCGAACTTGTAACCCACCTCCGCAAAGTGCGCTACCTTCTGCATAGCGAACTTTTCGTGCAGGGCAATACTCTGGGGGTTGGGCAGGGCGATGCCCGCGATCGCAACATGGGTAGTGCCCTGGCGCAACGCCCCGAACAGCGCCTCATAGAGGGACGAGCCCCATCCTGCTCCCAGTGAATTTTCGTCGAGGTACACGGTGATCTCGACCGAGTGCCGATACGCGCAGCGTCCTTTCCACTCCCCGGCATAGGCAAAGCCGACCACCGCGTCACCCTCCTGCGCCACCAGCCAGGGCAGCCCCGCTTCCTGCACCTCGAGAATACGTGCTGCCATATCGGCGGTCGAGAGCGGCACTTCCTCAAAGGTGATAATGGAGCTGAGGATATAGTGGTTATAAATGTCCGCCACCCTGGCAGCGTCTTTTTGTGAAGCCGATCGAATCATGCCCGTTCCTGGACTCTGCGTCAGTTGATACCCATGAAGTCGCCAGAACCGCATCGCGGCCTACCGCCAGCCACGTCGAGTCGCAGCTGGGTCAACTACCCTGAATGATAGCATCATGATACTGAATTATTTTTTTCGAACGAAGCGCACCGGCACTCCGAGGACTACCCAGCCTGGATTAATTTTCGAGGTTTTGTCCTATACTCGGAGCATGCTCGAAAAAGTGACCCGCAAGCAACAACACCAACACGCCATCGGAGTGCTTATCGAGATTCATGGCCCGGTCGTTGTCATCGCCTGCGATACGCTGCCGCCGCTCCAGCAGGCCCTGTGTGCGGACCTCGACGGCGAAACCTTTCTGTTTGAGGTGCACCAGCATCTCGACGAGCGCCACGTCCGCGCAATCACCCTGCACCGCAGTACCGGCCTGCACCGGGGCATGCCTATCTACGATACCGGTGCTCCCCTCCACGTCCCGGTGACGCCCGATTGTCTGGGTCGGCTGCTCAATATTTTCGGTGAGCCACTGGACGACGGCGAGCCCTTGCCCGCGGTCGAATTTCGCAACGTGCACAGTCGGCCGGCGCCCATCGACGAGGCCGTGGGAACCGGCGACCTGCTGGAAACGGGAATCAAGGTCATCGACTTGCTGTGCCCCTTCGTAAAAGGCGGCAAAACCGGTTTGTTTGGTGGCGCGGGTGTGGGCAAGACGGTGTTGATTATGGAGTTCATGCATGCCGTCGCTACCCTGCATGAGGGTGTATCGGTATTTGCCGGAGTGGGCGAGCGCATCCGCGAAGGCCATGAGCTCTGGCAGGAGATATTGAAAGCCGGTGTATTACCGCAGACCCTCATGGTCTTCGGCCAGATGGATGCGTCCCCGGGTGTGCGCTTTCGCGTCGGCCTTGCGGCGCTCACCTATGCCGAGTACCTGCGAGACAGCATGCAGAAAGAGGTGCTGTTTGTCATGGACAATGTCTTTCGATTCGTACAGGCAGGCAGTGAAGTATCCAGCCTGCTCGGCCGCATGCCGGCTACCGTGGGTTACCAGCCCACGCTCACCACAGAAGTGGCGGAAATGCAGGAGCGAATACTCTCTACTCGCGATGGAGCAATAACCTCTGTGCAGGCAGTCTACGTCCCCGCTGACGACATGACTGACCCCGCTGTCAACGCCATCCTGAGCCACCTTGATACCACGGTGATCCTGTCGCGAGCCCAGGCCAGCAAGGGCATTTATCCGGCCGTCGATCCATTGCAGTCGGGCAGCAGGCTTATGGACCGCCACCACCTGGGCGAACGTCACTACGAGATTGCCCAGGGCGTTCGCGAACACCTGGCACGCTACCGGGAACTTGAAGACATTATCGCCATGCTGGGAATAGAAGAACTTTCCAGCAGGGACCAGAATATCGTATTACGCGCACGAAAACTGCAGCGCTATCTCACCCAACCGTTCTGGACCACCGCCTCCCACACCGGCACGGACGGCACTTCAGTTCCGCTGCGCAGCACCCTGGCAGACTGCGAGGCTTTTCTGGCCGGGCACTATGACAATATTCCCGAGGAGCAGTGTTACATGCGGGGTACTATGACAGTGGAGAACGCATGAGACACTTCAGTCTGAAGTTGCAGGATGCGACCCAAGCAGAGGAGATAGCCGACGTAGGCTCCTTCGTCGGCGAAGACAGCTCGGGAAGTTTCGGCATACTCGCCGGCCATGCTCGCACCATGACCTCACTGGTGCCCGGCCTGGCTCGTTTTCGCATCGGTGAGGGTGATTTCACCTACCTTGCAACGTCCGGCGCATTGTTGTATTTCAACGATGGCATTCTTACCCTGAGCACCCGCCACTACATCCTGGATGATGACTACATGCGCATCATCGCGTCCCTCAAGGAACAACTCTTGGCCGAGGAGGAAACGCTGCGCGGCATGAAGCAAAGCCTGCACCAGATGGAGGAGGCGGTGTTTAAAAGACTCTGGGAGATGGGCCGCCCGGCCCAGGGCTAGTCACCATGCCGGAGGAGGAGGATCTCCACAGCAAGATAGAACGGCAGGCACGCAGAATGGTAAAGGCCGAACATGAACGACCCACACTGCTGAGTCAGACCGTTTACATCGGTACTCTGGGGCTGCTGATGGTGCTGCCGATGATTGGAGGCGCTTATCTGGGTCTTTGGCTGGACAGTCTGGCAACGGGCTATTCTATCCGGTGGACAACAAGTCTGATCCTGGTCGGGGTCTTCGTGGGCGGATTGAACGTATACCTGTTCATAAAGGATTGACGCGGTGGGCGAAACAAGCTTACAGATTGCTCCGCTGATTGAAATAGGTTCCGTCGTGATAACCAGCACGGTCGTCACCACCTGGACTATCATGATCATCATCCTGTTGTTTACCTGGCTCCTGTCGCGGCGGCTTTCCCTCGAACCCGGGCCGGTGCAGACTGCCGTGGAAGGCATAGTCTCCGCAATTTACGAAGCTATCGCCGCTGTTGAACCTCAACACGCCAGGCGCATCATGCCTTTCGTGGGAAGTCTCTGGCTCTACCTTCTGATTGCAAATCTCACGGGACTGATACCGGGTGCCCACTCCCCCACCAGAGACCTGTCTGCCACAGCCGCACTGGCCTTTCTGGTATTCCTGTCGACACACTGGTTCGGGATTCGAATTCAGGGACTGGGAAATTACTTACGGCACTACATCATGCCCAGCCCGATTCTGTTGCCGTTCCATCTGATCAGCGAGATCACGCGCACGGTCGCATTGGCCGTACGCTTATTCGGCAATATGATGAGCCTTGAAATGGCAGCGCTGCTGATCCTGCTGGTGGCCGGATTCCTGGCGCCTGTGCCCATTCTGATGCTGCATATCATCGAGGCACTGGTACAGGCCTATATTTTCGGCATGCTGGCGCTGATCTACATTGCCGGCGGCATACAGTCCCGGCAACCTCCCGAACAGGAAAAGGAGTAATCTATGCCTGATTTATCCACCTTCACGCTGGCATCGACCGTCGTGGCAATTCTCGGCATTTCATTCGGCGTCCTGGGTCCCGCCATTGCCATGGGCTGGGCCATCAGTCGTGCACTGGAAGCACTTTCAAGACAGCCGGAAGCCGAACGCTCGATCATGCGGACGCTATTCATCGGCCTGGCCATGATCGAATCCCTGGCTATCTATGTTCTGGTCATCGTGTTGATCGTGCTGTTTCGCAATCCACTGCTGGAATATCTCCTGCAATAGGGAAGCACGGACAATGGAGTCGCCACGCGAAACAACAGGAAGCCATAACCCGTGGAACTGAGCTGGTCTACCTTCATACTCGAGGCCATCAATTTCCTGGTCCTTGTATGGATTCTGAAACGGTTTTTGTATAAACCCGTGCTGGACGTGATCGAGCGGCGCAAGGCCGGCATCGAGAAGATCCAGGCAGATGCCAGGGCGCTGAATGCGGAAGCAGAAAAAAGCCAACAGCTCTACGAGAGCAGGCTTGCCGACTGGAGTAAGGAGCGCCAGCAGGCACGCGACACGCTGCAGCAGGAACTCGAGGCGGAGAGGGCCCGCGGGATGAACGCGCTCCATCTCGAACTGGAGCAGGAACGTGAAAAGGCGCGAGTCGTCGCCGCTGCTCGAGAGACCAGCGCTCTCCACCTGGCCCAGGAGACAGCGCTGAGGCAGGCGGCCCTATTTGCAACACGGCTGCTGGACGCGACAGCAGGGCCGGAAACTCAGGCGCGCCTGGTAGACCTGGTGATCACCGACCTCTCGCAGCTCCCCGCCGAGCGCATCGAAGCCATCCGCAGCAGTTATGGTCAGACGCCCGAAGTCATCGTGACAAGCGCCGCCTTTGCGCTGGACGATGACCAGCGGGAGCGACTGGAGGCAGCAATGCGGGAGCTGACCGGTCTGGATATACCGGTGCACTTTGAAATAGACAGCGAGTTACTGGCCGGCGTGCGCATTACCGTTGGCGCGTGGATTCTGGCTTGTAATCTCAAGGATGAACTCGAGGGAATGGCAGTAATCGCCCATGCGCAATGACATAACAGACGTAACGGACGATCCTCTGGCAAGGCAGGCCAGGTGGCTGGAGCATTACAGGCCGGGGTTGCGCATTGCAGAGCAGGGTCGGGTAGTCTCCATTGGGGATGGAATCACCTGGATAGCCGGCCTACCGGGCGCCGCCATGGACGAAATCCTCTCTTTCGAGGACGGCAGTCAGGCCATGGTTTTTGACCTGACTGAAGAACTCATAGGGGCAGTGCTCTTGCGGGACAGCAAGACCCTGACTGCCGGCGCCAAGGTCCAGCGCAGTGGCCGATTCCTGAGTGTACCGGTGGGTGACGGGCTTCTCGGGCGGATCATCGATCCACTGGGTTCGCCACTCGATGGCAAGTCGCAACCGGCCCACACGCGCTGGCAGGCACTGGAGTCTGGCTCCCCACCCATCATGGCACGCGATTTCGTACACCAGCCGCTGTACACGGGAACCAGGATTATTGACACCATGATCCCCGTCGGCAAGGGTCAACGCCAGTTGATCATCGGGGACGAGGGACTCGGACGCAGCTCCCTGGCGCTGGACACGGTCATCAATCAACGTGACCGCCAGGTCTATTGTGTCTATGTACTGATTGGCCAGAAGCGCTCTACCGTGGTGAATAGTATCGAGACCCTCCGTGAATTCGGTGCCCTGGAATATACGACCGTGGTTGTGGCGGAGGCGAGTGCGCTGCCCGGCCTGCAGCATGTTGCTCCCTTTGCGGGATGTGCTGTCGCCGAGTTCTGGATGCAGCAGGGACGGGATGTACTGGTAATCTACGACGATCTGTCCACGCACGCAAAAACCTATCGCGAACTATCCTTGCTGTTGCGCCGACCGCCCGGCCGCGAAGCCTACCCGGGGGACATTTTTTCGATTCACGCCCGGCTGCTGGAACGGGCCACCTGTCTGAACGCCGCCCAGGGTGGCGGCACCATGACAGCCCTGCCGATCGTGGAAACACAGCTCGGCGAGATAGCGGCATATATCCCCACCAACCTGATTTCCATTACGGATGGCCAGATCTACCTGGACCGGGACCTGTTTGCGGGCGGTTTCAGACCAGCCATCGATATCGCACGTTCGGTCTCCCGCATCGGCGGTCAGGCGCAACATCCCCGCATAAAGGCCGAGGCGGGGCACATGAAACTGGATTATCTGCAGTACCAGGAACTCGAGGTTTTCACCCGTTTCGGGGCTCGCCTCGAAGCATCCATGGAAGCGGTAATCCGCAAAGGTCGCGTGTTGCGGCAAATCTTCAAGCAGGAGCGCCTCGCGCCCCTGTCGCCCACAAGCCAGTTGGCGTGGCTGATTGCATTCAACGAGGGTCTTTTCGACACCAGCGAACCTGACGCGATTGCTGGATTACTCGAGGAATTGGAGGAGGCGCTGCGGCATACCCGGCTTACGCTGGACAGCCCACGGGAGGAGTGGGTGGCAGCAGTTTCCGGCCCCCTGGGTCGCGCCAGCGGAAATAACGAGGGGTGAGCCGCAGGCGACGCCTCGAGCATCACCGACGCGGCCTGGCCGACATCAGGGATATCATGAATTCCATGAAAAACCTGGCCTACATCGAAGCCAGGAAACTGGATCGTTTTCTGGATGCACAAACCGCCGTGGTACAAAGCATCGAGGAAGCGGCCGCCGATTTTGTCAGTTTTTATCCCGAAACCCTGCCGGACGCGGAGGAGTCTACCGAGGTATACCTTTTACTGGGCTCCGAGCGGGGCTTCTGCGGCAACTTCAACCACGCCATCCTCAAGAACATGGAGCTACTGGTGTCAGACACGCCACCCCGGTCACCTGTGATAACAGTGGGACAGAAGCTGTCCGGGCTGCTCAAGGGGGATGAGCGCGTAGCGGCCGGCCTGGAGGGACCCAGTGTGGTCGAGGAAGTGCCTGCTGTCCTGAAAACAGTCGTGCGCGAGCTCACTGCGCTGCAGCAACGACATGCCATGCTCACGGTTACTGCCGTGTATCACGGGGTGGAAGGCAGGGTCATTCAACAGCAGATATTACCCCCCTTTCAGCATCTGCTGCATCAGCCTCGCCGATTTGCAAACCCACCGATACTGAATCAGCATCCGCGGGAGTTCCTGCTCGAACTTACGGATCACTACCTGTTCGCCGCACTTTACCAAATACTTTATGCTTCGTTCATGGCGGAAAATCATCATCGCGTGGGACATCTCGAGAGTGCGGTCAGGCATCTTGACGATCAGTCCACAGAGCTGAAGCGGCAGTGCAATGCACTGCGGCAGGAGGAAATCATTGAGGAGATCGAGGTAATCCTGCTCAGTGCCGCCAACCTGGGAGAAGGCTGGAAGAAACGCGGCTGAAACGGCACGCAGAGCTCGAGCTTGTGACGGCCTTCTCAGGGCACGACGACAAAAAACCAGAGTGTTGATGTCATGCAAGACGAGTACCCGATACTGCTCTCCCTGGGTGTCCTGCTGGTGCTGGGCCCATTTCTTAAAAGCCTGATGCAGCGGATTCGTATTCCTGCGCTGGTTTGCTATATCCTGCTCGGTTATCTGATCAGCGTGCTGGATTCATCCTGGCGCTTTATTACCCCTGCCTTTGAGAATACCTATTCCATTCTGGCCCAGGTGGGCGTGGTCGCGCTCCTGTTTCGTGTGGGCCTGAACAGCCATACCGAAAAACTTCTGCAGAAGCTGCCTGAAGCGAGCCTGATATGGGTCGGGGACGTACTGACAAACCTCCTTTTTGGCTTTGTACTTTCCCGTTACGCCCTGGCGTTGCCACTGGAAACGTCGCTTGTGATCGCCACTGCGTTCAGTGCTACCAGTGTCGCCGTCTCCGTTGGTGTATGGAGCGAGTTGCACAGATTGCGTACGAACACCGGACAAATACTGGTAGATGTTGCCGAGCTGGACGATTTATCGGGCGTGCTGCTGCTGGCCATCCTGCTGGCAGTCATTCCCGTCATACAGGAGGGCAATGGCGGATTGCTATCCCTGGTCGGTTCAACATCACTGATCATGCTTCTGAAACTGGCCCTGTTTTTGGGAGGCTGCTTTTTTTTCGCCCACTTTCTCGAGGCACGTTTCACCCGCTTCAGTCGCAAGGTGGAGAGGTCGGATACCGACCTGACCATCACGATTCTGGGCGCAGGGCTGGCGATCGCTGTCATTGCCGGTTACATGGGCTTCTCCCTCGCCATTGGCGCACTGTTTGCGGGACTCGCGTTCAGTCGAGACCCGCAAGCGGTGCGAACCGATGCTTATTTTTCGTATTTTTATGAGTTTTTTACCCCCTTCTTTTTTATCCATATCGGCATGCAGGTAGACCCCAGTTCGTTTGTCAGCGCATTCGATCTGGGTGCTATATTATTTGTCGTCGCGGCGCTGGGAAAATTTATCGGCGTCGCTGGCGTGGCCTTACTACTGCTCAGAAAGAAAGACGCCATGTTACTGGGCATCAGCATGATACCGCGAGCGGAAATAGCCCTGGTTGTCATTTACCAGGCCAGTCAGTTTGGCGAAAGCATCGTGCCCCAGACCGTCTTCGCTGCCATGGTGATAGTCTCTCTGGCTACGTCCGTATTTGCACCCCTGTTGTTGCGTCGGGCAATGGATTGGTGACCACCACCACGTGTTCGGTTGGTTACTAACGAGCCCGATACTATCGGTACAGCTTCCGCAGAAGAGCATGTTTATGCCATCAGGATGCTATATCTCCGGTGATATCGAAGGTCCGGAACGGCCTGAATGGCTTTTATCCGCGACGGTATCTGCCGCTTCCCGACACTTTCTCCCCGGGCCTGACCCAGAACCAGCAGGCCACCACGAGGGCAGCAAACAGGGTATAACTCAGAACGAACACCCAGGCCGGCGCATTGTAGTACAGCAGTCGGCTCAACCAGTGGGCGACGAAGGAACCGCTATAGACGGCCTCGCCAGCCCGGGTTCGCATCGCCATCTCCCAGGTGGTGAGGGGACAGACCAGACCCAGCCAGGACTGTACGACCACGCAACCAATCGCCCCAAGATGCGCCAGCCGGAACCATCGATTATGCACCCAGGCCCAGCCGCGCAGGCCTCCGAGTATGATCAGAAACAGGCCGCCTACCACGAAGACCACGATCAGGCTGTGCAGGACCAGAAGCCCATCGGCGACCAGCAAATTCAGATCAGTTACCGGGGAACTCACGATTCCAGTTCTTCGTAGGCCTCCGGCAGGAAGCGCGGCGAACAGATTGCCAGGAACACCAGGTCTTCGGTGTTCTCATTGGTAATGCGCTGCCGGGTTTGCGGCGGGATGACCACGACATCCCCGGGGTACACTGAGCGGGCCAGTTCACTGCCGACCTCCACCAGGCCCCGCCCCTCCAAAATCACATACCGTTCAGTAATGCCGCGCAGGCGATGCCAGCGTGTCGTCCGGCCCGGTTCCACTCGGGCGCGGGCAATCGACACAGCCGCGTCCCCGGCCGAGTTGGAGAGTTCGTTGATATGACAGCCCTCCCTGAAGTAATACTCTCTCCCTTCATCAAAGGAATGGATAACGGGTTTCACGCCAGGCTGCCCTCCCGCATCAGCACCCCGGAACGCTGACTCGCGCCAGGCGACTCTTGTCAGTTGACCTGAAGCGGTTCAGGCCGTCCGGGTCATAGTGTGCGGCCAACTGGATGTCGCTCAGGTCTTCCTCCAGGATCAGCCCGACCCCCTCCAGCTCCCGGGCCAGGTCAGCCGGGCTGAATCCGGACATAAACGGCTCGTCCACACTCTCGACTGATTGCTCCAATTCGGAAAAGGCCTGTTTTTCCTTACCGGACCCGGCATCGAACAGCGCCTGATCGATATAGCTGAATACCAGCTGGCTTCCCGGCGCACTATGCCGGGCCACACTTTCCAGCGTCGCCATATTGGCTTGGCGGCTGAGGTACATGGTTACCCCCAACCAGGAAAAAAACGCGGGCCTGGACCCGTCAAAAGAGGAGCGTGACAGCGCGGCACCCAGGTCCTCCTCCCCGAGGTCTGCCGGGATGAAATGATGTCGCCTGTCGCCATTTACCCCGCATGCAGCCAACTGATGCGTCTTCAGGGACTGGGTTGCCGGGTGATCCACTTCATACACATCCACATGTTGGGCACCGGGAGGTTTTCTGAGCGCATAGCTGTCGAAACCGGCGCCAATCAACACATACTGCGTGACACCGCTCGCCACCATGGATTCCAGGGCATCTTCGGTATAGCGCGCCCTCACGATGACGTTGGCGTACGCCGGATTGGCACGCAAAAGGGCTTCAGTCACTGCCTGGATATCGTCCGAATCCTGCACCGCCTCGCCTCCGGCGGCGATCGCAAACTTCCCCAGCAGTTGTAACGCCGCTTCCGGCAGCAGCCGGTCACCCCACGGGTCATCGAGAATCGGGGCGGGGTCACAGCGCGTGTGAACGGCCCGCATCAGAGCGGTGACCATCGCCGTTTTGCTCGCCGCAAGAGCGTCCATCAACTTCCCTCATCTCACTGTTAAACGGAGGCTGCCTCCTCAATGTAGACTGAATCGGGACACTTTTCACGGGGTTCATGTCCGGGGGTTACTTGAGCTTTCCCCGGTATTTTCGACAATCACCCTGGTCGTAAGCCCCCTGCTTATCCGCACGAAGGCGTTTCCACCTGTCCATTTTCGACGCGGAACCCCCCGCTCTGCGCAATTTGGTGTAATGCTCGATCTGGTCCTTGAGTTGCCGGCATTTTTCCAGCGATAGATCCTGGGCCATACCGGAAGAGGATATCCCCAGCGCAAACACCAGAGCCGGATAGCAAAGTAACCTGGATAAGTTCATCGGGCGCACCTCCCTGTGCACCACCACGTTAACTCAGGGACCGCCGGGACGAAACGATCAGATCCGCTCAGGCCTGGAAATTCAGCTCCACGGTCGTACCGGCGGGGTCGGCAAGAAATAACTGCACCTGGTTCAGCTGCCTGATCTCCATCTGGCCGAAGGGGATGCCCTTCTCCTCCAGGCGGGCAATCACCGCCGCGAGATCAGTGCAGCGCAGGGCCACGTGATCGAAGTAGCCCGACTTTTCCCCGCCACGACCCGGATCCTCGATGAGGTGGATAATGGGCTGGTCGCCGGAATATAGCCAGTATCCGGGTATGCCGAAATCCGGCCTGTCCCCGGGTTTGAAACCCAGGACGTCATCGTAAAATGTGACCACCTGGTCCAACACCTCTGCCGGCGCCGCCAGGCTGAAGTGGTGAATGTAGGCCTGTGTGTCGCTCATATCGATTTCCGCCTGTGCAGGTCCGGGTTAGCCAACGTCTCTATCTGTATAGCACGCTCCTGGGCATCCCGCTCCCGGTCCGGGTCTTTCCGCACCGGGAGCAGGCCTGTTTGCGGTACCCGGCTTGCTGCCAGGGCAGACTCTCCGGCCCCGATCTTTTTGCGGCCTGAACAGATCACCCGACACGCCATATCTGATGAACTCTCAGGGCACTGTCCGCGCAATAAGCCGCCTCGATCTCCCCCGGATAGCGATCGATCAGGTGAGCGATAAAATCTGCGATGAACGCCCGCTGGGTGTCACTGCAGTGGCCGACAAAGTCATTGCCCGGCCCGTCACCCTCCAGGTGGAACAGGAACTGCTCCAGGTAGAACGCGTCTTCCATGGTCTCCATCGTCAGGCGCACAAAAGCGGGCACATAGTATTTTTTTCCCTCGGGGCTTGCGAAACAAACCGGGTCCCAGCCGGGATTACCCAGCTCGTCCATGCCGATTGTATCCAGATCGGCGTGCCGCAGGGTCTCGTCATGCTCCGCACACTCGCAACAGTGCCGGTAGTCGGTAAAGTGCTCCGGCTTGTCTGCCTTGAACAATTGTCTGGCTGTTTCGATCCAGTCCATCGATGACATCAACCGGGAAAGTATCCGAAACCGACCACGGAGTTACCCTGCGCCTCACCCAAGCCCTGTACCCCACCCGACAACATGGCCATCAGCGTAGCCAATCGCCGTACAGAAGGCGAGAGCACCTTTCGGCGGCACGACCCGCCCACCCAGTCCGCGTATTTGACCCATCCGGACATACTGTATATATATACAGTCTATGTTGAGCTACGCCGAACTCCATTGTCTCAGTTGCTACAGCTTCCTGCGCGGCGCCTCCCATCCCCATGAACTGGTGGAGCGGGCCGCGACCCTGGGCTACGCCGCACTGGCCATGACCGACGAGTGCTCGCTGGCAGGTGTGGTGAAAGCCCACGTGGCGGCGAAGGAACTGGGTATCAAACTGATTATCGGCAGCGAGCTCAACCTGGAGGAAGGTGTCCGGCTGGTGGCACTGGCGCCGGGCCGGGCCGCCTACGGCGAATTGTCGGGCCTGATCAGCATGGCCCGGCGACGCAGCCCCAAGGGCGAGTACCGGGCAACCTTGCGGGATGTGATCTTCCACCTGAAACGCTGCCTGCTGATCTGGCTGCCGGAGCGCGATGATGCGGCGACCCGCGCCTGGGGGCTGCAGTTGCAGCGCCTGTGCAAAGGCCGGGTATGGCTGGGCGTCAGCCACCTGCTGGGCAACGACGAGATCGCCCGCTACACCGCCCTGCATCGCCTGGCCGGTAACGTCGACCTGCCGATGGTGGCCTGCGGCGACGTCCAGATGCATACTGCCGCCCGCAAACCCCTGCACGATGTATTCACCGCCCTGCGCCACAACACCAGCATCGACCAGCTGGGCCGCAGACGCGCCGGCAACAGCCAGCGGCACCTGCGGTCGCTGGACAGGCTGCAGAAGCTCTATCCATCGCCCCTGCTGGAAGAATCCCGGCGTATTGCCGACCTGTGCGATTTCACCCTGGATGAACTGCGCTACGAGTATCCCGAGGAGGTGGTACCGAAGGACCATACGGCCACCAGCTACCTGCGGGAGCTGGTGGCCCGGGGCGCGCTCGTGCGCTGGCCCGGTGGTGTTCCGGCGGAAATACAACAGCGCATCGAGCGGGAACTGCAGCTGATCGAAGAGCTCGAGTACGAGTACTACTTTCTTACCGTGTACGACATCGTGCGCTTCGCCAGAGAGCGGAACATCCTGTGCCAGGGCCGCGGTTCGGCGGCCAACTCGGTGGTGTGTTACTGCCTGTTCATCACCGAGGTGTCGCCGGAGCAGATCTCCCTGCTGTTCGAACGTTTCATTTCAAAGGAGCGGGACGAGCCGCCGGACATCGACGTGGACTTCGAGCACGAGCGACGCGAAGAGGTGATTCAGTACATCTACGAGAAATACAGCCGCAAGCGCGCCGCACTGGCAGCCACCCTGATCACCTACCGCTCCCGCAGCGCGGTACGGGACGTGGGCAAGGCGCTGGGGCTTGATCCGGCATTCGTGGACGACCTGGCCAGATCCCTGGCCTGGTGGGACCGCACCCGCGACCTGGCCAGGCGCTTCGAGGAACAGGGTG